>NZ_FYBO01000007.1:0-130653 GCF_900186135.1 Listeria sp. ILCC792
TAAGTATCAGTTAAGTGATAACAAAGCGGCGGCGGTTCTCGCACTGGACAAACAGGCGGATAAAGTGGTGGCCAATTTAGGCACATTGATCGCCCAACTAAAACGCGGGAGCATCGACGTATAGAAGGGGTAGCGAAGAACTCCTGAAAGAATTAAAGTTAACGATTGTACAAGAATATCTAGTTGGAAAAGGTGATGTGGATTATGTTGCCGATGAAACAACAAGACGAACCAGACAAATTGATTGGCAAAGTTTGCTAAAGGAAGCAATCTACCACATGAAAAAGTAGAGTGGGAAAAGCCCACTCTACAGAAGTCTAACTTTTGGGAGTTGCAAGATGCCGCAACTCCTTTTTTTATTTCAATTTCAATTTCTGCCCAACATAAATCGTGTTGCTTGTTAGTTTGTTGAGGGACTTCAATTTGGTGACGGAAGTTTTGTTCTTTGAGGCAACACCCCATAACGTGTCACCTTTTTTTACGGTGTAGCTTGCTGTACTTGGTTTTGAACTAGACGGTGTGTTAGCGGATTTTGAAACGATGAGCTTTTGCCCAACTCGTATGGCGTCTGACGGTAGTTTATTCCAAGACTTAATATTTGCGACAGTCGTTTTGTTGGCTGTTGCGATTTTCCAAAGTGTGTCACCTTTTTTAACGGTGTACGTGGCAGTGGTTGAACTTCCGCTTCCGCCGGTATTTGTACTACCTGCGCTCACTTTTAAAACTTGTCCGACACGAATGGTATCGGATTTTAGGCCGTTCCAAGCTTTAAGATTGGCGGGTGTCGTTTTGTATTTTGTAGCAATTCGCCAAAGCGTGTCGCCAGAAACTACTTTGTATGTCGTGGCCGATGTATTGCTGCTACCACTAGGTGTGCCTTGTTTTATGACGAGTTTTTGCCCGATGTGAATGGTGTTGCTCTTTAAGTTGTTTAATGATTTTAAATTCGAGACAGACAATCCGTGGCGCGTAGCTATGCTCCACAAGGTGTCGCCTTTTTTCACAGTATAATAAGTACTGCCGACGATGTTTCCTGAACCTGTTCCGCTTCCGGGTGTGTCGTACTGAGTTAAGTTATAAGTTTTGATCAGGTTGTTTAGTTTGACGGAGTAGCTTGTGTCGGTTGCGTATGTTCCGGTCAGTGCTTGGGTGGCGCCGAGATAAGATGATGTGTTGCTTTTCCAAGCGCCGGCATAGTAGTTCGGGTTCCATGACGGACCGTTTCGGATGACGCGCGCATAGTCCTGCAAAGATTCGTGGTATGACGGATATTTGCGGAAATGAGCGTTAATAGGATAATAATTGCCATTGCCGTCATCTTCTAACGTTTGTTTTAAAACGGATTGTCCGTTGTATGTGCCTTTTATGCCGAATAAATTGTAATTTGGCGCTGAACCGAGGGCGCTTGTTCCGTAGGTGCTTTCTAGAATCGCTTGTGCAATCATGACGGAAGCATACAAGTCATTTGCAGTAGCAATTTGGGAAGCACTTAAACTAATCTGATTGATAAAACTTTGAACCGAAGCTGTGCTTTTTAGTGTCGTTTTTTGAAAGTTACTAAACGTTGCGCCTGAAGAATAACTTACGAGTGGTTTAACGGAAACCGTTTCTTTTCCTCCGGTAGCGACACGCTGATTTTCTAATGTTTTCGCAGGTGTCTTATCGTTTTGACTGTTGTTTGCGACTTCATCTGCACTCACTACAGTTGAAAACGCAGGGACTAAAGCTGTACTTGCGATAGCTGTAAAGCTTGCAACTTTCGCTCCTGTTTGTAGAGCGCTTTTCTTTTTATTTAACTGTCCGTTTTTGCGGGCAGCTAAAATCCTCTCTTTTCTTGTTTTGTTCAAACATGGTCACTCCTTTTGAGGGAAATCTTCCCGGGCTAGGTACACTAATTTAGTTATCATTATCCCATTTTTCCCTTTCAGTTGCTATTTCAAACAGATTACAGTTCTGTGATTCTGCAGACTATTAGTCAAAAGAGGACACCTCTTGAACAACATTTCATCCTCTGCTATACTTTTGTTAAGTAAGTACTTGCTTTGTGTGCAAGGAAGGAGAAAACAAGTGATTACGAAAGAGTCAATTATGGAGGCAACGCTTAAAATGCTTGCTCAAAATGGCATTAAAGGTTCCACTACGCGCCAACTCGCTGAAGCGGCGGGAATTAATGAGGCGACCATTTTTAAAAAATTTAAAAGCAAAGAAAATTTGATTCATATGACTCTTGAATTCCAATTTGAGATGATGCAAGAGGAAATCAATCGCTTTTTTGAGCGCGATTTTGAAGACAGTCACAGCTTTTTAAAAGAGGCCAGTGAATTTATTCTCACTCTTTATGATAAATACCAAGCGTTTATGGTTATTTCGGTGAAAGAAATGGGCAGTAAGGACATGGAATTCATCAATCCGACCATAATTGAATATTTATATCTAAAAGTTGGGGAGAAAATTAAGCAATTCATGCGCGAAAAAGAGAAATCGGAACAATCGGAAACAATTTCCCTTGTTTTAAACAGTGTGATCTTATTAACGATGGTTGAGCGGGTCAATGATACGATTTATGCGAGACCGCCTAAAATTACGATTAATGCGGAACTTTTAACAAATGTTTTGGATAAATTAATGAAATAGAGGCGAATGGGAATGAGAATAGTGAACAATGGACCGAAAATCACGCGTGAACGTCAGACGGTTACAGCAATGATTGAGCTATATTGCAAGAAAAACCATCATACGCCGTGCTTATGCGATACTTGTCAAGACTTGCAAAATTATGCGATGAAACGTTTGGATTTTTGCCGTTTTGGTGAAGAAAAAGGCACGTGTGAGAAGTGTAGTGTTCATTGCTACCGCGCCGACTATCGCGATAAAATCAAGCAAGTTATGCGCTTTTCAGGTCCGAGAATGCTGTTTCACCACCCAATTTGGGCTGTTCGCCATGTAATTAAGAATATGAGGAGTTAAAAAACGCCAGGTCTCCCTGGCGTTTTTTATAACATCGCTTTATAAAGTGATAAAATGTCCTCTAAACTAGTTTCACGCGGATTTCCGCCAGTGCAGACATCTTTAAGGGCATCTTTTGCAATGGCTTCTAAATCAGTTTCTAGAACGCCGAGTTCGGTGATGTTTTGTGGGATGCCAACTTGTTTGCCGAGTGATTTCACGGCTTCTACGGCTTTTATGCGAACCTCGTCAATTGAGGAAGCTTCAACATTTGGAATGTCCATGACACGGGCAATTTCTCGATATTTTTCCCCCGTAAAGTCTTTGTTGTAGTCCATCACAATCGGAAGAAGTGCGGCGCAGGCAACTCCGTGAGGTACGTTATACCAAGCGCTTAGTGGGTGAGCCATGCCATGAACGAGGCCAAGCCCCACGTTTGAGAAGCCCATTCCAGCCATATATTGACCGAGCGCCATTTTTTCGCGTGCAGCTGAATCACCGTCTACAGAAGCAGGAAGGGCGTGACTAATTATTTCGATGGCTTTTAAGTGCAAGGTGTCGGTTAGCTCCCAAGCCCCTTTTGTAATAAAACCTTCGATGGCGTGGGTTAAAGCGTCCATTCCTGTTGCGGCACAAAGCGCTTTCGGCATGCCCATCATCATGTCGCTGTCAATAAAAGAGCATACAGGGATATCGTGCGGGTCGACGCAAACAAATTTGCGGTTGTTGGCCTCGTCAGTAATCACATAGTTAATCGTCACTTCGGCAGCAGTTCCTGATGTTGTCGGGACAGCCAAAATTGGCAAGCTCGGGTTTTTAGTTCCAGGTTCTCCCTCTAGGCTTAAAATGCCCGCGTGTTCTGGATTTGCGTAAATGATGCCAAGTGCTTTGGCCGCGTCAATTGGGGAACCTCCCCCGAGCGCCAAAATATAGTCAGCGCCAGACGCTTTTAGGGCAGCGACGCCGGCGTTTACGACCGCTAAATTAGGGTTTGGCGTGATGCCATCAAAAACCGTATACGGCAATTGGTGTTCATCCAGAATGTCCGTTATGCGTTTGGCCACACCCGCATCAACTAGGCCGCTATCCGTCACCAAAAAGCCTTTTTGAAATCCGCGTTTTTGAACCTCATCCGCAATTTTATAAATCGCACCTTTCCCAAAATACGAAGTTTCATTTAAAATCATGCGGTTTACCATAAAAATCCTCTCCTTTGTTCGAAATATCACAAAAAACAATGTGCGAAAGGGCCGCAACTGGCGACCCGTAACTCGCTAGGCTAAATAAAATACTTCACGTAAATCTTTTGTGACAGGACTGTTATCCTCATTTGTTTTCATTATCTGCGCCATGTATGCCCACCATTTTTTGCAAATTTCAGTGTCCGCGATTTTGTTGTACCGCGAAAGATCACTGACCTCCAGATACGCAAATAAAATGTCGGTGTTTTTGTCCAAAAAAATGGAGTAATTACTTGCCCCGTGCGCTTTTAATGCGGCTTCAAGCTCAGGCCAAAGCTCGTCGTGGCGTTTTTTGTATTCCTCTTGCTTGTCTGGGTACAAATACATGAGTTGTGCGATGCGTTCCATGTGGATTCCTCCTTATATGTTCAAATAACCGGCTTTTGGGGTGACGCCAAAGCGTTCGCCGAGCAAGTGCAATTGTTCATCAGTAATCGTTTGTAAAACGTCGCCTTGTGCGCGGACAATCGTGTAAACTTGCGCGGCTTTTTCTGCGGTTTCAATTAGACCGAATGTTTCGTCCATCGTTTCGCCGGCCCCGTAAATACCGTGATGCGGCCAAACGACGAGGCGAGTTTCCTTCATCTTTTCCGAAGTCGCCGTGCCAATTTCGTTCGTCCCCGGGATAAGCCAAGGAATGATGCCAACACCATCTGGAAAGACGACCAGACATTCTGTACACATTTGCCAAAGTGTTCTGGTGAAGAGGCGTTCATCTAAATTGTGCGTGAAAGTCATCGCCAAAAGATGCGTCGCGTGACAGTGCATGACAACGCGATTATTTGGGTTGACAGAGAGGCGCGCGATATGGCTCATAAAATGAGAAGGAAGTTCGCTTGTTGGCACAGCTCCGTTTTCAAGTCCCCAAAGGAGGTCTACGCTTCTCCCGTCATTTGTAACGCGGATAATACCAATATTTTCGCTAGGCGCTTTTCGCACATTTTTGAAATATTTGCCTGATCCCGTTACTAAAAAATATTTGCCGATTAGAGCACTGCCATCAAAATCCATTGGAATGTTGCGGATAGTTTTGCTAGCATCCAAATAAGGCGCGATTTCTTCCTCGAAAAGCAAGTAACTAATATTTCCGCCGTTTCGTTCATCCCAGCCTAGGCGGTACAAATTGCTTGCCGTTTCGACCATTTCTTCTACAAAAGGGGCAGTTTCAATTTTGTTTACTATTTGATTCACCATTTTTAAGACTCCTATCGTTCTAAAATTGCGTTTCGTTTTAACAGCGTACTTTCTTCGTAATCACGCACGTCCGTAAGCCAGTTAAGCCCAACTGGAACGCCGTTTTGCTCGCAGAAATAATTCCATACATCCCCGTAAGGAAAGTCTTTTAGTTCCTCTGTGAAAACTAAACGCGATGTAAAGTCGTTTGCAAGCTCCATTTTTTTCAAATCAGCGGTCGGTTCAAGGAGTGCTTTTAAAAGTGCTTTTTGGGTGTTGCGAACGCCGACAACCCAGGCGGCGACACGGTTAATCGTCGCATCAAAGAAATCGAGCCCGATATTTGTAATCGGCAATAAGTCATTACGCACAAGCTCACGGCCAATCTCGACAAGCTCATCGTCCATGAGCACAACATGATCGCTATCCCAGCGCACTGGCCGGCTTACGTGGAGCATAACCCCTTTGCTGAATAAAGCTAAGGAGGAAAGTTTATTTGAAATGACTTCGGTTGGATGGAAGTGCCCAGCATCTAAACAAATTAATTTATCACGTGTTAAACCGTACCCCATATAAAACTCATGAGAGCCAACTGTATACGCTTCAGCGCCCAAACCGAAAAGTTTGCTTTCAACTGATTCTTGCGTGAAATTTTCATCCAATTTTTCCGCAAAAACTTCATCAAGTGCCTCCATTAGGCGTTTCCGAGGTGTCAGACGGTCAATTGGATTGTCTTTCATACCATCTGGAACCCAGAAATTGTTAATGCTCGTTTGCCCTAATTCGCGCCCGAAATATTCCGAGATTTTCCGTGAACGTTTCCCGTGCTCAATCCAAAAATCGCGAACCGTTTGATCAGGAGAAGCAAGCGTATAATTGTCTTTAAACATCGGATGCGAAAAGAAAGTCGGATTGAAGTCGAGTCCAAGCCCGTGTTCCTTCGCCCAGTTCACCCAACCTTCAAAATGTTTTGGCTCAATCTCATCTAAATCCACTTTTTCATCCGTATCCACGTACATCGCGTGCAAATTCACTTTATGTTTCCCGGGAATTAACGAAAAAGCCTTCTCTAAATCAGCGCGGAGCTCATTCGGCGTTGTCGCCACACCAGGGTAGTTGCCCGTTGCCATAATGCCGCCAGTCAGTTCGCCGCCAGGATTTAAAAACCCTTTCACATCGTCGCCTTGCCAGCAGTGCATCGAGATTTTGATTTCTTGCAGCTTCCGAAGAGCCGCCTCCGTATCTACACCAATCGCCGCATAACGGCTTTTTGCGCTCTCATAACGTTTTTCTACTTCACTCATTGATTTTCCCTCCTAAAATTAAATCGCTCGTTTTTGGAACATATTTTTTTATATGAAAAGAAGAACGAACGATGTTTCTTGCGTGAGACATATTTTTTAAGACGCCTTTTGTTATCATTTGCACGCATAAGTTCCCGGTGGCCGTCGCCTCGCTTGGTCCAGCGTAAACGGGAATGCCCGCAAGATCAGCTGTCAATTGGTTCAAAATGGCAACATTACTGCCTCCGCCAACAATGTGGAGCGACTGAACTTGTTCGCCGGTAATTTCAGCTAGCGTCTTTAGTGCGTCCCGGTAACAAATGGCGAGGCTCGAATAAACACAGTTTGTCAGCTCCCCAATTGACTCCGGCACCGGCTGCCCATTTTCCCGACAATAATTTTGAATTTCTGCAATCATGTTTTCCGGATTGTTAAAACGGGCGTCGTTCACATCAATAACGCTCGTAAAATACGGATAACGATTTGCTTCCTCAGCCATCTCCGCAAACGAAATCGAATGCCCCGCCTGACGAGCAATTTCCTGCACAATCCAAAGACCCATAATATTTTTCAAAAAGCGATACGTCCCGTATGCGCCCCATTCATTTGTATAATTTTCCTGAAAGGCGCGGTCGCTTGTAATGGGCGCAGATAATTCCGTGCCAAGGAGTGACCATGTTCCACTACTTAAAAAGGCGGAATTACTACCAGTAAGCGGCGTTCCAACGACTGCTGAAGCGGTATCATGCGTCGCCACTGTAATGACCTCGCAAGTTGGAATGTCGAATTCGTCGTACCATTTTGGAAGCAATTCGCCAAGCGTCGTTCCCGCATCCGTCAATTTGGCAAACTTGTTCGGGTCGATATTTAAGTGGGCGAGAAGCTCAGCGTCAAACAATTGTTCCCGCAAATTAAGCATTTGTGTTGTAGACGAATTCGTCGTTTCAGCGACCATTTTACCCGTTAATACGTAGCCAATATAATCAGGGATGAGCAAAATTTTGTCTGCCTTCTTAATTTGGTTTTTGTCCTCCGCGTACAATTGGTAGAGTGTATTTAATTCCAAAAACTGAATCCCGGTTTTTTTGTAAATAAAGTCTTTTGGGTAAAGCGCGGTCATTTCGGTCATTTTATCCTCGGTCCGTTTGTCGCGATAACTAATCGGATCGGCCAGTTTCTGCCCTTCCTCTGAAATCAAAACATAGTCGACGCCCCACGTGTCAATGCCAAGGCTACACTCTGCGATGCCTTCTTGTTTTAATTTCGTAAGCCCGGCGAAAATTTCGCGAATCAATTGGTCGATTTCCCACCGGTCATGACCATCTCGGAACGTAAAACCATTTTTAAATCTGTGCACCTCCCGTAAAACGAGTTTATCTTGCGCGATTTCTCCCAAAATAAGTCGCCCGCTCGATGCCCCAATATCAACTGCTACATAGTGTTTCACATCAATCACTTTCCTTTGCAAGAGTTGCTTTCACTTCTTTTTTGTTTAAAGCGCCGTAACGTTCCTCCGTGATATCATCAAGTGTCCGCCCGCGAGTATTTGGTGTCCAAATGACGCCAATGAATAGCGAAATAGCGAGTAAAACAATCATGATAGTTCCTGCTACAGTGAAACCAAGGTTGGTGAGAATAACTGGGAAAATAATCGACCAAATGCCGGCGCTTCCGCGAACGATAAAGAACATAATGCCTTGGACTCCGCCGCGGTACTGCGTCGGGAAGAGTTCGGTTGACCAAAGTGCATAAAAAGCTTGCGCCCCGATGCCTGCTGAAATCCCCCAAAGGATAACGAACGTCCAAAGACCAACCCAAGACATGCCAACATAAGTAAGTACAACCCATGAGGCAACAGCCATTGCGGCTCCGACGAAAAATAACCATCTGTGACTGACACGGTCGCCAAATTTGGCAAATCCGAAATAAGTAGCTGCGGCTGTTAGAATCCATAAAACAGCTTGAAGTAAGTTTGCTTGCGTATTTGTAAGTCCGCCAACTGTTTCATAAACAAACGGCATGAAAAAGCCCATTGCACCAGCAACCAAGTTCCAAAACATGTAAACGCCAACTAAAAATAAAATCGATTTAATGTTTATCATATTTGAAAAAGCGTGTTTGAATGGATGCGACTGTTTTGTGGCCGCCGCTTTTAATTTCGCTTGCTCGGCTTCCCAGTCTTTCGATTCATCTAAACGGCGTTGCAGCGACCAAGCTACAATAGCTACAATAAGTAGTGATAAAAATAGTAAGCGGTTTCCAAAAAGCCCAAGTGGCGAAACTAAAATGCCAAGTGTAAAGATAATCGCTGGGCCACATGACCAAGCAAATTGTGAAATGCCGATATTTCTAGCTCTAATTTTCGGGTTCGCCATTTCAGAAATATACGTCCACGAAGCGGGAACGCCTGCCCCAACAGACAATCCAGTAACTAAAAATCCAAGCAATAACATCGTAAAGTTCATCGCAAACATAATGATTGCAACACCTAAAATGTAAACCAGCATATTGTATGTGTAAATGAATTTCCGACCATATTTATCGGCCAAATGACCGCCAATTAACGCTCCAAAAGCAGAACCAAACGCATTCGCACTCACCGCACCTAGTAATCCTACAGCAAAACTATCTAAACCAAATTCGCTGGCCCATAAAGTTAAGCCACTTGCACCTGCAACAATACAACCTGAGTCTAAGTAATTTGTTAAGGATACCGCGATGGTTCCTTTTTTGCTCTCCTTTGCAACTGTACTCATAATTAACCCTCCTACGTATTTTTGTTAAGCGCTTACTTATAATATATTCTTGAATGATTGCGTTTACAATAACGTAGGATTATAATAATAGTATCAAATATACAGGTGGTGAGCATCGTGGATGAGGTCATTAAATCAAGGTTATACCGCATGAACAGTAAAGAAAAGGTTCAAAAAGAAACAGGCGATTTCATCATGGATTACCCGAAAAAATCGTTTTCTGAAAAAGATGGCAATATGAATTTGCTAAATGAATACTTTTTTCGAAATAAAGACATTTACATCAGTAAACATAACCGCTTTGCCGATTATCCGAACCACTCTCATCAATTTTTAGAGCTCAATTATATGCTCCGCGGACAGTGTCATCAAACGATTGAAGGAAAACCCGAAGTTTTAAACAAAGGGGAACTTCTGCTACTCGACAGTGGTTGCCATCACTCAATCGGAGCGATGGGCGAGGAGGATATTTTGATCAACATTCTTTTTCGGGATAAAAATATTAACCTAGAGTGGCTGACCGGAATAAAGAAGAAAAACAGTCTCGTGTATGATTTTTTGTTAAACTCCAGCGTTTCTGGCAACCGTATGAAAAAATATATTATCTTCAAAAGCGCCAATATCCCGCACATCCAGCAAATTTTAGATCAAATTATAACCGAATATTTTCGTGATGAAGAATTTTCAACCAAAATTATCACACTATACTTGCCGATTTTATTTACCGAGCTCGTCCGCAAATGTGATACTTACTTGTCGGATGAGGTGCGCAGTTTGCACTCGGAAACGGACAACGTAGCGCTTAATACGCTACACTTAATTGAAAAAGAATACCGTGATATAACGCTTACAACAGCTGCTGATACGCTCGGCTACAATAAAAATTATTTAAGCAATGTCATTAAAAAGAAAACAGGCCAAACATTCACCGAACTTGTTAACAAACAAAAAATTTTCGCCGCCAATTTATTAATCGAAACAACGAACATCCCCATTAACGCTATTATCGAACAAGTCGGCTTCCAAAACAAAACACATTTTTACTCGCTCTACAAAATAAAATATGAAGCGCTCCCGTTAGAAAGGCGAAAAAAGAAAGTATCTCCGTGATACTTTCTTTTTTTGAAAAGCTATTGACAAATAAAATGCAAGCGATTACAATGAAGTTGGTATTAAAAATATATTTAGCTGTATCTTTTTAGGAGGTGTCGCCATGGAGTACAAAGACATATCGCCGGCTATTCAAAGCGAGGAGCAGTTGCGGTTTCTTGTGCAAGAAAAAACAGCTAGTGGTGAAATCGATATGCCATCGGAACGCGCGCTTGAAACAGAGCTAGGCGTAAGCCGGACAACGCTCAGGCGGACGCTTGATACGCTTGAAAAAGAGGCCATCGTGCAAAAAAGAAATCGCAAAGGCATGGTCATCAACACGAAACAAACCATTAATATTTTGAAAATGAATTCAATGAGTAGCCAGCTCCCCGGTGAGCAAATCATTACAGTGGTTTCAAATGAAGTAGCGAACGGGGTTCCTGAAGTCAACCAATTTCTTGGACTCGATTTAAATCAGCCGATTTTCAAATTAATTCGTTTGCGGGAGGTTTCTGGAAGGCCGTTCTCTTTCGAAATATCGTACGTAGATATTCGGCGATTTGCGGGTATTGCGGCAATCGATTTTAACAATAGATCGCTCTACCATGTTTTAGAAAAGGAATTTAAAACGCGGCCAACCTACGGGCGAGAAGAGTTGCGCTTTGTGTCGGCGGACGAGGAGCTTTCAGATAGCTTGAAAGTCCCGCTTGAAACGCCGCTTTTCGAGGTTGTGAGTAAGGCGTTCGACCAAAATGATGAGCCAGTGGAATATAGTAAACAGTATCTTATTGGTAATCAAATTAAATATAAAATCAACGCGAAACATATTTTTGATTACTTGGAGGATGAGTGAAGATGGGCGTAAAACAGCCACTTTTTGAGAAAATCGCGCAAGAAATAAAAGAAAAAATTAATCGCGATGAATATAAAGCGGGAATGCTAATGCCAAATGAAACGGAATTGCAGGACATTTTTTCGAGTAGCCGAACTACGATTCGCCGCGCGGTGGATTTACTTGTAAATGAAGGGCTTGTTATGCGAAAAAATGGTGTCGGACTTTATGTGCAGCCAAAATTAACCGCGCAAAACATTCTAGAGATGACAGGTGTTATGAAAAATAACACCAATGAGGACTCGAAAAAGGAAATAAAAGACTTTTATGTGCGTAAAGCAGGGAAGTTTTATGCGGCAAAATTAGGTGTTAAGGAAAATGAGCTTATTTATTACATTAAATTTACTCAAAAAAATGAGCGCGCAACAACGCTAGACATACTTGTTTTACCAATGCGTTTATATCCTAATTTACAAGCGAATGATTTTCAAATTATTAATGTCATAGAGCTTGTCAATTCAGGTAAATATAAATTGTTTGAGCTTGAGCAGGAACTTCAACTTATTTTAGCCGGTAATGAGCAAATAAAATCAATGCATGTGCAAGAAAATGCCCCCGTATTCAAATTAAGTAGCCTGTTTTTTGCAGAAAACGGAGTGCCCATTGCCATTCAAAATCGTTATGAAGATGCCCAGTCAACCAAATATGTAGTCGATTTTAACTAAGGAGGAAGAAAAAATGATTCAATTTCTACGAGTGGATCACCGCTTGCTTCATGGACAAGTAGCGGTATCCTGGTTTAATGCACTAGACGTAAACACGATATTGGTCGCCAATGATAGCGTTGCCGCAGATGATTTTCGAAAATCTGCCATTCGTTTGGCTAAACCTGAAGCGGCGAAGTTAGTAATGAAGAGCATAGAAGAGAGTGTCCAAGCTATTAATTCCGGAGTCACAGACAAGTATAACTTGCTCATTGTAGTGGAATCGGTTGAAGACGCTTACAAACTAATCGAAGGCACAAATGGCAAAATTCCAATGTTGAATTTAGGTGGAACGAAGCAGCGAGAAGGCACGACCAATTTTTCTAAGGCGGTAAATCTGACGGCGAACGAAGTTGAGCGCTTGAACGATTTGAAAAAACGGAATATTGACATTTTTATCCAACAAGTACCGAACGAAAAGAAAGTCACTTTTGAGGCATAAACTTAGAAAGAAGGGCTAAATTATGGAAAATATTGTAACAGCAATTTTGTTGGCACTGGTTGCAATGCTTGCAAATGGAGAATACTTATTTGGTTCATCCATGCTATCAAGGCCACTTGTAACATGTACGCTCGCAGGTCTTATTATGGGGGATGTTCAGATGGGCATCATTATGGGAGCCACTTTAGAATTAGCGTTTGTTGGTTCCTTTTCCATCGGTGCGTCGATTCCGCCGGAGATTATTTCAGGCAGCATCTTAGGAACTGCTTTTGCGATAGCGACTGGGGAAAGCACAGCGGTAGCATTAGCGCTGGGGATTCCAATCGCTTCCCTTGTTTTAGTCGTAAAAAATCTCTGTTTTATCTTTGTTCTACCTTATTTTGTGCATAAAGCTGACCGCTATGCTTTGGAGGGGAATTCCAGTGGGATAAGTCGAATGCAGCTTCTGGGAGGCTTCTTATCCATTAACTTGCCGATAGGGATTATCGTCGCGGTTTCTTACCTTGTCGGG
Source organism: Listeria sp. ILCC792 (assembly GCF_900186135.1). Taxonomy (NCBI): domain Bacteria; kingdom Bacillati; phylum Bacillota; class Bacilli; order Caryophanales; family Listeriaceae; genus Listeria; species Listeria sp. ILCC792. The sequence continues at coordinate 13,041 of NZ_FYBO01000007.1, forward strand.
AGCCCTGTTATTCAAACGGTTCTTGATGCTATTCCGCAATTTGTTATTACGGGTCTAGGGATTGCGACAGGACTTCTTCCAGCTTACGGTTTCGCGTTACTACTTAAACTAATGATTAATAAAAAGAATGCGGTATTCTTTGTTTTCGGTTTTGCTTTAGCCGTTTACTTAAAAGTACCTGTTACTGGTGTTGCGATTTTTGCCGCTTGTTTAGCGCTAATTTTAACTGGCTATGCGACACTCAAAAATGATAATTCGCCAAAAAATGACCAGACAAAACCAGCTCTTGCAAATGATGGGGGGATTAACTATGAAGATGAAGAATTCTGATGTACTCACTAAAAAAGATTTGATGAAAGTTTTCTGGCGCTCATTCACAATGGAATGGTCGTGGAACTATGAGCGGCAATCAAATCTCGGTTACGGATTTTCAATGTTACCAGCACTAAATAAGATTTTTAAAAATGACAAAGATCAAAAAATCGCTTCTTATCAAAGGCATTTAGAGTTTTATAACGTCACACCGTGGCTCTCTACATTTCCGCTAGGGATTTCAATCGCGATGGAGGAACAAGCTGCCAAAGAAAAAGATTTTGACACAGACTCCATTAATAATATTAAAGTGGCGCTCATGGGCCCATTAAGCGGAATTGGCGACTCGTTCTTTTGGGGAACATTACGCGTTATTGCAACGGGAATCGGGACTTCACTTGCCCTGCAGGGAAATATTTTAGGCCCCATTCTGTTCCTTCTTATTTTCAATATTCCGGCTATTCTGACTCGTTATTACGGTTTGTTTGTCGGCTATAATATTGGAGCTAACTTTATTGAGAAAATCCAAAAGACAGGTTTAATGGATAAATTATCTTATGGCGCGTCCATTATTGGGTTAGGTGTTGTTGGCGCGATGGTAGCCACCATGGTAAGCATAAATATGCCGTTTAAATTCGGTACGGGAAAAGAAGCCGTCAGTATTCAAAGTATTTTTGATGGCATTGTTCCAGGGATTCTAGCGCTTGGCTTCACTTTCTTCATCTTTTGGCTAGATAAAAAAGGACTTAAAGCGCATTGGATACTCCTTTTAATCGCAGGAATTGGAATTTTAGGAGCCTTTACAGGATTATTAAAATAAAGCGGGTGAAAAAATGAAAAATATGGAACATTATATTCATGCAGAACCAGAAATATATACAAATATTATGCGAAATCGCAAACAAATTTTAGCAGAAATCATTCAAATGGAGCATAAAACGTATCATTCCATCGTCATTTTTGCTACAGGATCAAGTTCGAATGCGGCTTTCGGGGCACAACTTTATATGAGCGCGAAACTAGGTATACCCGTTTATATAGAAGAGCCGTCTATTTCTGGAAATTACATGCTTCATTTGGATAAAAATACGTTATATGTGGCGATTTCGCAAGGCGGCCATAGTTATTCTACCATCCATCTTGTGGAAGAAATTCAAAAACGAGGCGGTACAATTTTTACGGTGACAAGTGATGTGACTAGTCCAATCGCAAAAGCGGCTGAGCACGTCATTGAAATGGGCATGGGCATTGAAGAAATGCCATATGTGACGGCAGGCTACAGCGCGACGATTCTCATCTTGAATTTACTGGCGCTTGAAATGGCATTAGCAACTGGAAAAGTAACGACCGAACAATATGAATTTGATTTGGCTGAAATGCAAAAAATCGCTACCAAATTGCCAGCGCTTATCACGAAAGCGACCAAATGGGTAGACGAACGCACGCCTGAATGGTTAAAGGCGAACCGAATTTTCTTTATTGGCTACGGAAGCACGTATGGTGTAGCGCGCGAAGGAGAAACAAAAGTAACCGAAACCATTCGAATTACGGCGTTTGGCAAAGAGTTAGAAGAATACATGCACGGACCATATATTGGTTTATCTGCAGATGATTATGTGATTTTCTTGGAACCGGAAGGGATACTTTTGGAACGCGCGGATAAATTGAAGGAGTTTTTGCAAGGACATGTTTCGCGTGTAGAGACCATTTATGCGAATGGGGACAAAGCGAAACGTGGAGATTTAGCGCTGGACATTCAAACAGAGGAACTACTCGCCTCGCTATTTATGACGGTGCCTGTTCATCTGCTCGCGTTTAAAGTGTCGCAGGAAAAGGGCATCAATTTGGAAAAATCCGCATTCCCGGAATTTGACACAATTACAAAATCGAAAATTTGAAGAGAAAGGCAGGACTAGCAATGCTAAAATTTGACGAAGGAAAAGTATTAAAAAATATGGAGGGGGCGTTAAAATTACGTCCGCAAATTAATGAGGTTATTGATCATGTCTTTAACCGAGGCTTTAGTAACATATGCTGGTTAGGTATTGGAGGCACTTACGCGTCAGCTATGCAGGCGGTTGTGCACATGAAAGAGAGAACGGAGCTTGAAACTTTTTATGAAAACGCCGCCGTGTTTCTAACGACAGGGAATAAGCGAGTGACGAAAGATACGTTTGTTGTGGTTTCATCGGTCACAGGTAGCACAGAAGAGGTTGTGCAAGCCGTCAAAAAGTGTAACGCGCTTGGCGCAACGGTTCTTGGTTTCATTGATAAAGCCGATGCGGAACTAGCTTCGCTTGTTGACCATTTAATTTCCTATCCGCTAAACGAACAATTGAAATTCTTCATGGTGGGGGACCGCTTTATGCATTTGGCTGGCGAGTTTGCCGAGTATGACGAGTTTTATAATGAAATGGATCAACATTTTGCAAAAGGCATTGTTGAAATTGAAAAATCCGCCGACGCATTTGGGCGTGAATTTGCCGAAAAACACCATCGCGATGACATTCATTATTTTGTAGGCGCCGGGAACCAGTGGGGCGCAACGTATTCCTACGCCATGTGTTACTGGGAAGAGCAGCACTGGATTAAAACGAAATCAATTGAGGCGCATGAATTTTTCCACGGCATGTTCGAAATTGTTGAGCGTGATACACCTGTAACGATTTATGTAACCGAAGATAGCCAGCGCGCATTAAGTGAACGAGTCGCCCGTTTTATTCCACAAATTTGCGGCAACTATACAATCATCGATGCAAAAGACTACGCTTTGCCTGGCATTTCAGAAAAATTCAGAGGCATCTTATCCCCGTTCATCATTCATGCTGTAAACAACCGAATTGATGTGCATATCGAGCGTTTAAATCGCCATCCAATGGAAATCAGACGCTACTATCGTCAATTAGACTATTAAAAAGGCGGTTTTGAAAATGACAGCAATTTTTGTTTGCACGCACGGGAATGCCGCAGAAGAATTAATTCGCTCAGCGGAAATGATTTGCGGCACGCAGAAAAATACCAGTTTTGTCCCATTCGAAGTGGGAGAAACGCCTGAAAACCTACAAAGCAAAATCATGCAGGAAATCAGCAATTTAAATGTAGAAGAAGGCGTTTTATTCCTCACTGATTTAAAAGGAGGCACCCCCTTTAATGTGCTAGTCACGCTTCTTCTGAATTTTAGTCAGACAGAACTTGTAACGGGCGTGAATATACCGCTACTGCTAGAAGCATTTATAAACCGAGAGAGCTTACCGCTAAACGTGTTAGCGAATCAAATTATTGAAGCGGGAAAACAAGGTGTTTATCAATATGTGGCGCCGGTCGATCAAATGGAAGATGATTTTTAAGTTCGATAAATTAAAAAGAAGCAAGCCAGTTGGCTTGCTTCTTTTCTTACCTTATTTTGTACGATATAACTCAACAATTTCTTTTGCTAAATCCTTGAAAGTGATAGCGTTCATTAAGTGGTCTTGAGCATGAACAAGAAGTAGTGATACTTCTGTTTTTTCACCACGAGCTTCACCTTGGATTAAAGCAGTTTGAGAATGATGAGCCTCGAGTAAAGCGTCTTCGGCAAGTTTAATTTGCTCGTCAGCTTTATCGAAATCTCCCTTTTTAGCGGCATCAATTGCGAGCATTGCATCGCTTTTAGCATTACCACCAAAAACGATTAGCCCCATAATTGTTTGTTCTAGATTTTCAGAATTCATGTTCAACACGTCCTTAAAGTGTAGAGTTCAAGTTGAAATTATTTTGCTTCCTCAGCAGCAGCCTCTTTTTCACGTTTAAGCTCTTGAACTTGAGCCATTTTCGCGAATGGAAGGTAGATAATAACAGCGACAACTAAGTTCACTGCGGCTAAAATACCACCTGACAAGCTTTGTGTTGCTAAGGCACCACCAATAATTGGCGGAGTAGTCCAAGGTGTGATAACTGTTGCAGCTGGAACAAGTCCAAGTACAGTTGCAAAGTAAGCAATTGTTACAAGAATCATTGGTGTCAAGATATAAGGAATGAAGAAGATTGGGTTTAACACAATTGGTAAACCAAACATCATCGGTTCATTAATCATGAACACACCTGGTGCAGCAGATAATTTAGATACTGTCATGTAAGCTTTATGTTTACGAGCTACTAGGAAAATCGCAATGATAAGACCTAGAGTCGCCCCTGTACCACCTAAGTTTACGAAAGAATCGAAGAAAGGTTTGTTAACGATATAAGGGATTTTGTCGCCTGCTTCTAGAGCTTTTACGTTAGCTTCGATTGCAGGAACGTTAATTGTTTGCATAAATGGATCGATGATGTTTGCACCATGCAAACCAAAGAACCATAGGAATGAAGAAATAAATGCTAATAGTAAAGCAACTGGCAACGAGTTAGCAAGACCCATGAATGGTTCTTGAACAAGTTTGTAGAATTCGCCAACTAAATCTGTAATACCTGCAGCTTGGAAGAAAGCTGTAATTAAAGCGAAAATTGAAACGGTAATCATCGAAGGGAATAATGCAGCAAATGAACGAGCAACTGCTGGTGGAACCCCTTCAGGCATTTTGATAATCAGTTTTGAGTTTCCACTTAAACGAGTGAAAATTTCAGTTGAAATTAAAGAAATAATAAGTGCTAAGAATAAACCAGCAGATCCAAGACCCGCGACACTTCCAGCCCCGTCAGTAACGGTAACGAATCCAGCGCCGATTGCAAAGAAAGAAGCTACAGATACGACACCAGAAGATAAAGCATCTTTGTCATAAGATTTGGCAAGGTTGTAAGCTACTGTAAAAGCAATAAAAAGACCTAAAATAGCGAAAGTACCAGCCCAAATGTTACCACCGAAGGCTTGCCATTTTCCTTCCCCAAAAATGTTATTCATCATCGGGATATAACCAGGGATTGGTAAGTTGTTAATTAGTACGGCGAACGAACCGAGAATCATTAGTGGCATTGTCGCGATGAAACCATCACGCACGGCTACTAAATGACGTTGTGCACCGATTTTAGCTGCGTATGGAATGAAGTGCTTCTCCATAAATGCAATAAAACCATTCATTTAAAAAATCTCCTTTTTTGTGGCCTTTAAAAGAACCATTAATTTATAGTAAGGGTTGCCCCTTTGCTAACAAAATTATTTCATTAACTCTTTAGCTTGTTCTAAAACTTTGTCGCCTTTCATCATTCCGTAGTCAATGCTGTTAATCACGCCTAGTGGAATACCTTTTGGCTCTAATTTTTTCTTCATGTTTCCTTCTAAGAAACGAACTTGTGGACCAAGTAGTAAAACATCGATTTCATCTAAGTGCTTATCAGCTTCCGCTTCAGCAACAGCAAAGATTTTTGCTTCCATACCTTCCGCTTCAGCAGCTTTTTCCATTTTAGTTACAAGCAAGCTAGTGGACATACCAGCGGAGCATACTAACATAATCGTTTTCATTGTAAACCCTCCTATAGGTTGAATTCTTATAGTTATAATATATGCAAAAACCGTGCCAACTTTTTGAAACTATGAAACCGCTATATAATAACGTTTTCATTCTGTAGAAATGTGTACACAATGTGTGTGATGTGTGTAAACTTTACACAGACTACCCCCTTTACAAAATCTTTATACCCTAATAAATTGATTTAACACCGTCTTTATACCTTAACTGATAGGATTAGGATAGAAAAAGGAGTTGAGAAAAATGAGCGTGGTCATTGGTGTTCTAGGTGTGCTAGCCCTTATTTTGATGGCGTATTTATTTTACGTTTTATTCCGAGGTGAAGACTTATGAGTCAAGCGATATTAAAAGACGTTATTTTCATTGTTGTCTTAATTGGTCTGGCGATTCCTCTTGGACGTTATATGTATGCGGTAATGCAAGGCCGGCATACTTTTTTATCGCGTGTTGTTGAACCAGTTGAAACGTGGATTTATAAAGGGATGGGTGAAAATAGTACGGCGAGTATGTCGCCAAAAAAATATGCTCTTTCGGTGTTAATTTTTAGTGGAATTGGGTTTGTTTTTTTGATGGCCATTTTAATGATGCAAGGATTTTTGCCGCTTAACCCAGAAAATATGAAAGGGATGTCAATTGGGCTTGCGTTTAACACGGCGGCGAGTTTTGTATCAAATACGAATTGGCAGGCCTATGCGGGGGAAACTCAGTTGTCCTATTTTTCGCAAATGATGGGGCTGACCGTGCAGAATTTTGTGTCGGCAGCAACTGGTATTGCCGTTTTATTCGCATTAATTCGTGGGTTTATTTTAAAAAAGGAACATACTATAGGTAACTTTTGGCAAGATTTGACGCGGATCACGCTTTATGTGCTGTTGCCGCTATCAATCGTGCTTTCGATAATTTTAGTTTCTGGTGGCGTTGTGCAAAATTTATCGGGCTACAGTGTTCAGACGACGCTTCAGGACGGGGTAAGTCAAATCATTCCGATGGGACCAGCGGCGAGTCAGATTGCGATTAAGCAGCTTGGGACAAATGGCGGCGGGTTTTTCGGAACCAATTCGGCGTTTCCGTTTGAAAATCCTACGGCAATTACGAATTTTTTCGAAATGCTGGCGATTTTAATTATCCCAGCGGCGCTAGTTTTTATGTTCGGTCATGCGGTTAAAGAGCGGGGGCAAGGAAAAACCCTATTTTTAACCATGATAATTGTTTTTGTGGTGGCACTTGTTGGCATCACGGCGGCGGAATATCAAACTGTTCCAAATTACGCTGGTGTAGACGTGAGTGCGGGGAATATGGAAGGCAAGGAAGCGCGTTTTGGGGTTGCGGATTCGTCACTTTTTGCAACGTCAACTACGGCGGCATCGAATGGCTCAGTGAACGCGATGCACGATAGTCTGACGCCGCTCGGAGGCTTTATACCGCTGTTCTTAATGCAACTCGGGGAAGTGATTTTTGGCGGAGTTGGTAGCGGGCTTTACGGGATGATTGCTTTTGTCATTTTGACCGTGTTCATTGCAGGACTTATGGTCGGGCGGACTCCGGAGTACTTAGGCAAGAAAATCGAACCTTATGATATGAAAATGGTCTGTCTGATTATCCTTGGGCCGCCACTATTCACGCTTTTCGGCACGATGTTTGCGGTGATGATGCCAAGTGCTACGGGTTGGCTGACAAATAGCGGCGCGCACGGCTTTTCGGAAATCTTATACGCTTTTACTTCTATGGGAAATAACAATGGGAGTGCGTTTGGAGGCTTTTCGGCCGATACGACCTTTACGAATTTGATTGGCGGAACCATCATGCTCATTGTGCGTTTCTTACCGCTTGTCGCTGCGCTATTCTTAGCGGCAAATTTGGCGAAGAAAAAGCCTGTTGCAGCAAGCAGTGGCACGCTAAAAACGGATACAGGGTTGTTTGTTGGCCTTTTAATTGGCGTAATTTTCTTAGTCGGCGCTTTAAGTTTCTTGCCAAGCTTGGCGCTTGGTCCAATTGCCGACTTCTTCACTACAAAATAGGGGTGAGTAAAAATGAAACAAGAAATCAGTCAAAAAAATGTATATATGGACGCGACAAAGCAATCTTTTAGAAAACTTGCGCCTAAAATTCAAGTTAAAAATCCAGTCATGTTTGTCGTTTATCTTGGCGCCGTTTTAACGACCATTTTATATTTTTTAACGTTCATAAATATTGGTGATGAAGCGCGGTGGTACACATTTGTCATTGCGATGGTACTCTGGTTCACCGTTTTGTTCGCCAACTTTGCGGAGGCGATTGCAGAAGGCCGCGGCCGGGCACAGGCGGATAGTTTAAGGAGTGCTAGGAAAGATGTTTTGACGCGGAAGTTGAAATCGGCTGATAACCACGAAGACTTTACCGAAGTTTTATCCAATACTTTGAAAAAAGGCGATGTGGTCATTGTCGAAGCTGGTGAGCAAATTCCGATGGACGGCGAAGTGATTTTTGGTGCGGCTTCGGTGGACGAAAGCGCGATTACCGGTGAATCGGCACCCGTGATTCGGGAATCTGGTGGCGACAGAAGCGCCGTGACAGGCGGCACAACACTAGTTTCGGATTCGCTTGTCATTGAAATTACGACAGAAGCGGGTGAAAGCTTTTTAGATAAGATGATTGCGATGGTAGAAGGCGCCGCGCGGAAAAAAACACCGAATGAAATTGCGCTACAAATTTTACTCGTGACGCTAACGATTATTTTTCTAGCCGTTTCGGTGACTTTACTTCCGTTTTCCGATTTTTCCAGCAAACTAGCAGGAAATGGCTCGGCCGTTTCGGTGACAAACATTGTCGCACTGCTCGTCTGTCTGGCACCAACAACCATTGGCGCGCTACTTTCTTCCATTGGAATTGCTGGCATGAGCCGCTTAAATAAAGCGAATGTACTTGCGATGAGCGGTCGGGCAATCGAGGCGGCTGGTGATGTGGACGTTTTACTACTCGACAAAACTGGGACAATTACACTCGGAAACCGTCGTGCAAGCGAGTTCCTACCTGTAACAGGCGTAAGCGAACGTGATCTTGCAGATGCAGCGCAACTTTCCTCACTCGCTGACGAAACTGCTGAAGGACGAAGTATCGTTATTTTGGCTAAAGAAAGGTTTGATATTCGCGGGCGTGATTTTAGCGGGACGCAAGCAGAATTTATTCCGTTTACAGCTAAAACGCGTATGAGTGGCATTGATTACGCGAATGACGCGATTCGAAAAGGGGCCGCAGACGCGGTAAAAAAATATGTGCAGGAAATTGGTGGCGCGTATCCAGATGAATGCGACGAACTCGTTTCAAAAGTAGCGAATGTCGGGGGAACTCCGCTTGTCGTCGTTAAAAACAAGCAAGTGCTAGGCGTTATATTCTTAAAAGATATCGTTAAAAATGGCGTCAAAGAGCGTTTTGTTGACCTTCGGAAAATGGGGATTAAAACGATTATGATTACCGGGGATAACCCAATGACTGCGGCTGCAATTGCAGCGGAAGCGGGGGTGGATGACTTCTTGGCGGAGGCGACACCAGAAGCGAAACTCGATTTAATTCGGAGCTACCAGCAAGAAGGCCACCTTGTTGCGATGACCGGTGACGGCACAAATGACGCCCCAGCGCTTGCGCAAGCAGATGTTGCAGTGGCAATGAATTCGGGAACGCAGGCAGCAAAAGAGGCGGGGAACATGGTGGATTTAGATTCGAGCCCGACCAAACTGATCGACATCGTTCGCATTGGCAAGCAGCTTTTGATGACGCGGGGAGCGCTCACGACATTTAGTGTAGCGAACGACATCGCCAAATATTTCGCGATTATTCCCGTCCTGTTTTACGGCATTTATCCGGAGCTAGCGGCGCTAAACGTCATGGCCTTAACGAGCCCTAAAACGGCGATTTTATCCGCGATAATCTATAACGCTCTGATTATTATTTTCTTAATTCCTCTTTCGCTTAAAGGCGTGAAATATACGGAGATGCCGGCGCAAAAATTACTTGGACGCAACCTTTTGATTTACGGGTTAGGCGGACTCATAGCGCCATTTGTGGCGATTAAGTTGATTGATTTGATTTTAACGTTTATTGGTATTTCATAGGAGGCGATGGAAATGAAACCACTTTTTAGACAGGCACTGGTCGTGTTTGCTGCCCTAACAATTGTGTGCGGCGTCCTCTACCCGGCCGTCGTAACGCTTGTTGCACAAGCTGCTTTCCAAAACAAAGCAAATGGCAGTATAATAGAAGGAAATAAAGGTTCCAAGTTGATTGGTCAAAACTTTACAGAAGCAAAATATTTAATTGGTCGCCCTGATAGCGGTTCGCCCTCCAACTTGAATCCATCAAGTTCAGAAGAGGAAAAATTAGTTGCGGAGCGTGTGGCTTTTTTCCATAAGCTCGATTCAGCGAATACAAAACAAATTCCGATTGATTTAGTCACAAGTTCTGCAAGTGGTGTGGATCCGAACATTTCGGTCGCTGCGGCGGAATACCAGTTGGATAGAATCGCGAAAGCGCGCGATATGTCCCCGTCTGCTGTGGAAAAAATCATAAAAAATAACACGGAAAACCGTGCGTTAGGATTTATGGGGGAACCTGTTGTAAATGTTCTTGGCGTGAATTTGGAGCTTGATCAAAAGGTTAAATAAAAATGGAAAAAGAACTCGTTTCGTGTTAAATTAAACGAGCAGAGAAGTGAAGATGGTGGCGAAATCCCTACTAAGGGGGTGACGCCTATGTTTATTCAGGTTCTCCTCCTAGAGAGGAGTTAGCCGTGTCGGTGTATGAGGCGCTGGTACTGATGATTGCATTTGCATCATTAGTGCTAGCCATTCGTAACTCGAACGATAAACAAGAAAAATAACCATCTTTCCACTTGGCGAGTGAAGATGGTTATTTAATAAATCATTAGAAACTGCCACCGTCTTAACGGCTCTGTACGGGGATATGTTGACGCATATCCCTTTTCAATTCAAATTATAACATAAACAAATAAAAAATACACGCTTTTTTCACTCATTTTGAGTCTAAAGGAGGTGCTAGCAATGCAAGATGATCGGCCAAATCCAGATGCGTTACTACAAGAGGCACGGGAGGCTTCTTCAGGAAAATTGAAAATTTATTTTGGCTATGCAGCAGGCGTAGGCAAAACGTTTGCGATGCTAAATGATGCCCGCGAAGAGCTTGAGCGCGGAGTGGCGGTTGTCGCCGGTTATATTGAGCCACATAATCGCAAAGAAACGATGCGGCTTTTAGACGGCGTACCTGCAATTCCGAAAAAATCGATGGCATATAAAAATATGAGTTTGGAAGAACTCGATGTTGATGCGGTTCTCTTGCGGAAGCCGGATATTGTGTTGGTCGATGAGCTTGCCCATACAAACGCGCCCGGTTCGCGGAACAAAAAGCGCTATCAAGACGTGCAGGAACTGCTTGACGCCGGCATTGATGTGTATACGACGGTCAACGTCCAACATATTGAAAGCCTAAATGATATTGTGGAAAACATTACGCAAATTGCAGTCAAGGAAACGGTTCCGGATCAATTTTTTGACCAAGCTGATTTTGTCAAATTGATTGACATTGAACCAGATGAGCTGTTGAAGCGGTTTAGCGAAGGGAAAATTTATGAAGCGGAACGCGCCGCGCTTGCGATGCACAAGTTTTTCACAAAAGAGAATTTGAAGTTGCTTCGGGAAATTGCGATGCGGAAAGTGGCTGACCGCATTAGTTTTGAGAATGAACAGACGATTTCCTATGCGGAGAAGCGCGCGAGTATGAAGATGCTCGTCTGCATTAGCGCCTCAAAGTCATCGCAAAAATTGATTCGCTGGACGGCGCGTGCGGCAGAGGCTTTTCACGCGACTTGGACGGTGCTTTATGTGGACGATGGGGATACGGAAAGCTTGCCGTTCGCTGAGAAGAAGACGCTGCAAGAGAACATCGCGCTCGCGGAAAAATTAGGCGCGGATACGGTCACGATAAACGGTCACAATTTGGGCGAAACAATCGCCGAATACGCCAAGCTGTCGGGTGTGACGAATATCGTTCTCGGAAAATCCAAACGCAAATCTTTTCTTTTGGGAAAATTGGGGACCGATTTGGAAGACGAACTAATTGACTCCCTGCAAGCAATTGAAATCCACATCATTCCAAGCGGCCGCAAAGAAAAAGCAAAACCGCATGCGTGGACATTTAAAAATATACTTACGTGGCACGACACCGCCAAAATGTTCGCAGCCCTCATTTTAGCCACCTTAATTTCGGCTGGTCTATCCGAGCTTGGCATTGGCGATCAAAATATCATTATGGTGTTCATTTTATCCGTGCTCGTCATTTCCCGAATGACGTCAGGCTATTTATACGGAATTATCGGGTCACTTCTTGCCGTACTTATGTTTAATTTCTTCTTCATGACACCACTATACACCTTCAATACCGTTCAAGCGGGCTATCCAGTCACATATGGCATCATGTTACTTGTCGCCTTAATCACAAGTGCGCTCACGGTTCGAGTGAAAAAAATTGCCAAGCAAGCCGTTGTCAGGGAGCGCCGTACGGAAATTTTATACGAGCTCAATCGGAAACTGCTTGTCACCCGCCAACTAGACGGCATTTTAGAGCTAGTCACAACCTATCTCGTCCGCCTGCTCGGTCGCTCGGTCATCGTGTACGCGGAAGACCCGAAGGAACACGGAGCGGGGACCTTTTTACAAGAAGAAGAGGAAGCTGGGGCAATCGCAATGCTCTCAGAAGATGAGCGCGCCGTCGTGCACTGGGTGTTTAGAAGCGGCAAAGAAGCAGGGCAGGCTACGGACACGCTTTCTGGGGCTGCAGGCTTTTATTTACCCGTTATTTCTGGTGGGAAAATTTTAGGTGTCATTGGTATTTTTTGCGACCCTAAAAAAGAAGCGCTCACACAGGATAATCGATTGTTCTTGCGAATGGTCAGCTCGCAGGTGGCCACTTCGCTTGAACGGCAGAAGCTCTCAGACGAACAACGCGAAATCCTAATTGAAGCCGAAAAAGAACAAATGCGCAGTAATTTGCTGCGCGCCATCTCGCATGATTTGCGCACGCCGCTCACCGGCATTCTAGGCGCTAGCTCGGCGCTACTTGAAAATAAATTGGACGAAGAAACGCGCACGAAGCTCGTCTTGGATATTAAAGAGGATTCTGAATGGCTCATTCGAATGGTTGAAAATTTACTTTCTGTCACACGGATAAACGAAGGAATGCTCACGGTAAACGCCGACTTGGAAGCGCCTGAAGAAGTAGTAAGCGCAGCGGTAAGACGAATTCGTAGCCGATTTTCAAACCGAAAAATCACCGTTCGAGTCCCAGACGAAGTCGTTCTCATTCCCATGGACGGTACTTTAATCGAACAAGTTTTAATAAACTTAATGGAAAACGCGCTTAGACACGGCGGCGCGGATGCTGAGGTTTGGGTGAACGTGATTTTGGCTTCTGATGAGGTCGTGTTCACGGTGAAAGATGACGGCATCGGCATTCCGAAAGAGCGTTTTAGCCAGCTGTTCAATAATTTTGGCGTGGAGGAGCGCGACCGTGTGGATATGACGCGCGGTCTTGGCATCGGGCTTTCTATCTGCATGTCGATTATTCGGGCGCACGGTGGTAAAATGGAAGTGGCAGAAAATCCTGGCGGAGGGGCATTATTCCGCTTTACGTTGCCATTAGGAGGGAATTCGCATGCAAAATGACAAGCTCATTTTAATTATTGAAGATGAACCGGGTATCAGCCATTTTATGAACGCTATATTAAGTGCTAGCGACTATAAAACACTTGAAGCGCGCACAGGTAAAGAAGGTCTAAGCATGGCGGCTTCGCACGCCCCCGATTTAATTTTGCTTGATTTAGGACTGCCAGATACGGACGGGCTCACTTTGCTTAAAACCATTCGTTCCTGGTCTGACTTACCCGTAATTGTTGTGTCGGCACGACTTCATGAGCGCGAAAAAGTCGAAGCCCTCGACCTTGGTGCGGACGACTATATCACAAAGCCATTCGGCACGTCCGAACTGCTAGCCCGAATCCGAACAGCCCTAAGGCACAGTGCGCGCAAAACGCCTCGTGCGACTTCCGGCACCATTCAAATCGGCGACCTCCAAATTGATGCCGACAAACGCCTCGTCACCGTATCTGGCGAAGTCGTTCACCTCACTCCAATTGAATATAAAATCCTCCAAATGCTCGCCCAGCACGCCGGAAAAGTTTTAACGCACGATTTTCTAATCCGCGAAATCTGGGGCCCGTACGCCAATGAAAACCAAACTTTACGGGTTAATTTAAGCAATATCCGCCGCAAAATCGAACAAAATCCAGCAGAACCTCGCTACATTCTAACAGAAGTCGGCGTCGGCTACCGAATGGTGGAGGAGTGAAAAATGAAAATTTCAGACATGCAAAATTTAGGTAAAATCAACGAAGAAAAATTAAACGAAGCCGGAATTATGACCGCTGAACAACTTATTTCAGTCGGTACGGAAACCGCGTATTTAAAAACGAAACACCTTGTTGATGAGGGTGCCTGCCTACATTTCTTATACGCGCTAGAAGGCGCCATTTCGGATATCCCTAAAAAAGAAATCAGCTCAACTCGAAAAGCTGAATTAAGGGCGTTTTATAAAGCGAATGAACACTAAAAAGCAGAATTTCATGAATCCGCCATTCAAAAAATGGTTAGACATGAAATTCTGCTTTTTAATTAGCCTTATTTAAAACTCGTAATTTCCGTGGCATCCAAACGATAAGAAGGATAACCTGCATCTTTTGCTTTCCCAATTGAAAGGATCATAATGGGTGTGTAGCGTTTTGTGTCCATATCAAAGGCTTCAGCCACTTCATCGCGTTCAAAGCCGCCGATTGGATTTGTGTCGTAGCCGTAAGCGCGGGCAACGAGCATGAATTGCATCGCAACGAGGCCGCCGTCAATTAGGCTGGTGCGTTCTAGTTCGCTTTCAGGAGCGCTTGCAAACATTGCGCTTAAAGCAGGAAGTTGCTTGTCTTTCACTTCTTGCGGCATCAAACCTTTTGCAACCGCCGTACCGTAAATTTTTTCGCCATTTTCGAAAGCATTTTTATCCCCAAAAAGAATAATCATCGCAGAAGACGTGTCGTTTTGCGTCGTGTTAAAGCGCACTAGCGGGCGAAGTTTTGCTTTTGCTTCGGCCGTATCTGCCACGACAAAGCGCCAAGGTTGCATGTTAACCGAGCTAGGTGCAGTTGTCGCCTCATTTATCATTTCGAGCATTTCTTCGTGCGAAATTTTCACATTTTCATCGTAAGCGCGAATCGAGCGGCGATTCTTCATTAAGTCTTGAAAATCATTATTTTTGTACATCTGTATGCCTCCAAAGTTCTAATTTTATCGAACTATTGTACTTTAGCACAGAATGTTTTTATCGGCAAATAAATCGTCCTGTGATAAGATGGTTTTATGAAAACTTTATCTGAGGAAAATTTATTAATGATTTTGCAAGCACTCGCTGACCCGATTCGCTTGAAAATATTTCGTTGCCTGTTAAAAAACGGTGAGCGCTCCGTAAATTGTAGCGAATATCATATCGCCAAATCCACCTTATCGCACCACATTAAAATCTTAAAAGATGCCGATTTAATTCAACTACGAAAGGAAGGAACGACGCATATTTATTCAGTCAACGCGGAACTAATTGATGGTGCGCAATCGTTTTTTGATGTTTTAAAGTAGAGGAGGCCGACAATTGAATTATTTAGCCGATTTAGAAGAAGCGTACGCGCTAGGCTGTCATGATGCGCGGATTATCGCCGTGTTAGACCGTGTCATTTTAAGCGCCGGCGTCTACCAAGATCAAGCTGCCATTTTAGAAGCTCAAAGTTTACTATTTGAAGCAGCGACTTGCCAACAATTACGCGCCAAACAATTGCAAGCCTATGAGTGGTTGCGCGCAGAGTATCAAGATGGCAATCCAGAAATCGACTACGACGAATTAACCAAAAAATTAAACACCCGTCACTTTTCCACAAGCTGAAAAGTGACGGGTGTTTTTATCCACAAGTATAAAATATGTTACATCAGCCAATTGGATAAGCGCTTGTGGATAATGTGGATAACTATGTGCATAAGTATGCTAACGGAAGCGATAAAATCCTTCGCCAATTCGAAATTCTGTTTGGCTGATAACGTCTGATGTAGCGTCAAACACAAGCGCATGTAAGCGATTAGCTGACCCTTTTGTAAAATTCACAGCAATATCATCAAAAAACAACGAATTGTGGATAACCTGTAGATTAAAAAGTTCTGCCCAGTATTTCAACACGTATTTGGGGTTATCCACACGAATGTGGATTTCTTTAAGTGTGTGGTGGATTTTCGGCGGCGTCACCGTCTTTTTTTTCTGAATAAGTGGATATGCTAAGCCATGTAATGAGCCTGGAATGGCATAAAGCGGTTCAGCTTCATCGGCCGTTGAAATGAGTGTCAATTCGTGTCCTTTTTCAAAAAGGCGTTTGCGTAGGCCGTTTAAATCATCGGTTTCGAGGACAAGGTGCCCTAAAATTTGTTTGACTGGCAAAAAGGTGAGCGCCTCTTTTCCAAGGAAACTTTTAGATGCGGCTGTTTTTTCGGTAATACTTAGAAATTTGATATGTGGAAAACTAAATTCGGTTAAGGCAGACTGGGTGCCGGGTAGGCTACGCTCGTTGTTCGTATACAGTTTTAACCCAAAATGATGCAACTGAGTGCGGACCGCTTCTAAATCGTGGACGAAGTGGACGGCATGACTAACGGATAATGAATTCATTTTATTTGCTCCTTTCGACAAAAGAAAAACTCTCCTTTCAGAAAAAGAAGAGCGCCTAAAACAAACTCTTCTCATCTGCCAAGCTTTGCGCCTGCTGGATTTAGCACAGTGCCCGTAGGTCTGTTGCTGAGATTTCAACGGGCCAAGTCCCTCCATCTCTCTTGATAAGAATTCCGAGTATTTTCATTTGATTTATAAACATTAAACCATCTTTTTGGGGAAAAATCAACTTTGAGTGTTTTCGAATTGTTCAATTTGACTAAGGCGATTTGCGTGGCGCCCGCCTTCATAGTCCGTTTCAAGCCAAAGTTTCACGATATCGAGTGCAAGTCCCGGGCCGATAACACGGGCACCTAGTGCAAGGACGTTGGAATCATTATGTTCTCGCGTAGCATGCGCCGTAAAAGTATCCGAAACGAGCGCACAGCGAATGCCGTGTACTTTATTTGCGGCAATGCTCATACCGACGCCAGTCCCGCAAACTAAAATGCCGCGTTCGACTGCTCCGGTAGCGACTTTTTCAGAAACAGTGAATGCCAAATTTGGGTAGTCTACAGATTCTTTAGTTTCTGGGCCAAATTCTTCAAAATCGATTTTCTGTTCTTTTAAAAAGGCAATGATATTCTTTCGAAGTGCTATACCGCCATGATCGGAAGCGATGGCCACTTTTGAGATGTTCATTTAGATTCCTCCTAAAGGTTATTTATCTACATTATACACGTAAAAAATAATTTATAAAATGGAAGTTTTAAAAGTAGAAAAGTCGTCATAAGCCAGTCTGGATAACAATTGATAAAAGGTTTCAATTCGAATTAAATAAAGTATGAAATGTTCAATTTATTGTCACAAATACGATGAGTATATATGGTATAATTATACAGTGGGTTTATATCCATAAAAACATAAGAGGAGATGAAGAAATATGTCAGGACAAATTAGAATGACCCCTGCAGAACTTCGTGATCGTGCTAAAACATATGGCCAAAGTGGTCGCGAAATCGAACAATTGTTACAACGTTTATCTGGGCTTCAAGAAACTTTACGTAGTGAATGGGAAGGTCAAGCATTCCAACGCTTTGATGACCAATTCAACCAATTGCGTCCAAAAGTAACAGAATTTGCAAACTTAATGGACCAAATTGAAAACCAATTACAACGTACAGCACAAGCTGTCGAAGAACAAGACCAACAATTGTCTCAAAACTTTGGATTCAATTGATTTCCAAATCTCTATTTGTGTAGCTTAGTAGTACATATTCTGCTACGTAAGAAAAGCTGTGTAGCATTTGTTACACAGCTTTTTCTGAAAAATATACAATCTGACATTAAATTGAATACAATGAACGACATTATAGATATAAAAATAACAGCGGGAGTGAATTAAACATTATGAAGCGGAAAGTAAAATGGAACATTTTACTATTTTTAGTTTTGGCTGTTTTGCTTACGGCAGGAATTTCCTATCTGGGGCTTAGTCAAAATTTAAGTAAAGAAAAGACTACTCCGGATAAAAAAGACACACATAAAATGAGTATTGCCTTCGTTAATGAGGACCAAGGCGCGATGCTTTCGGGTAAGAAATATACATTCGGAGATGATATTCAAACGAGTGTTTTAAAAGATACAACACATGACTGGGCGACGGTAAGTCGGGGCGTGGCAGAAAGCGGCTTAAAACGAGATGTGTACAATTTAATGATTATCATTCCGGATAATTTTTCTGAAAAAGCTTTATCGCTTACTTCTACGTCGCCAGAAAAAATTCAAGTAAATTACAAAATTAATGATGTGGGTAATAATGATTTAAAAGTAGAGGCAGAAAAGACGGCATCCAATTTGGTGGCGGATATTAATCAGCGGGTTATCGACGTTTATTTTGCTAGTATACTGACAAACTTACAAGAAGCGCAAGATAATATTAGTACGCTCGTTGCGAAAGAAAAGAAACATACTTCGCGCTATGATAGCGCGGTGAAAGACCCGCTTTCCAACTATACAGATCAGTTTGGAACGGTTCAAAGTTATACAGGTTCTTCGAAGGAAAGTTTTTCTGGTTTTGAAGAATTATTAAAAAATCAGGAATCTTCTCTTGCAGACGCAAGTAAAGAAAATGCGGCATACCAAGAGTCTTTGAATAGTTTGGTTGCGATGCAGGAAAAAAATGCACCGTTTGGAACTACTTTTACGGATAACTTGCAAAAATATTCTGCTAGTATTTCGGCGGATTCTGTGCAAGGGCAACTTGCAGCGCTAGAACAAGCAAATGCCGTTTTATATGCGGAACTTCAAACCATGCAAGATTCTAATTCGTTAATGTCACAAACGCAAGCTCTGCAAAACTATATACAAGATGTCAACAGTCGGATTACTGATTTGGATAATCAGCTTAACACGACGATTCAAGCGGATATTCAAGAAGATATACAGAAGGAGCTTGCGCAAATTTTATCTGGTTCAGCAGGTGGCGAAAGCAAAAACTATACCATTCAAGAGCTACGTAATGACATTAATAATCGCTTTAAGAGTAAGCTAGAAGAAGAAATTAAAGGGTTGCAATATTTCACTCCAGAAGATGCTGCGATTCTTGGGATTGATACGGATGAGTACAATAATATAAAAGCATTAGCGGCGAAATTTATGTCGGAAAATGCTGATGATTTTTCGGACACGGAGTTGAATCAGACAGTCACTGATTTAACGATTACTAAACCAGTGGAAGATACATATAGAGCGATTCAGCAAAGGCTAGCGACGGAAGGTATACCGGTTAGTTCGCAAACTTTCTCGTTACCAGCGACGACAAAAAATACAGAAATTAAAATCAATCATGAAGACACTTTTCGTTTAGATAATATACAGGTATTTAAGATTGTTGATGGGGTAAGACAAGAAGTTTCTTATAGAAAAAAACTTGACTTAAAAGACGATGAAACGACGCTTACTTTTTCTCAAGAGGATGAGGCTGGAGATTATGAAGTCACTTTTACAGCATTTCTAAAAACGCCTGTACCAGAGGGATTCCGAATGTTTGGGACATTTGATGTGAGCATGATGGCAATCCAGTACACAGATCAAAATGTTGCTGTTACTGATAGTGGACTCACGCTAAATAAAACATTCATTCAAAAGGTTACACCGATTAAAATGAACGAACAGAGTTCTTATTACACAGAAGAAGATTTAACTGAAGATGTTACAAAGATGTTTAAAGAATTCCAAAAGATTTCACAGTCTTATGACCATACAGCGACTTTATTCCAAGTTTATTATGGTTTAGACCCGCTGGATGTGGGTTTTAATTTAGATGGGAAGTCACTAGCTGAACAAGCTACGGATGATTCTTACTATGCGATTTTTAATCGCGATAATTTGCTGGACAGTATTGCCGCAATGGCATCTGGGAATGTTACAAAGGCTTATAAAGAAAGTTTAGCGAGTTTTGAAGCGCAAATTGCTGCGTACAAAGAAACGATGGCCGAAGTTGAAACGCGTTCAAAAGATGTGGCAGAACGATTAGTGCATACAAGTTCAGAAGCGGCATCTCAAAATGAAAATTTAACCAAAATGTTAGAAGAAATGGCGACTTGGCAAGAGACGAGTCAGGCACTGTTAGAAGAAAATCAAGTCATTATGTCGAATGGTTCAGATGCTAACTCTGCAATTACGTCGATAAATGGTGACTTTAGTGGTCTTCTTACGCGAAGCCAGAGTTTGGCAGAGGCAACTAGCAGTAATTTGAAGTCAGCAGACGGCGTGTATAAAACGTTTGACTCACTTGATCAAGAAGCAAAAAATATTAAGTCAAGCGGTGAAGATTTAATTTCAGATGCGGGCACATTATCGAAAGACTTGGCGAAGAAGCTCACGGCTGATGAAACATTTTCTGATAATTTTTCGGATGTAATGTCGAATAGTCGTGTGGGAGATCGGCAAAATGAAAGCTTATATAATTTCTTGAGTAGTCCAGTTGAAAAAGTAAATGGTAAAACAATTGCGGCTGGCGATAAGGCGACGCCGTATTATATGGTGCTTATCATGACGCTCATCGCGCTTTTCACAAGTTATGTGATTTCTAGTCAGGAGAAAAAACGAATGCAGCGTGATGCGTTTAGCGAGGAACTTTCGATTGCATCGAAAAACTTACCAGTTACGTTCCTGACGGCTTGTGTGGCCATCGTAGAAGGTCTTATTATTGGCGTGATTTCTGGAAATATTTTTGATGCTCAGCAAATTGGGCTGTTCCTTTGGATCGGGATTTGTATCATTTTGATGCTCGTGTTGGTTATGGGATTCACCTATTTACTGCGCCAACTGCAAATGCTCGGCATGTTTATCATTTTATTCCTAGTCGGCACCTACCTTTTCCTAACAGATGCAGTGGGGTTAAATGTTGACCGTACTTCTCTTTTTGGGACGCTACAAAAGTATTCGCCGCTCCAGTATATAGAATTGCTGTTAAATCGTATTTTGAACGGAGAAAACAACTTTTTAGTTCTAATGTACATTTTTATTGGCGCAGCGGCAGTTTTTGTTGTACTCAACTTATTTGTTGTTCGAAAAACAACTCCGGAAAGTGAGGAAGTTGCTCATGAAGATATGTAAAAGCGTCATTTTTTCTCTTTTGCTATTAATGTTTGTGTCTGTTAGTGGCGCAACGGTTTTTGCGGAGAATGGTTATTTGGAAAATGACGGCAAAATGGAAATGAAAGCGGACCGTCTTCAAAAATCCGAGGAAGAAAAAACGCAAACAACCGAGCAAGAAAAAACAATGCTTGATGAACTCGGCTTACCACTTTTCACAGATGAGCTGGATAAGAAAATAGAGCAGCAAGAAAAGGCGCAAAAAGAGAAATATAAAGAGTTGCAAGATAGTTTATTTACAGGTAAAGAAGTGACAAATCAAACGGCAAAAGACACGCAAAAGAAACTTTTTGAGGGAAACTATGCTTTAAAGGCTGATGAGGAAGTAGTGGAAGACACGAAAGAAGATAAAACTTCAAACTCGATGATCGCCATTATTGGCGGAATCGTTTTAGCGCTTGCAGGCGGCATTTATTTTGCTAGCCGGCACGTGATGGAATAGGAGGAAGAACATTGGCGAAACAAACACATCTAAACGTTACAGTTGATTTCACAAAGTGGGGTGCCACGCAAAAGGATTTGCGCATCCCCATTCATCAGCCGATTAAAGCGCTGATTTTAAATTTGGCGGAGACGCTTAAATTTGAGGGTGCGAATGATACGAAATATTCACTAAAGGCAACGAATAAAGGCATTTTATTAAGTGACGATGACAAATTGACAGATTACCCAATTACTGACGGGGACATTTTAGAAATTTTATAAATGAGGGAGTAGAGATAATGAAAAACAAGATTGAGATTGGCGGAGTTTCTTACGAATACAACTATGAGGATACAGTGTGGTCTGTTAGCTTTACTGAGTCGCGGACGCGCATTAAAGACGATGCAGAGCTGGAAATTTTGGCAAAGCCTTCCTCGTATTTTGTTCCAGTAGAGATGGAACATGCGAATGATACATATACATTTAATTATACGATTGCAAAGGAAACGTACAGTTTTGACGAGCTGAAAAATTTTGAACGAAAAGATAGCTTGCGCGCGCTGCGAAACGTGGCGGAACTTGAGGCGCTAATTGGAACGCGCTTCACTTTTTTCCTTCACCCGAGCAATATTATTTTTGACGAAAACTTAATGCCCAAAATCGTTCATCGGGGATTAAAAGGGATTTTGGAGCCTTACGATTTAACGCGCGAAACATTTTTCAAACAGTATCAATCGCTTATTGTGGCGATGTTCCAGAAAAAATATGACTTTGACAATTTATATGCGGGATCTGTTCAAAATGCACGCGGAACGGCCTTTTTGAAGGCGATTGTAGATGCAAAAACGACCGCGGAATTAGTGGGCATTTTAGATGAGGCGTTTCAGAAGGAGAAGGAAAGTTCTGGCAAGAAGATGGCGCTCGTCCCTAAAAAGACGTTTAGAACGTATAAAGGTCTTGCGGTTGGGTTTATTATTGCGGCTGTGTTGCTTGCTGCGCCGCTCATTTACTTGGCGTTTATGAAAGTGCCCTATCAGAACGAGTTGCTTACGGCGAATGAAGATTTCTTGAAAACGGACTATTCGAAGGTGATTGCGGATTTGGAAAATGAAGATCCAGAGAAATTGCCACAAGCCTCTAAATACATTTTGTCGTATTCGTACTTGCAAGGTGAAAAATTGGACGATAAGAAAAAAGAAAATATCATGAAGAATTTAAGTTTGAAGTCTGACGAGCAGGCACTATTATATTGGATTTATAACGGGCGCGGGGACTTTGATGAGTCGCTTGATGCGGGACAACGATTACAGGACGATGTGCTGATTACTTATGCGCTTACGAAACAATTGGAAGAAGTTCGCGCGGATAAGACGCTTTCTGGGGATGAATCAGTGAAGAAACAAGCGGAAATTGAAGCGGAACTGAAGAAATACATGGAAAAACTAGAAGGCTCAGATAAGGGAGAACAGACAGATGAAGGATAAAACTTTACTTATTGTTAGCAACGGGAGAGAAATTCATAAACAGCATTTAAATCGCGACAAAGTGATTCAAATCGGGAGTTCGAAGGATGCGAACATTTTTTACCCGGGACTCGCGGAAAATTTAGATATCAAATTCGAAAATGAAACATGGTTCGCTGGAAGTACGGCGCTTGCTTTGGATGAAAAGCAAGATTTCCACACGGAAGAAGAAGAAAAGCTGTCACTTTACGTGACGGAAAACATGGTGCCGCGGTCCTATGATGTGGCAGGCTTATTTGTTGTGACATTTGGCGCGGGAGACTTCCAAGATGTTGCCATTGCAGGCACAAAAGCCGATTTTGTTTTCCTGCGTGACAGCACAGAAGAGGCGTTTTCTGTCCAAGTTTCTGCGGGTGAAGTGTACCACAATTTGGAGCGCGTAACTGGGAAAGTGTCGCTTCAAGTTGGTGACCAGCTTTATGTTGACGGTGTGACGATTACAGTTGGTCAAGATGACATTACGGTTTTAGGGCGTGATAATCGGGTGCAGGCAAAATTGGGCTCCTTAGTTGCTGCTGACAATGCGTACAGTGTGGACTATCCAGATTACCACCGGTCGCCGCGCATTATTTACCGTGCACCGGAAGATAAATTTACACTGGCGAAACCAGCAAACAAACCGGCAAAACCAACTGACGGCCTTTTGAAAATCATTTTGCCGCCGCTCGTGATGATTGCCATCACCGTTTTAATTTCGATTTTCCAACCTAGAGGGATTTACATTTTCATGACGCTTGCGATGACTGGTATGACGGTTATCATGTCTACAGTAGCCTATGTCAAAAATCGTAAGGAATATAAGGTCGGAACGAAGGAACGCGAGGAAAGCTACGATTTATACCTAAAGAGAAAAACGAAAGAACTTCACAGTGCGAGCGAAGAACAACGTCACGCGCTGCTGTATCATTATCCGAGCATTGAGGAAATTCGCGACATGGCGGTTAGTGTGGATTCACGGATTTATGAGAAAACGATGCTTCACCATGATTTCCTGACATTTCGTGTGGGGACGGGAACGGAGCCGATTAGTTTTTCGGTGGATTACAAAGAAGAGGAATTCACGCAAGAAAAAGATGAGCTGCTAGAAGCTGCCACAAACTTGAAGGCGCAGTACTATGAAGTGAAAAATATTCCGATTGCAACCGACCTAATGAATGGCCCAGTCGGCTACATTGGCCCGCGTCGTCTTGTGCTGGAGCAATTGCAAATGCTCGTGATGCAAACAGCACTTTTCCACAGCTACTTCGATTTGCAATTTGTCACGATTTTCCCAGAAGAAGAAAAGAGCGAATGGGACTGGATGCGCTGGCTGCCACATGCGAATGTGCGTGATGTCAACGTCCGCGGCTTTGTGTATCACGAACGCTCGCGCGATCAAGTGCTTAATTCGCTGTACCAAATTTTAAAAGAACGAAAACAAGCGCTTACTGAGCGTCCAAATAAGAACGAAAAAATGTACTTTGCTCCACATTACGTGGTTTTAATTACTGACGAAAAACTAGTTTTAGACCATACCGTGATGGAATTCTTTAACGAAGATCCAGCCGAACTTGGCGTATCGCTCGTATTCGTGCAAGATGTGATGCAGAGCCTACCTGAACACGTGAAAACGGTTGTCGATATTCGCGATTACAACAGCGGGAACGTTATTTTGGAAAAAGGTGAGCTCGTAAATCGCGCCTTCGTTCCAGACCACTTGCCACACGATTTTGACAAGGAATCCATCTCCCGTGCGCTCGCACCCCTGAATCATTTGCAAAATCTGAAGAATTCAATCCCAGAGTCCGTCACATTCCTCGAAATGTACGGCGTGACGCGCGTTGAAGAGTTAAACATCGCTACTCGCTGGCAACAAAATGAAACATATAAAAGTTTGGCGGTGCCACTTGGGCTTCGCGGAAAAGACGATATTGTTAACTTGAACTTGCATGAGAAAGCGCACGGACCGCACGGCTTAGTGGCCGGTACAACAGGTTCCGGTAAATCGGAAATCATTCAGTCGTACATCATTTCGCTTGCTGTCAACTTCCATCCGTATGAAGTTGCTTTCTTACTTATTGACTATAAAGGCGGCGGGATGGCGAACTTATTTAAAAATATGCCACATTTACTTGGAACGATTACAAACTTAGACGGGGCTCAGTCCATGCGGGCACTAGCTTCAATTAAAGCGGAGTTACAAAAACGACAACGCTTATTTGGCGAACATGATGTGAACCATATCAATCAATACCAAAAGCTGTATAAAAAAGGTGAGGCGAGTGAGCCAATGCCGCATTTATTCCTCATTTCAGATGAGTTTGCGGAATTGAAATCAGAACAACCTGAATTCATGAAAGAGCTTGTCTCGACTGCGCGTATTGGACGTTCACTCGGCATTCACTTAATCTTGGCAACGCAAAAACCGAGCGGTGTTGTCGACGACCAAATCTGGTCAAACTCGAAATTTAAACTCGCGCTGAAGGTTCAAAATGCGAGCGATTCAAACGAGATCTTGAAAACACCAGATGCGGCCGATATCACCCTACCTGGACGTAGTTACCTCCAAGTGGGTAATAACGAAATTTACGAACTTTTCCAAAGTGCATGGAGCGGCGCGGATTACGTGCCCGACAAGGAAGACGAGGACTACTTGGATACAACGGTCTACGCGATTAATGACCTCGGCCAATACGAAATTTTAACGGAAGATTTGAGCGGTCTTGACAAAAAAGAAGACTTAACAAAACTACCGTCCGAACTCGATGCTGTCATTGACCACATTCACGAATACACAGAAGCAGAACAAATTGCACCACTACCAAGACCTTGGTTGCCACCGCTTGAAGCAGAGATTTTCTTGCCAGAGCTACATCCGGTTGACTTTGACGTAGCGTGGACAGGCGAAAAACGACCACTACAAGCGACAATCGGCTTCCTAGATATTCCGGAAATGCAGGCACAAGAACCACTTTCCATTGACCTCGCGAAAGACGGTCATGTTGCTGTGTTCTCCAGTCCAGGTTTCGGGAAATCAACATTCCTACAAACACTCACAATGGCAGTTGCGCGCGAACACAGCCCAGAACGACTCCATGTTTACCTACTCGATTTAGGAACAAACGGCCTTTTACCGCTTAAAGACTTGCCACATGTGGCAGACACTATCATGGTTGACGAAGAAATTAAAATGCACAAACTTATTCGGCGCATCACGCGTGAACTCAAAGAGCGGAAGCAGAAGTTAAGTGAGTACGGCGTTGCCAGTATCGCGATGTATGAGAAGGCAAGTGGAACAGAAGTGCCAACTATCTTGCTTGTCATTGACGCGTTTGATTCGGTTTCAGAATCGCCATTTAAAGACGACTTTGAAAAAATTATTGCGCAAGTAGCCCGTGAAGGTGCCGGTGTCGGCATTCACCTCGCGATTAGTGCTGTCCGCCTAAACGCTATCCGAATTCAAGTGCTCGCCAATATTAAAACGCAAATTTCGCTATACATGATTGATCCAACTGAACCGCGCAACATTGTTGGAAAAACAGATTTGACAGTCGAAGAACTTCCAGGACGTGGGCTTGTTAAACTAGAAAATCCAACGTCATTCCAAACCGCGCTACCGGTCATCGGGGAAGACACTTTAGTTGTCATCGAAAATATTCAAAAAGAAAGCAAACAAATGAGCGAGGCCTGGAAAGGTGCTTTACCGGATCCAATTCCAATGGTGCCAGACGTCTTACCAATTGCCGACTACCTGGCGAAGCCGCTTGTAACGGACATGCTTGCAGATGGCAAACTTCCATTTGCAGTTGATTTCGAAGATGTGCTACCAATTGATCTAGCACTAAATAAAAACGGCAATACGCTTGTGCTTTCTGACATGAACGACGTCATCGAGCGCACAATGCTGTCGCTTACTGAAATCGCAACGCGTAATACGAAAATTGAAATTGCACTCTTTGACAATGCCAATTCGCGTTTCCAACCATACAGTCAGACCGTCAATTTATTCGCAGGTGACGAAGCGAGCATCACAGAAACTGTCACGCAACTAACAGGGCTACTTGATAACCGTGAAAACGCTTGGCGGGAAACACAAGCAAATTCAAACGGCAACACGCCACTCTCCGTTTTCGTCGAAGAGATGAGCTCTGTGGTTGTTCTTGTGACAGACGCTACTTTTCTTGCTGAAAACACCTCGCTTGATGTGCAGAAGCCGCTTCAAAGACTGGTGGAGAATGGCTCCAGAATGGGCATCTACTTCATTACAGGTGCCATCACAGGTCAACTTTATCGCGCCTACGACGACATCTCCGGCGTCTTCAAAAAACAAAAAGTGGGCATCCTAATCGGCCGTATCAGCGACCAAAATGTGCTTGAAGTTATGAACAAACCTTATAAAGAACAAATGCTACCGCCATATGAAGCCTATTACATTAATCAAGGCCAAGCAGAACGTATCAAGCTAGTAGCACCGATTTGAGTTTAGAGAGGAGATATTTGAGATGGATGAAAACACTACATTTTTACCGCTAGGGAGCATAGTTATTGTTAAAGGAAACACAAAGAAAATTATGGTTATTGCCAGGGGATTAGCAACTTTCATTGAGAATGAGGCTAAATACTTTGATTACGGAGCCTGCTTATATCCAGAAGGAATGATGGGTGATAGCCTGATTTATTTCAACAATGAAGATATACAAAAGATTGTAGTAGAAGGATTTTCAGATGATGATAATGAATTGATGCTTGATAATTTGAAAATGTGGATTGAGCAAGCAGATATACCAAAAGGAAACCCTGCTGAACTTCAAAAAAATACTACAACGAATAGCAATAAATTAAACTTAGGGTAACAGGAGGAGTTTAAATGACTGATGCTGCAACCTTAAAGAGTCAAAAATCCGCCAAACAAGCAGAACTCAATCAATGTGTAAGTGATAAAGCTTCGATTGAAGAAAAATTAGAGCGCTTGAGGACGGCAAAGAAAGAAGTCGCAAATGTCCAAACCGAAATAAAAGATTTAAAAAGTAAGGTAAAGGATAAATCCGAGCAACCAGATACTTGGCAAGGTAAAAAATTAACAGACTTTAAAAATCTCATGGAGGGCACCTTTAAGACAGATTACGACACGTACTATAAAAAAATCGATAACTACTATGACGAGATATGTGACGAAATTACACGTTTAGAAAATGAGGCGAATGAAAAAGGTGGATTAATCGGGTGGTTAGGAAACCAAATCAATAATTTGGGAAATGAAATAGACAAATTAGTGCATCACTAATTTTGTGAAAGGAGATGAATGATTTTGGGGTTTGAAATGATTCAAATTAACTCCATTATTTTCTTCGCTCTTGTGGGAGCAGCTCAAAAAAATGCTGGAGATTTTCTTGCAGATGCAGGTTCTATGCCAGAAATTACGTCCAAGTCAATTGCGTTAGATAATTTTGTAGACCAGTTTAAGGAGATGCAATCTGTTTTAGAAAGTTATAAGACACTACTACAAAAAGACTTGTCAACGATACATGATATTGGAAATTCGTTAGTGGAGACGGACAATGCATTAGGACGGGGGATACAAAATGGTTTATCAGATTAAGTATGATGATATAATGTCCGTAGGCGCGTTTACTAATTCTACTAGTAAAGCTTATTCGGATCAACTTGAAGCTATTTCAAAATCCATTAGTCCAATCATCTCGATGAACCAATTAAAGGGGCAGGCAGCTGACAGCGTGAAGACTTACTTAGCGGAAGTGCACGGAAATATTTTAGGCAGCATAGGGCAAATTATTCAAGAATATCAGGTGCGTTTCTTATTATACAAAGATGGCTATTTTCAAGAAATTGACAACGATTTACATGCTCAATTGGACGAAAAAGTTTTTGACGAATTAATTAGCTTTTTTAAATCATCGAAAAGTGCTTTTGAAGTAGAGGAAGTGAATTTAGACAGTACGATAGGGACAATAAATGATATATTAGCTACTAAAATTTCCGCCCAAAATGTTTTACAAAGTTATGAAGATGCCTCAAAGAGAGTAGGCGAGCTAAGAACTAAAACGGGTGAGTATGAAACAAAACACAAGAATGAGGACTTAGTAAATTTTAAAAATATGCTCCAAGCTTTAAAATTGTTGATAGCAGATTATCAGGGGAAAAATTCAAACGTTGTTACACAATATGAAGCTGGAAGTATTGCAACTGCTAACGGGGCACAAGATTTAGGTGCTGCCCTTCAAGCTTCGGCGACAGGTATGGAAGCGAGTCAAAGTCAAATCAAGGCTGCCGGTGGTCGCGAGGAAGCGAGATGGAAGGCATACGAAAAAGAATTAGCGGATGCAAGAAAAGAAAAAGGAATATGGAATGCAGTATTTGCTGTAGGTGCCATTGTGATAGGTGGTGCTGCGATTGTTTTAACAGCAGGAGCAGCAACACCGCTGGTAGTGACGGCAACAGTTGCAGGGACTGCATCTATGGCATACGGTGCTTCTAATTTAGTCGAGGCTGGACAAGATATATACTACGGTGCGACTGGTGACGGTTTTTCAATGGCAATAAACCCACTAAGAGATACAATATTTATGGGAAATCAGCAAGCGTATGATATATTTGGAACAGTAGCTACAACAGCTGCAGGGCTTTGCATTCCAGTTGGTGTCGGATTAAAAGCGGCGGAAACCACCGCGAAAACAGCTGGAACGGCTGTAACAAAGAAATTAGTCGCACAAGCAGTAGCCAAGGAACTAGGTAAGGAAGCAATTACAGGAGCGGTAGCAGGTGGAACAGGATATGCGACTAATTGGGCAGCGAATGAGTTTCTACCTCAGTTTGTTGGGGAAGATGCGGCTAGGAATATAGGTATTGGAGGCAGTCTGTTGACAGGACTGACAGCTGGTTGGGGTGCGTATAAGGGATTAAGTAATATGAGTGCGTTTCAAGTTAAGGCTGGAACAATAATTACAGAGGATTTGAGCAATGTTGCAAGATTTAGTGAGCGAACTGGTGAGGCCACGGGTACCGTTTGGGATGATATTAAAGGCACGCAACCTCCAAGAGAAGGAACTACAATTCCTAAATCTTTTGAAATAAACGTTAACGGAGGGAAATTGTGGGTAAATCCAAACGGAACCAAGCACATGATAGAATATTCAACTAGGAATCTATCCCATGGACAAAAACTTACTGAACAACAATTGTTAAGAAGTTTCCAAGGCGCTGTAGAACAAGCCACTTCCACAGGAATAAATTTTGATACTAAAATAATGATAGATAATTGGGAATTAATATTTAGTCCAGCTAGAGAAGCAGGACAATTACCAGTTGTTAAACATGCTGTGTATCTACCTTAACTATGAAAGGAGTATAATATGAAGATTAAAAGTTATGAAAATAAACTGGTTAAAGATGATGTGGAAGTTGACTATTACGTCCCACTCACTATATCGTTTTCTGAAAATGATGATAAGTATAGATTAGGAGAATTTTTTTATTATAGATTCGTTAACGAACATGAATCATTTGTTGAGATCAAAATTAATTCTGTTACACAGAAAATTGTAGAAGTAGTATTCACATCCATCAATGATATAGAAGATTCTAATTTAATTGTTGGGGAGTATACAGAAAAAAATCCAGTGATACAAACAAATATTTTTGATGTAAATTCGATTATAACTAAAGAAGCTGCTTTTAAAATACTTAGGGAACGAAAAAAAATATATTTTAAATTGGATGAAGAAAAGATAGATTCTGTTATAAAAATGTCTAGCCATGTATCTTTATTTCTAAATGAAGAGGGTGAGGTTATTGGCTTGGAATTTTCTAGTTTCTCAGATGATGAATGGACAGAACTTAATGAAAGTATAGAGTCTACTACTTAATTTTAAGCAAAATGAAATTCGAATAAAATTAAAAACAGATTCAGATGCTGCATTTTTCTGGTCTTGTAGAATAGATGGTGTTGGAGGAGCTGATATAGCAGCAAATGTAGCAAAAGATATGAGAAAACTAACTCTATAGTGAGATTAGTGTGCTCATATCTTTTGTTAATTTCAAAAGTGTTGAAATTAGCATGTTACTAGAAAACTAAACAAAAATTTACGTGATGTGGAAGACGATTAAGAGATACCATTTTTATGGGAAATCAACAAGCGTATGAAGCTGCAGCTGGTACTGGATATACGACCAATTGGGTAGCGAATGAGTTCCTACCTCAGTTTGTTGGGGAAGATGCGGCTAGGAATATAGGTATTGGAGGCAGTCTGCTGACAGGACTGACAGCTGGTTGGGGTGCTTAAGTAATATGAGTGCGTTTCAAGTTAAGGCTGTCCCGAATAGTGGAGTTCTGTCTAAGCCTACCATTCCCTCTGAGGGAATACAAGATGTTAATCTTAGTTCACCAAAGAAAGGCGCTTTTGAAACGAGTAAAACTAATCAAGCGATTTCTAAAAACGCGAGTAGTACTTTTGAGACTGGTGAGAAAGTTAGTGGACTTGAGGTAGCAGAAGAAACAGTTATTTATCGTAGAGTTCAAGGCGGACAAGGAACTAAATCTAGCCAAGATAGAATTGTTGTAGATGGAGATGGAAATATTTTTATCAACAAAAAAGATAGAGATTTAAATATAAGTATTGATAATGGAGAACATGCGAAACATTTTATTGAAAGCAATAGATTGGGTGCAGATTTGATAGAAATTGAGATGCCGAAGTGGTTTGATGACTTTGTACAAGAAAATATAATTCCTCAAGCTGGCTCAAAAACTAATCCAGCAAATCAAGGGGGAGCTGCACCGAAACTGACTGACCCAACTACTCCAGGAGTAAGCGTTGAGTTTCCCCCGCCTTGGTCTGAATGGATTGAAGAACATGCTATTAATGTTAAGGTAACGAAGGGTGGAAAGTAATGAATTTGATACCAGACTATACGAAAAATATAATTGTAGCAGTTGTTTTAGAAGGAAATTTATTATGGTATGTTTCTGATAAAGAAATTTGGTTTTTAGATTATCAGAAACGTATTGAAGCATTTAAAAATAAAGGATATAGTATTAATACTGACTATATTGATGAAAGTAGAAAAAACAACTTAGTTCTAGATACCTCTAATGCTTTAGAATTTCTTAATTTAATAAAAGAAAATAAAACAACTGTTGAAGAATTAAGAGAATCCTTATCAAAAAGTAAAAGTAATATAGATGACAGCTGGAAATATGATTATAGACCTAGTTTGTATGTGGATTTTGACAAGAAAATATTGTATTCAAATTACTCGGAACCATCTTCATATGAAGACTATGCTCCTGAATTTTGGGATTCTAAATATACAGATTTTGAAAATGAAATTCCAATTTCGAAAAAATATTGGCTTAATCATGGTGGTACCAATTTATTTAATGATTAATTAGGAAGGAATGTTTTAAATTGAAAAAAACTATTTCAATAATGGCAGAAGAATTTGAAAATGAGCAAACGGGAGAAAAAGTTGAAGGTGTGACGATTATGGTAGATGGTATGCTTAAGGAGTTTGTTAATATCGTTAAGTCTAAAGACTCTAAATACCAAACGACTGTTGATGTTATACAAGATGCTCTGATGAAAGGCTTAGAAGATATTAAGAAAGATTTTAGTAAATAAAGACTATCCCTAGAAAAAGGCACTTTATCACAAGACTAGTAATCAAGTGATAAGGTCTTGACTAGTAATCAGGAACTCATTAATCGAGTCGCCACTAGCTAACAAAAGTTAGCCGTATTCATTGTATGGAGACTGCAATACCAAAAAAGATATGAGAGAACTAACTCTATAGCGAGATTAGTGTGCTCATATCTTTTTGCTAATTTCAAAAGTGTTGAAATTAGCATGTTACTAGAAAACTAAACAAAAATTTACGTGATGTGGAAGACGATTAAGAGATACCATTTTTATGGGAAATCAACAAGCGTATGAAGCCGCAGCTGGTACTGGATATACGACCAATTGGGCAGCGAATGAGTTCCTACCTCAGTTTGTTGGGGAAGATGCGGCTAGGAATATAGGTATTGGAGGCAGTCTGCTGACAGGGCTGACAGCTGGTTGGGGTGCGTATAAGGGATTAAGTAATATGAGTGCGTTTCAAGTTAAGGCTGTCCCGAATAGTGGTATCTCAGCTAAGACGGTCCTTTCCCCTGAAAGCATAAAAGACATCAATCTTAGCTCGCCAAAGAAAGGTTCTTTTGAAACGAGTACAGCCAATCAAGCGATTTCTAAAAATACAAGTAGCACTTTAGGGGCTAATGTTCCTAATTCAGACATTGGAGTTGTACAGTCAAGAATTAATGTAGCGAATGGGAGAACTAGATTTACTCCAAAAAGACCTTCAACAGGAAAGCCAGTATCAGCAGGATTTGAACATGTATATGATGGGCACTTTAATAGACCGCTTGCAAACAGTCGTTCTATTTTTTCAATAACTACTGATAAATTAAAACAGATTTTGCAATCTCCCAGAGCTGTTAAATCCACTGTGATTGATATGTCTGGTGGACAGTATAAGAGAATTGTGGATACAGGAGAAATAATTGGAAATACCGCCTTGAAATTTGGTGGCAAACCTACTAGTTGGATTGAAATAATTACTGACCGAGCTGGAAATTTAATAACTACTTATCCAGTTCCAGCACCTTAAAATTATTATTGTGGAGGCAATTATGAGAGAAGAGACAATTAGTGAAGATTTATTAAAAGAATATTATCAAATTTTTAGTGACTCTCAAGCGTTAAAGAACTTTTTTAGTTATTATGAGGCATTAGTATCTTTTGTAAAAAAACATCCCATAGAATTTACTGACGAAGTAAAAGATGAATGGGGATTGAATGAACTTCTAGATATTAATATAAATGAATATCTAGTTGCTACCCCAGATATTTGTTTAGACATGGAAGCAAAGCGCTTAGTAAGAGCATATGAAAATATAGATACACTAGCAATGTCAATTCGAGATACATTATGGGATATGGTCACAGTATATTCTGGGAAAGATTGTCCTATCACGCCAAATGATGAGTTGAGATATATTAAATTAGTTTATAAGGACAATTCTGATAAGATTCTTTTAGAGTGTGCAGGATGTGGATGGACAGAAGACACTAGTGGAAATGAGTATACAGGACCTTATGGAAAAGTTTATCCTGTAAATCAAAAGGAAATTGAAAAATACATGTAACAAAAAAGGTGATTATGTTTTCACCCTGCTATTCTGAATTTGCGGGAAATCAACAAACACACGATATATTTGGAACAGTAGCAAAGGAACTAGGTAAAGAAGTTGTCACAGGAATAGTTACAATTGATAAGCTATCAACAAATGAAAATAAACCACTATATTACGTGTTGTTAAAAGAAGGATCAAATTACAGGTTAAAAGATAGCTTTGGGAAATCATGTTTAGATTATGCGAAAGAATATTCATGGAGAAATGATTTTATTACAGTTGTGGAGGAATTTGAAAGTGAGAATAAACAATTCTGATTTCGGAGGATTTATAGTCTCTAATAATATTTGCAAAGGAAATCCGATAAAGTACTCATTTAGGGAAAAATCAGAAAATAATAATTTAAATGGTTGGATGCTTTATTCTGAATTGGATGATGAAGAGTATGTAAATGACTCTAGTAACTTTACAATTTTAAATGCAGATTCTATATTTAAGATAGCTCCAGTAATGTTAGAAATTTTTAGTGCCCCATATGGAGCAGATTTATGTTGGTTGTATGAAAAAGATGTTCATATTGGATTTTATGATTTGAAAACTGATAGAGAAATAACTATTGATGAGATAATAACAACAAAATAGAAAGACACTCTACCAAGCGATGGGAATTGAGAAAATAGAGCCTTGAGTGATAAGAGGTAAACTCGCTAATCAAGTTGCTAATAGCTAACAAAAGCTAGCCGTATTGTTGCAATATCAAAAAAGATATGGAAAAACTAACTCGATAGTGAGATTAGTTTTTCCATATCTTTTTGCTATTTCATACAGCCATTCAAGTAACCAATCAAAACGAGACAGCATCGGGGAAGATATCGGCATTCTCAGCAAGTTTATGGATAAAGTAGATGGTGTTGTGAATGAAACAGTAGACGAACCTTTCCATAAAGATTTAGATGCGTTTGTTGATGGTATGCAAGATTTAAGCATTACGACCTATACGACAACGAATCGGATTGGTGCAACTTCGACGCAAACGGTTTATAATAGCTACTCTTACGGACAAACAACGACAATCGAAGTTCCTAAAAAAGAAGCAAACATGGAAGACTTGCTTGGTGGTGATAATTTCTACGGGAACCAGCTTACTGACATGTATAACGAATGGAAACTCGCTAATCCTGATGAAGAGGTGAGTAAGTCTGATTTCATTGTTGGCTCCGTTCACACAAGAGCTTTCGAGTATAAATCGATTAAGGATGAACAACAAGAGAAAGAATTTTGGGTAAATATTGTCAGTGCAGTAGTCATTATCGGAGTCGGAATCTTTTGCCCGCCAGCAGGCCTTGCGCTTGGTTTTGCGATGGGGGCACTAGAGATGAGTTCAGCTATTTCTGGGAAAGATTGGGTTTCCGGACGCGAATTAGACGCTGGTGAAAGGATATTACGAGGTGGCTTATCCCTACTCGATATTGTTCCCGGTGTCAAAGCCTTATCAAGTGGAACAAAGGCCATGACAACAGGTATCCGCATAACAGGAGTAGCAGACAACGTTTTTACAAGTGGAATGAAGACGGCTACGTCTAAAATAGATGACGTGATTCGCATTGGGAAATCGGAAGTGGCGTCACGTTTAGGAAATTTAAAAACGGCCGCAAACGATGCGATTCAATCAGCTGGGAAGCGTCTAACTACCTCTATTGATGAAGCAAGTGAAGCCGTAGCCCGTTTTTCTGATAATATAAGCAATGCTTTGCCAAAGAGACAACTAGCAATGGAAGGCGCAGGTGTATTACCAGCTGGCAATAAAGCAGCAACAAGCCTGTCAAAAGCAAGTGATGGAGTGAGAGCGGTTTTGAGTAAGATTGATACTTCTTTGGGTGGCACGGCTAAGAAGACAGATGGTATAATAGATGATGTAACTACAATAAAAGAAGTCCCTCATGGGGAGCATATTATTAAAGGTAAGCAAGGTAGAAAGGAACTATCTCCAAATACAAGATATATAACGGAAGACAGCTATCGTTATACAACCGATGAATTGGGAAGAATTGTAGATGTAGATGCAGATAATCTGATTTTGAAAACAGCAGAGAGAAATGAAGGGATGCAAAGAATTGCTGGACGAGAAGATAGATTAATTGATGATGATGGAGGCCATTTAATCGGTAGTCAATTTAATGGATCAGGGGATATAGACAATCTGGTTGCTCAAAATAGCCAAATTAATCGTTCTGGTGGAGAATGGTATAGCATGGAACAAATGTGGGCAAAGGCTTTGAAAGAGACTCCACCGAGAAAAGTATCTGTTAAAATATCTCCAAAATATACGGGCTCATCTTTAAGGCCAGATAAGTTTGAAGTTATTTATGAAATTGAGGGAAAAGGTATTTTTGATAAAATAATAAAAAATCAGTTGGGTGGTTGATATGGAAATGGAAGAAAAATTAAATTATTTATACAGAGAGATTGCAGAGACAGTAAATGAAATGATACCAGAAACATGGGAAAAGTTTTATTTTTACGCTCAGATTTCAGAAAATGGGGGGGGGACATACTTCTTTTATAATACAAAGGATAGACCGAATTCTTTTCAATATAGTGTTGAACTTCCGTTTAAGTATAGGATAGATAAAAGTAAGTTTAGCGATAATAAAATTAAATTATTTGATTTAAGTGAAGAACTACGAAAAGTATTTGAAGAAAATGGTCAAGAGTTATGGTATTCATTTACTATGAGTCTAGATACTACAGGTAAATTTAAAATGCATTATGATTATACTAATTGGTTTAAGACAAATTATGATTTTACTGACCAAATGGTTATATGGAAGTACAAATATTTAAATGAAAAGCCACAAGACGAAGAATTACAAAAAGTTGTTAATAAATATTTAGAGGAGTATCCAAACAATCCAATCTAAGGGTTGTCACCCATGCCTCTTGAAATGATTATGGTTCGAAAATATGGTATCGTTGAAGTGCAACATCTTCAACAATCGAATGAAAAAAGCGTTTAAATAGTTAACATGAAATAATCCGTAACAGATATTATTTTGTCATTACGGATTATTTCTTTTGGCTTCTTTAAAGCTACATTTTATCATGGCTTCGTCAGTGAATGTACTTAGTACCCCAACCAAGTCTAGCTTGTGGCATGCTTGAAATCGGCAGGGTATTACAAGGAGGACCTATCACTACTTGATTTTGTTTCAGGTGTAACAGCCATGACGACAGGTATCCGGCCTAACAGGGCTGACAGACAACGTTTTTCACAAGTGGGATGAAGACGGTTACGTCTTAAATAGATGATGTGATTTAATCAGCTGAAAAACGTCTAGCCACCTTTCTTGATGAAGTAAGGGCGATTTTGAGTAAGATTGATACTTCTTTGGGTGGCGCCGCTAAGAAAACAGATGGTATAATAGATGAAACAGTTGAGCAATTAAAAGCTATGACTTCTTTAGAGGCAGAAGAGTATGCATTTAGTGCTATTAAAGGTTCAAATAAAGCGGATTCTGCAATGCTAGGGGAAATTTGATGGTGGAGGTCCCACAAGTTATACGGCAAGAGCAGAAGAATATGGAGCGCAATTTTTTGAATTAGACAATTGGGATGAGCTGAGCTCAGTATATACAGACGATGAAATTTGGAAAATAAACGAAAAATTTCTTGATATACAAATTGGCTCGGAAAGGGACATATTCTTATCCCATAATCCAGTCGAATATATTGGAGATGGATCGTTTTATTCGCGAGAAATACAATATTTAATGGATCACGGATTTAGGTTCGAAAGGTATGGTGATATTTGGCATGGACTTACCTGAAAATGAATTTGTAAATATTGAGTATTTACAATACACACAAGATAAATTTTATGATATTTTTAACGAAGAGGCTATATTAAAAAGTAGAGAGTTTTCTAATGATAGTGCAGGTATGGGGTTCTATAGGTTGGTTTATTTTTATAAAAGTTATAAGATTATTTTTGAGTATGAAAAGTTTTACTTCACTCTAAAGATTGAGAACAACGGGAATTTTGCTCATTTTTTTGCAAATCATAATGAACTGAAGAATACATTAACAAAAACAAATATAAATGTAGCGATTTATACTTTGAAACAGGATTTAGAAAAGGGTTCTTTAACATTTTACACTATAAATAAGAACGGAAAATTAAAGAAGATAGAGGGGGGAAGAAAATATGAATTATGAAGCTATATATGAAGATTTAAGACAGCAAGCTTTACAAACTACTCCGAAAACCGTGAACTTAAGGGTGGAGAGTGAGGACCAAGTAATCGCTTCTCTAATTGATTTTAAGCTAAGTAGTCGAAAAGCTAGTTTGTTTTGCTGCATGGATGGGACAGTAAGTCTTTATTTTGATGATGCGTTGCCATATCTGGGATTGGGTGAAAGTGAGTTAGTTCGACAAGCTGCGATATCATATTTAATTAGCGCAGGACAAACCATTAAAAGCTTGCCGAAAGATAAACAGAATAAAAGTTTCAACAAAATGAGAATACATTTGTTGACTATGGAATATCATCAAGTTTATGTTAATTTGGAAGAGAATGTTAAACCTGTAAAATTTTTGGATTTCCTCATTCAAAAGATAATAATGGAGATTAAGAAGATACAGAATTTCGACTTAAGTTAGAATGAACGGTTGTAATAAGATAATTTTAGTATAGTGAAGGGGCAAGAGCTCCTTTTTTTATGTGGTTAGTAATTTGATTCTGCCGAAAATAATTAGCTTAGTAGATGTACCAATCTGTTTTTTGAAATTTTCTTCGCATCTCTTATTTGTTTTTGATAAAAGGGAATATTTATTGGAGGTTTTGAAGTACCCCCTGGAACAATTGTTGAAATTATTAGACCTGGGTGAGAAAGGAGCATGGCTTTGAAAGCTAAGAGAAAGGAAGTAGATAAAATAATTATTGCTTCAACTAAAGAAGATGTAAAATTATATAAATTAAAACTAAAAGGAGGTATCCTTTATAAAAAGTTGGGAGATTATTTTATTTATTTGCGTCTTAATGTGACAGGAATGAATAATGATATTCTTCGTGTGAGAGGAAACATAAAACCATTTGTTTCTGATGACATTTTCTGGGAAGTATTTAATATGCAGTCAAATATAGATGAACCAATGAGTTTACGTGCAAATGGTGCATTTAAGGTGGATGGCTTTGAAGCGTTCTATGAGGATTCAGAATTTAAGAGTCTAGAGAGTCTACAAACTTTATCTAAAGAATTGCTTAATAAGTCCTATAAATATCTAGAGCAACTTGTTTTTAGTTTTAATAACTATAATGACTTTCTGGATTTTACAAAGACGCAAACTAAAGAGCAGCTGTATGATTATGATTTAGTTAATATGTTATTACTGATATACAAAAAAGAATATACAGATGCGAAAGAAAATGCTGTTAAATGTATGGAAAATAATAAGTATGGAAGATTCAATAATGAAGGTAAGTATATCTATGAATATATTGTTGATTATTGTAACAAATGTATAGAGAGGAATTGAAAATGACTGTCACAGATATAAATACAATTGATGCCATTGGTATAAAGGAAGATAAGTTGAGTATGGTAATTATTGATTATCTAGATTGGGAATTTGAAGATATGCATCTAGAGGTACTGGAAAGTAAAATAAATAGTTATATTAATTATGTTGAAAGTAAACAATATGTTTCACAGTATGGTGATAATTTTAAAAAAATAATATTTGAGATTCAATTTCAATATAAAATAAC
Organism: Listeria sp. ILCC792; assembly: GCF_900186135.1. Classification (NCBI taxonomy): domain Bacteria; kingdom Bacillati; phylum Bacillota; class Bacilli; order Caryophanales; family Listeriaceae; genus Listeria; species Listeria sp. ILCC792. The sequence continues at coordinate 53,110 of NZ_FYBO01000007.1, forward strand.
TAAAAATGGGTTGAAATTTATTGATTTTGTTTCACAGAAACTAAAAAAAGAGGGCATAATTTTGCAAATTCATTTGCCGTGATATTTAGAAATATAAAAAGAACTAGAATAGATGAGTAAAAACGTATTTTTAAATCCCGAAAATACGTTTTTATTTTATGGAGAGCACATTATTAAAGGTAAGCAAGGCAGAAAAAAACTTTCTTCAAATACGGGATATGTAACCGAAAATAGTTATCGTTATAACGGATGAGTTAGGAAGAATTGTAGATGCAGACAATTTAGTCGCTCAAAATAGTCAAATTAATCGTTCTGATAAAGGTATAGCATGGAACAAATGTGGGCAAATGCTTTGAAAGAAACTCCACCGAGAAAGGTAAAGGATATAATCTAGATAGTGCACTAGAGAATATAAGAGATAGTATTTCTAAAGGTGAAAATGTGATGCTTGACACCAGAAAGATGTTTCCTGAACATGTTCAGGAATTAGTAGAAGCGTTAACAAGGGGCGGATTAATTGATAATGTGAAGATACGGCCTAAATAGGAGGTATTTATGAAAATAGAGTTGAACAAAGCTTTAAGTGACCACGTTGCTTGGTATGAATCTAATGAAGAAAAAGGAAAACAATTATTTTTAGAAAATAAACAGTACGATGGTATTTCAATAGGTAATATAGATTTAGTAGATGTAGGAGTGCTAGGCTGTAAATTTAAGAACAGCAGTTTTGAGAAAATAGACTTTTCAAATGGAAACTTTGGACATACACAATTTATAAAATCAATATTTGAAAATATTGATTTTATAAAAGTGGATATGGATTATCTAAGAGTAGTGGGAACAACATTCGATAAATGTAACTTCTTTCGAACTAGCTTAATGTATGTTGATTTTATTGATAGTTTCTTTTATGAAATTAATCTAAGTAACGTGCATTTGCTTAATGTTAATATGACCGAGAGTGCTTTTGAAAATGTGGATTTTTCTGAAAGTAGATTGAAAAATATTGATTTTTCGCAGGTTACACTAAAAAATTGTTGTTTTAAAGGAACTAAATTCAGTAATATTATGAATGTAGATAAAGCAAAAATTGAAAGCATCATCATTGAGAACGATATGATTTTATACGATGTAGAAGCAAAAAAATGGCTGGAGAAGCAAGCTATGGAACATGCCTGATGTCGAACAAACAAGTACTGACATGAGGAAGAAAAACAGATGAAAAGAGGGATAAAATGAAGGGTGTCTTACTGGGCTTATTAGTAACATTAGTTATGTTGTCGGGTTGTTCTGAAACCAAGGAGAAAAAAGAGGCAAAGGGTACTACTCCAGTACAAGATTATGTAGGTCAAGGCTTTATTTTTGTAGATGGAGACAAATCGAAAGACATTGTGGAGAAAAATGAAGCTGAAATCAGTAGACGAGCAATCAAATACATGAAAGAAACGTATAAAACCAATGTAAAAGTGAATAATGTAGTACCAGCGAGAAGTGCTGCTGTAGTCATGGTGGAAGCAGAAGAACCGATTCAATTTCATACATCTGTCATTGTAGGGCTGGATATGAAAAAGAAAGCGTTAGACCCAGAGGAAGCGAATGTGGTACGGTCAGAAGAAGGGGTTGTCGAGAATGCTATTCTAGGAGGATTATTCCACAAAGCATATTCATCCAATTTTCAGACCTTAGATTCTACACTAATTAGCCTTTTAAAGGAAGAGAAGGTAGAGCATTATAACCAAAAAGCGATTGATAGAACGGAGAACTCCGGGTATGCTAATCAGTTTTATTTTGTTAGTTTTTTTGAGAATTATAATGAGATTTTAAATGCTTATTTAGGAAATATTAATATTTCGTCAGAAGATATAAAGAAAATGTTCGAAACGCATCCTGACAATAAAAATATTTCTATAAATGTAAGACTGTTTATGGGAGATGGTCAGAAGCCAAATCAAGAGATTGTAAATAGAGCAGTTAAAGAACTAGAAAAAGTGAATGAGATTCCTATAGCAACATATAATGTAATCCTCTATAAAAATGAAATATTGAGTAAGGTAGGGCTTCCAGATGGAGAAAATGCTTCAAAAGAAATTTATCTAGACAAATTAAGTAGCTAAAAAGTTTGACTTAAAATGAACTAACGCTACTAAGTTTGTAGAGGAAAATAGGGAAAGAGTGATGAAATGAAAAAAATTGTTTTAAGTTTATTAGTTGGAATTATGATATTAGGAGGATGTTCAAAAATGGATGAAAAGAAAGAAAAAGAAACAAAAGATACCACTCCAGTACAAGATTATGTAGGTCAAGGTTTTATTTTTGTAGATGGAGATAAATCGAAAGACATTGTAGAGAAAAATGAAGCGGAAATCAGTAGACGAGCAATCAAGTATATGAAAGAAACATATAAAACCGATGTAAAAGTGAACAATGTAGTACCAGCAAGAAGTGCGGCTGTGGTGATGGTAGAAGCGGAAGAACCAATTCAATTCCATACGTCCGTCATTGTAGGATTAGATATGGCGAAGAAAGCATTGGATCCAGAAGAAGCGAATGTGGTACGTTCGGAAGAAGGGGAAGTAGAGAAGGCGATTGTTAGTGGCTTGTATGCGAAGGCTTATAAAGAAGAGTTTGAAAATCTAAACCAATTTTTAGCAGAGTTAAGTAAAAAATATGGTTTTTTAGGAAAAAGACAGGAAGCTGTTGATAAAACAGCGAGTTCGGGATATCAAACTGAGTATTTCTTCATCTCTCTTTCAGCGTTAAATTATAATGATTTGTACAACAAGTACATGGCGAACACACAAGTTGATGCAAAGGCCTTACAGCTTTTGTTTGAAGCAAATAGAGAGAAAGGAATTCAACCGCTTATTTCAGTGAATTTTTATTCTAAAACTGAGCATTTGCCGAAAGTGGAGAAGGCACAAGAGATGCTTGCAGGCTTAGAGGAGGAACCTAACATCCCTTTAGGAAGATATAAGATAAATATTTTTAAAAATAATATTATAAATAGAGTAGGTTTGCCTGATGGAGAATCGGTATCTGTAGAAAATTAAATGGTCATGAGCAAAAATAGAAAAGAGCGGGAATATGATGAGAAAGATTGTGTCAGTGTTATTGATACTATTAGTTACGTTATCAGGTTGTTCTGAAACCAATGAGAAAAAAGAGGCAGAGAGTACCACTCCAGTACAAGATTATGTAGGTCAAGGTTTTATTTTTGTAGATGGAGATAAATCGAAAGACATTGTAGAGAAAAATGAAGCGGAAATCAGTAGACGAGCAATCAAGTATATGAAAGAAACATATAAAACCGATGTAAAAGTGAACAATGTAGTACCAGCAAGAAGTGCGGCTGTGGTGATGGTAGAAGCGGAAGAACCAATTCAATTCCATACGTCCGTCATTGTAGGATTAGATATGGCGAAGAAAGCATTGGATCCAAAAGAAGCGAATGTGGTACGTTCGGAGGAAGGGGAAGTAGAGAAGGCGATTGTTAGTGGCTTGTATGCGAAGGCATATTCTAGTGAATTGCAAAATTTAGATAAATTTATTCAAAAAATGAGTGAAGAACATGGATTATACGGTCAAAAAGAAGAAGCAATTGATAAAACGGCAAGTTCTGGCTATCAAACTGCACACTATTTTATTTCTTTATCTGCATTAGAATTTCCAGAAGTGTACAAAGAGTACCTAATGAATCAAGATGTTTCGAATATGTAAGTACGTGCAATGTTTGAAAAGAGAAACCCAGAAAACATACTTATTCCCATAAGTTTTTATTCTCAAACTGACAAACTTCCGAGTGAGAGTCTGTCAAAAAGTATATCAAATGAACTACGTAAACAAACGGAGATTCCTAAATGTAGATACAATATACAAATTTATAAAAATTCTGTTGTCAGTAGAGTTGGATTACCAGATGGTGAAGGTGTTTTTGAGGATGATATAAAAATACAATAATTGAGGTGAGGCGAAGATGGGAACGAAATTAAAAGAAACATCTGATTTAGATTTAATCGAACTAAGCGGTAAATGGGTTTATAAAAGTCCTCAAGAGGATGATGAATTAACGGTAAATGGGAATATATATATTGTCAAAGAAGGCGTCTACAACACGTCAAATGGTTTGGATTACATGATTGTTGAAAACGTTGCAACAGGTGAGATTAGTATGGTATTTCAAGGGACTCAGGGATTTCAAGATATGGTTACAGACGGAACTTTGCCAGGGGCTGTTCCAGATGCGCAATTAAAGGATGCAGAGGCAGCCTTTAACACTATGAGTGAGAAATATAATATTACTAATGTTTCAGGTAACTCATTAGGTGGTGGGCTTTCTAATTATGTTGCCACAAAGCATGATGTAAATAGTGTCACTTATAATCCAGCTATTTTACCAGAGGGAAGCTATAATACGAACAATCCAAGAATCACCAATTATATGAGTGAATATGATCCTTTAACTTTAGGTGAGAGATCAGCGGGATATATGTCACGATTGCCAGGTAATAATGTGATTTTACATAATAATATGCCGTGGATGAAAACGATGATTTCAAACCATGTGGGTTATGATGACGATGTTGTCATTAATGGGCAGAAAATTCAAGTTGATGCAGATGCTTATTTGCCTGTAGGTGTTTGGAGTGGAGAAATTTTATCTGGTAGTAAGGGGCAAAAAATTGATATTAACCCTGAGAATATGCGCATTTTAGCAACGACTTTATCTACAAGAATGAATAGTCAAGTGAAAACGGCTCAAACCTATTTAGACGAGGCAGTGGATATTGTCAATCATGAGGGAGCTAAGCTTGATGATCGGCAGACAACTTTACAACAATCATTTGATGACTTACTACAACAAAATAGCTTTGGGGGAGTACTGGTTTTTGTAGGGCAGTACGAGGCGCTTCGAAATGAACTTGAAGAAATTAATCCAAATCTAATGGGAGTTATCGATGTGGTGCAAGAAATTAGAACGACACCAGTAATATCCGAAATATTAGATTTTGTTTCAACAGGTGCTTTTTCTGGTGTTATTAGTTGGCTGTATGAAATTCCTTGGGTTATAGGGGATACAATTTTAAAGCTGGACGAGGTTTTTGATCGGGTTAGCCACCTTAAAAATAATGCTATTCCTAAACTATTTAACGGAATTACAAATGATTTTTTTAATGATGCAATGATAGCAGAGCTAAAGGCACATTATAATGTAATTGATAGCAATAAAGATATTGTAACAAGTCAAATTATAACATTTAGTACGCAAGTGAAATATGTGTCTGATGAAATTGAGAAGGCGGATAAATTGCTAACGGAAACAGAACGAGTGGAAAAAGCTGGTCCGCCGCCTGTTACTTCCAATTTTACCTTGGAGGAATCTAATGCTTTAAAAGATGGTATGGGGAAAAAGCAATTATTGCTGGATGAGAATTTTAAGGAATTTTGTTCGGCAACAAGTACTTCACTTAAGCCTGCATTAGCTAATTTAAAAAGCACTATGAATCAGTTGTATGGGCTTGTAAAAGATGCTCTTGTGACACTTAAAAATATTCGAAGTGCATTGGGATTAGCAAAGATACCTTTTACAGATATTGATAATAATGCAAGGGAGGCCTTGGACGGTTATATTGCAAGCATAGAACAATGGAAAATGATGTTAAAAGGTGTAAAGAAAGCTGTAGGAGATTTGGAAGGGAACCTGGACAATATTTTAAATGCTTACCGCCCGTATATTGATACAGCACTTTTTGAAGGCACTAAATTCCATGATGTTATTTTGTTAAATAAAGCTAGTTATAATGCTTTTGAAAGTGCGGAGATGGTGTTTCAAGATATTCAATATCAATTGAGCGGCAATAAAGCACAGGCTGTAACAGCGCTTGATGGACTTGCTAATCGAGTTGTAGTCAACTTGGAAACACTCTTGAATCAAATAAAACGTGGAAGTATTACCATTTAGTTTGAGATTAATTTTTAGATTTTTATATTACATAAAAACGTATTTTTCAAGTTGAAAAATACGTTTTTTGTTTCTTAAACATCCTTTTTCGCATTCCACGGTTTCCCCCGGACAACAATAACATCGCAGCTCGCGTGTTTGGCGACGAATTCGGTGACGCTACCGAGGATAAGTTGTTCAGATGCGGTGAGGCCGGTTGAACCGACGAGCACAAGGTCGGCGCCAAAATTTTTAAGTATTTTTTTCACGAATGTGGTTTTGGGTGTTCCAAAGTGGACGAAAGTTTCGACGTGTTTGACACCGGCTTTTTCGGCCTCATTTTTGTAGATTTCTACAAGTTCTTCCCCGTAGGCTTTGGCTTTTTTTGCATAGGTTTGTTCGTAATCAATGAGTGGGGCGATGCGGCGAATGTCTGCGATGAAGCCGATTCCGAGTGTGGCATCGGCTTCTTTTGCGATGGTGATTCCGCGTCTTAGGGCTGCTTCTGCTTCGTTGGAACCGTCTACGCCAACTAAAATTCGTTTATATGTTGTCAATTTTCTCACCCTTTCCTATATTGTTTTATACCCAGATTAAGAGATTTTTAGACGTTATTTGTTTAAAAGGAGATGTGGTGTGACATTTTAGGGTAGAATAGGTTTATGGAGGTGTGAATGAATGATTAGAAAATTTGAAGGTGTGAATATTGCGGGGCCGAGCGCGGCTGAATTGGTCGATTTTTATCATGAGAAGCTTGGGATTCCAATTGTTTTTCCGGGGCACGGGGATAGCATTGGGGCGAAACTTGGCTTTACGCTCGCTGAACCGGGCATCATTGTGTGGCAGGAAGAGGCGAAGAGCGCGCCAGTTGAGTTTGTTTTTTCGTGTGAAAGCTTAGATGAAACTTACGCGGAACTAAACGCGCGCGGGGTGACAGACACGCCGCCGAGGCTTGCCGAGTGGGGCGGCCGCGAATTAAATTTCATCGACCCGATTGGTAATAAGATTATGATTTTGGAAGGCGATTACGCATAATAAGACGATTGCTTTTTTCAAAAATTAGATTGCTTTTTGTAAGTGGGGGTTTGTATAATAAGTGTAGGCACAGCGTTTTGAACAGCAAAGCGCGGTGTCTTTTTTTGTTCGTTGGTCCCATGGTGCACAAAATGGTTAACAAACTTTGAGAGAGGATTGCTTATTCATGCGGTTTTTAGCGGTGCAGCATGTGAAAATTGTTAATAAATACACAAGTAAAGTCCAAAGATGTACACGGCTTCCACGAATTTTGGTGATGAAAGCGTGTACATTTTTGTTTGGCTAAGAATTATAATGAAGTAGAACAGGAGGGAACGACATGTATTTGGATGAACGTAGCGACACGCTTCTAAAAGAGATTTTGAGACATCCAGATGTTACAAATGCGGAGCTGCAAGAGAAATTTGGGCTTAGTCGCAGGCAAGTCGATTATAGTTTCTTGAAGATTAATAATTGGCTGGAGGAGCAAGCTTTTCCTAAAATTCATCGTGGTGCTGGCGGGCGATTTGTTACCTATCCTGACCTGTTTAAAATTATTGGTGAGGATGAGTTTGAAAAAGCTGATTGGTACATTCCTTCAGAGAAAGAACGAGCGAGTTTAATCATTCTTATGCTCACAACCCGAAATGAGGAATTATCGTTAAACCATTTTATTAGTGAACTGGAGGTGAGTAAAAATACGGTTTTACGCGATTTGAAAGCTGTTCAAAAGATGCTGGATAAGTTCCACCTTGAAGTCAAATATTCACGCATGAAAGGGTATTTGGTTGTGGGAGATGAGTGGAATGTGCGAACGGCGATGCTTATCGCGGCGGAACATGTGATTGAAAGTTACGGCGGCGAAGATTATTTAAAACGGTTTATGCAGATGGAAAAAGCGGAAGTTGAAGGGTTGCGGTTGAAACTCGAGCAAGTAGAAACGCATCTCAATCTCCACTTTATTGATAGCAAGATGCAGATTTTGCCGTACATTTTAATTGCGATTTTTAGAAGAATTAATAGCAACCAGACGATTACGACAGCTTTCCAAATTGATTATAGCGAACTTTCGGATACGCGTGAGTACGGGGCGGCGGAAATTTTAATAAGCGGTTTGGGAAATGTATCGAAAGAAGAACGGATGTACATTACACTTCAAATTTTAACAACAAATGTTCTTTTGAAGGACCATCTAAAATCGGAGGAAATGCCGAAACTTAGGCTGGCATTGGCAGAATTTTTAACAGAGTTTGAGAAAAAAGCAGTAGTTCAGCTTGTGGATAAAGAAACGCTACTAGAAAAGTTATTTGCCCATATCAAACCAGCTTATTATCGTATCAAATACCGTTTAACAACGGATTACAGCATTTTAGACAGGATTGATGAGGAGTTTCAGGCGGTGCACTATATTGTGAAACAGTCGCTTTACCCTTTGGAAAAATTTATTGGGACGCGAGTTCCTGAAAACGAAAGTATTTTCATCACACTTTTTGTTGGCGGCCATTTAATTGAAACGACAGAGAAGCTGCAAACGCGTATGAAAGCTGTTGTGGTTTGCCCGAATGGACTTTCGATTTCACGTCTGATGGAAAAAACACTTCGAAGCTTGTTTCCAGAAATTTTCTTTTACCAAGCGATGTCTATTCGGGAATTTGAGCAGACGAATTTACTTTACGATATGGTGTTCTCAGCAGTTCCACTTACGACTAACAAAAAATTCTTTTTAATAAGTCAATTGATGGATGAAAAGGAAAAAATTGAACTTAGAAGGCGAGTTCTACGCTCGGTTTATTTGATTGAAGACTATTTAAGCGTGGATAGTTTAATGAAAACCGTCCAAAAATATGCGGATATTCGTGATCCGGAAAAACTAGAACGGGCGCTTGCGGAAAAGCTGCACCCGACGGAGGAGAAAAAGCTGGACGACCGCGACGCGAAACAAAATCTAGCTGATTTAATCCCAAAAGAACGCATTATTCGTTTGAAAAATATTTCAAGTTTTGAAGATGCGATTGAAATCGCGGCGAGTCCTCTTCTGGCCTCGGGTTCAATCACGAATGAATATATTCTTGAGATGCAAAAGCAACACGGGGTGCCTTCGCTCAACATTGTTCTTGGGAAAACGATTGCAATCCCTCATGCGGAAACAGAAAAAGGTGTTTTGAGTCTTGGCATGAGTATGCTTTTTGTGGAAGAAGGATTGTTTTTGGAGGACGGAACGCCGCTGCATTTTATTGTTGTGATTGCAGCAGTGGATAAAAACGCGCATTTCACGGCGCTTCGTCAACTGATGGAGCTTTCAGGTAAAAAGAGTGAGCTTGCCAAACTTAGCGCAGCAAAAAACACAGAAATGATGCATGCAATTATTAAAAATAATACGGGAAACGAGCTACAGGAGGAGTCGTAATGGATTTAGTGAAATTTTTGTACAAAGAGCTGATATGGACAGATACAACTTGCGTCACGCAAGAAGATGTTTTTAAAACGGTAGCGGATAAAGGGGCGGAACTCCACTATGTGACGAATCATTTTCTAGGAAAACTGATGGAGCGTGAGGCGGTCTTTCCCACGGGATTAAAACTCGATGGATATGGCGTGGCGCTTCCGCATACCGACCCAGAATGTGTGAATGAACAATTTATCGCCGTTTTGACGAGTAAAGAAGGCATTCCGTTTCAACTCATGGAAGATAAAAACCAACATGTAAAAGCAGAAGTGATTTTTGTGCTCGGTTTAAACGAACCACACAGTCAACTTGAAGTATTGCGGCAACTAATGGGCATCATTCAAGATAAGGGGAATATTCGCGCGCTTCATGCGGCTAATTCAGCGGAGGAAATCATTCAAACTTTGGAAAAAATAGCGATAGGAGGAATTTAAAATGAGTCAATATACAATTTTAGTAGCATGTGGGGCAGGAATTGCAACATCAACGGTGGTAACTGATAAGGTGGAAAATTTGGTGAAGGAACATCATATTGATGCGACAGTGAAGCAAATTAAAATTTCGGAGGCAGCAGGGCTTCAAGACGGGGCGGACTTGATTGTGTCGACAACGATTTTACCGACGACGTACAAAATCCCGGCAATCATTGCGACAAGCTATATTACAGGAATGGGTATGGAGGAATTGGACGAAGAAATTTTATCGTATTTAAAGTAACTGATGATTAAGGGTTGTCTAAATCTTCGGAATAGATGACCCTTGTTATCAAAATAAAAAGACTTGCTTTAGGGAGGAAAAAGAAAATGGATAAACTACTAGCAGGAGTACAGTACGTGCTTAATCTCGGTCCAACTGTTATTTTACCGATTATGATTTTCTTTATTGCACTTATTTTCCGTGTGCCAGCTAAAAAAGCGGTTCGTTCGGCAATTACAATTGGTATCGGTTTTGTTGGGATAAACTTAGTTATTAGTTTGCTTTCTGACAACTTGGGTCCAGCAGCGCAACAAATGGTTGAACGCTTCGGCATGAACTTAACGATTATTGATGCGGGCTGGCCAGCAGCAGCGGCGGCTTCATGGGCATCACCAGTTGCGGCGATTTTAATTCCAATTTGTTTGGCGGTTAACTTATTACTTATTTTGATGAAGGCAACTAAGACGCTCGACATCGACATTTGGAACTATTGGCACTTCATTGCAGCGGGTGCGACAGGTTATATCGTAACGGGCGGCAGCTGGTGGTTCGCGATTCTCTGCGCCATCATTTACGAGGTGCTCGTACTTTGGATGGCAGACAAAACGCAACACATGGTAGAAGATTTTTACGGGTTGAAAGGGATTTCGTTACCAACAGGCTCCACAGCGGCATTCGGGTTTGTCGGAATTCCAATTGGGTGGCTGATTGCTAGAATTCCGGGGATTAAAAATATTCATATTGATCCGGAAACGATTCAAAAACGCTTTGGTATTTTCGGTGAGCCAATGATGATGGGCCTCATTCTCGGGATTGCGATTGGACTTCTTGCTGGCTACGACGTCGGCGCTACAGCGCAACTTGGGATGTCAATGGGCGCCGTGATGTTCCTCATGCCACGGATGGTTAAAATTTTGATGGAAGGCTTAATTCCGATTTCCGAATCGGCGCGTGATTTTATGAAATCTCGTTTTAAAGGGCGCGAACTTTATATTGGGCTTGACGCGGCGCTTTCAATTGGGCACCCGGCCAACATTTCGACTGGTTTAATTCTCGTACCGATTACACTTTTCCTAGCGGTTATTATTCCGGGGAATAAGGTGTTGCCTTTTGGTGACTTGGCCACAATTCCATTTTACGTATCGTTCGTTGTAGCTAGTCGAAAAGGGAACATTTTACACTCCGTTTTAGCCGGAACAGTGGTTATCGCTCTTGCGCTTCTGATGGCGACGGACTTTGGGCCTGTGCATACGGAAATGATGAGCGGTGTATATGAGTTCCCTAAAGGAGCATCTGAGGTGAGTACGCTTGATATGGGTGGTAACTTCTTTAACTGGATTATCTTGAAATTCTCCCAAATGTGGGCGGCAATTTTCTAAGAAATATGTAACCGAGGTGACGGATTATGAGAGCAGCTGTGCTCTATCAGAACAATGAAATAAAGGCGGAAGAAATTGAAGAAGCTGTTTGTCATGCGGATGAAGTTCGCGTTAAGGTGATGGCGGCTGGGATTTGCGGTTCGGATATTCATAAGATGCAAACGAGATGGAAATATCCGCTGCCAGCTGTCATGGGACATGAGTTTTCGGGTGTGATTACGGAAGTTGGTCGTGACGTGACGAATGTTGCTGTCGGCGACCGTGTGGCGGGTATTCCGCTTGAACCATGCGGCAAATGTACGTACTGCAAATCAGGCGAGTTTTCCTTATGTGACAATTATCGCATGATTGGTTCACACTTTTACGGCGCTTTTGCGGAAAATACCGTTTTGAGGGCGGAAAATGTCATTAAAATTCATGACCTCGATTTTGAGGAGGCGGCAATGCTAGAACCGCTTGCGGTTTCGATGCACGGGGTACTAGGCATTCGGCCGAAAGTCGGCGATACGGTGTTAGTTTTTGGTGTTGGGACGATTGGGATTTTGACGGTGCAATGCTTGAATTTGACGGGTGTAAAGGACATCATTGCGGTGGACATTAGTGACAAGAAACTGGAAGATGCGCGTCAGTTCGGATGCACGCACACAATTAACCCCCTAAAGGAAGATTTGTTGGCGCGCGTTTTAGAGCTAACAAATGGTTTAGGTGTTGATATTGCGATGGAATGCGCGGGTTCGAAGGTGACGCAGGAGCAGTGTTTGCTTGTGACGAGGAAGAAGGGCAAGATTGGTTACCAAGGAATTGCTTATGCGGACGTGCTCTTGCGTGAGGAAGCGTTTGAGAATATTTTCCGGCGCGAGTTGACGCTAAAGGGTTTTTGGAATTCGTATTCGGCGCCGTTTCCAGGGAAAGAGTGGCAGAATTCGATTGAGTTCGTGCGGCAAGGGAAGATTAAATTGAAACCGCTTATCTCGCATCGCTATGCTGTTCAGGATACGGCAGACGCTTTTGAAATGATTTTAGGTCGCAAGGAAGATTACAACAAAGTGCTGATTTTACCACAGAAGGAAGTGTTATAAATGAAAGCGGTAGTGAAAACAGAACCTGGTTATGACAAAATGGAACTCCGAGATGTGCCTGTTCCAGAGGTTTACGGCGACCGTGTCACAATTAAAGTTGCGTATACAGGGATTTGCGGATCGGATATTCATACGTTTAAAGGGGAGTACAAAAATCCGACAACGCCAGTGACGCTCGGCCACGAATTTTCAGGTGAGGTGGTTGCGGTTGGTCCTTTGGTTACGAAATTCAAAATTGGTGACCGGGTGACGAGTGAAACGACGTTCGAAACTTGTGGCGAGTGCGTTTATTGCAAAGAGCGTGATTACAATTTATGTAGCAACCGAAAAGGAATTGGAACGCAAGCTAACGGCAGTTTTGCGGAGTATGTGTTGTCGCGCGAGGAGAGCTGTCATTTGCTCGCAGATAGCATTTCATACGAGGCAGCGGCGCTAACGGAACCACTTGCTTGTTGTGTGCATGCGGCTTTGGAAAAAACGGAAGTGGGTGCGCGTGACACAGTCCTCATTTTTGGACCGGGACCGATTGGACTCCTACTTGCGCAAGTTGCGGTGGCACAAGGTGCGACAGTCATCATGGCGGGGATTACAAAAGATAAGGCGCGACTTCTTCTGGCACTTAAACTAGGCGTAGACAAGGTTGTCGATACGCTAACCGATGATTTAGAGGATATCGTTCTAAGCATGACAGACGGCTACGGTGCGGATAAAGTGTTTGACTGCTCTGGCGCGGTCCCAGCGGTTAATCAAGGCCTTCCGTTAACAAAGAAAAAAGGCGATTTCGTTCAAGTTGGCTTATTTGCTGAAAAGAAAAATGCAATTGATGAGGAAGCAATTATTCAACGTGAAATAGCTTATATTGGCAGTCGTTCACAGAAACCAAGTTCGTGGATTCTCGCGCTTGATTTACTCGCTAAAGGTCAAATTAACGCAGACGAAATGATTACAAAAGTCTATGATTTAGACGACTGGCGCGCGGGTTTTGAAGCAGTGATGGCCGGAAATGAAATCAAAGTATTAGTGAAATCAAATTAAGTAACCATAAGGAGGATGACTGTTTTGCAACCTTTTACAAAAAAAGGACAACTTTTACAAAACCAAGCTGGCGGGCTGGGGAATTGTAAGCAGTCATCCTTCTGATTATTATAGCACAGAAGGTGGATTAGGATGAAAATAACAATTGGTTGTGACCACGGCGGTCTTCGTCTGAAGGAGACCATTGTGCAGCATTTAAAAGAACGCTATGAAGTAACGGATATTGGGACGTACAGTACGGAAAGCGTCGATTTCCCGTCTTATGCAGAGGAAGTTGCGCGCAGCGTCACAAATAAAGAAGCGGATTTAGGCATTTTAGTTTGCGGGACGGGCATCGGTATGAGTATTGCGGCAAACAAAGTACCGGGCATTCGAGCAGCGGTCGTTTCAGACTGTTTTTCGGCGCAAGCGACGCGCGAACATAACGATAGCAATGTGTTGTGTTTAGGGGAGCGGGTGCTAGGCGATGGGCTCGCGCTTCGAATCGTGGATACTTGGCTTTCCGCCGAGTTTAGCGGCGGTCGGCATTCAAAACGGCTTGCTTTAGTCGAAAATATCGAAAGAAGTGAGGGGTTACGGTGAGGCAAATTGCGGCATCGATTATGTGTGCGGACCAATTTCATTTGGCAGATGAGCTTAGGCGCCTAGAAGCAGCGGACATTCAGCTTTTGCATTGTGATGTTATGGACGGCGTGTATGTGAACAATTTGGCACTCGGACCGGAATATTTGACGGCGCTTCGTGCGGCAACGTCCATTCCGCTTGATATTCATTTGGCGACGGTAACGCCACTTAAATATGTGGATATGTTTCAAGTTGCAAAGCCGGAATACATGTCATTCCACGTGGAGGCTGCGAGTGATGCGATGGAGGTCATTCGGAGGATTAAATCGTACAACATTAAACCTTCGATTGCGCTCAATCCCGAAACGCCCGTTGAGGCCATTTTTCCGTATTTGGATCACGTGAATATGGTTCTCATGATGACGGTAAATCCAGGCTTTGCGGGGCAGGAATTTAACAAGAACGTCCTAACTAAAATCGCTATTTTAAAAGAAAAAATAAAAGATAATCCGTATGCTCCGCTTATAGAAGTCGACGGGAATATTAACGGCCATACGGTGGGGCTCATGCGGGACGCGCTTCCAGATGTCTTTGTGCTTGGGACGTCGACGCTTTTTCATCAAAATGATACGTATGATTATACGACGCGGTCTTTAAAAATTTGGTCGGAAATTGATTAGGAGGGAAAAATGATGATGCAACTCACATTAGAGGGAGGTGAGCGCGCATGACGCTTCTAGCTCCGTCGCTCCTTGCGGCGAATTATATGCAGCTGGGCGAATCGATTCGCGAAGCCGAAATTGCTGGCGCGGACTATTTGCACATTGACGTTATGGACGGCCATTTTGTGCCCAATTTGACGTTTGGGATTGATATGGTGGGGGCAATTGCTGGCGTGGCGAACATTCCGCTCGATGTGCATTTGATGCTCGCGAATCCAGATTTGTATATCGAAAAATTTGCGGAAGCAGGGGCAAAAATTATTTCGGTGCATATCGAAGCTTGTCCGCATATTCATCGTGTCATTCACCAAATTAAAGAAGCGGGCTGCCAGGCGGGTGTCGTTTTAAATCCGGGTACGCCGGCTGGAAATTTGACGAGCGTTTTAGCGGAAGTGGATCTAGTGCTACAAATGACGGTCAATCCAGGCTTTGGCGGACAACGTTTTATTCCAGGAACGCTCCGCAATATGACTTTTTTAGACCAATATCGAAAAGAAAACGATTTAAATTACCTAATTGAGGTCGATGGTGGTATCAATCAGGAAACGGCGGATTTATGCAAGGCGGCGGGTGTCGATATTCTTGTCGCAGGCTCGTATTTCTTCCAGAGTGCGGATAAAAAAGTGACGGCAGATTTTTTGAAAAAATGAGTTTTTCTCCAAGCTGAAATCCCTTCTATCAGAAGGGATTTTTCATGTATAATGAGAAGATGAAGGGAGCGGTTAGAATGATGCATTACCAAAACTTAAACGGCGTCTCCGTTGAAACGATTTACGCGACATTTTTAGATGCTTTTTCAGATTATGCGCTTCCGATGAAGCCGAGTCTGGATGCCTTTCAGAAGATGCTTGTCGGCAAAGGATTTCATGCGGATATTTCCGTTGGCGCCTTTTGTGGCACCGACATGGTCGGGTTTATTTTAAATGCTGAACGCGAAAACAACTTTTATAACCTCGGGACGGGTGTGAAAGTGGCATTTCGGGCGCAAAAAATCGCTTCTAAGATGCTTGACGCAAGTATTCGAACGCTAAAGGAGCGCGGTGCAGCGGCGTATTTTCTCGAGGTTTTGCAGGGAAATCGAAAGGCTTTCGCGCTTTATGAGCAAAAAGGCTTCCAAGTCGCGAGGCATTTTTTGTGCTTCCGCCTAGACACCCCACAAGTTCAGCCGCAACTGTCAACTCATGTCACGACAGAAGCGGTAGACCAAGTCGCAAATTTTGAAACCACGCTTGAATTCCCGCCGTCATGGCAGAACAATCAGCACGCAATTTTAGCTTTGCGCGGTGACTTCCAGTGTTTTGCGTACCGAAAAGGGGAGGAAGTGCTTGGGTACGCCGTCATAAATCCGACCAGCCAGTCGCTTGTTCAGATGGGGGCGCGCACGAAAAAAGCCGGCGCGGCCTTACTTGCGCATATTTTGGCGCTGTTCGCTTTTGAAACGCTAAGCACGATTAATGTGGATGCTAGAAATGAGTCGCTTATCCAATTGCTTACGGAAATTGGGTTTGTGAGAACGTTTGAGCAATACGAGATGCTTTTTAACCCTTGATAGGTTCTTATTCGCGCTCAGGCGGTAATTCCGTTATACTGAAAGAAGGGAAAATTGAACATGATTTTTTGAGAAAGTAGGGGTTTTTTATGAAGTGGGATCAACTTTTAAATGACAAAAGGCGCCGGGAATCTTCTGTGACGCGCACGAAAAGCACCGATATTCGTAGTGCTTTCGAAAATGACTATCAACGAATTGTAATGAGTGCGTCTTTTCGACGTTTGCAAGATAAAACACAAATTTTCCCGCTAGAAAAAAGCGATTTTGTGCGGACGCGGCTGACGCATTCGATGGAAGTGGCAACGATTGCGAAATCAATGGGTAACATGGCATCTCATACAATTTTAACGGAAAAATTAGATGATGCATTTACGCGTGAACACGCTGAAAATATGGCTGATATTCTATCTTGCGCTGGATTGCTTCATGACATGGGAAATCCGCCGTTTGGCCATTTTGGCGAAGAATCGATTCGTGAATGGTTTAGGGAAAACATGGCGGAGCTTGAATACGACGGTCAAGTTTTAACAGACATTTTAAACGAGCAAATGCAACAAGACTTTTATAATTTTGAAGGGAATGCGCAAGTTTTACGCGTAGTTTCAAAGTTGCATTATTTGTTTGATGAGTACGGACTCAATTTGACTCACGCCACACTGAACTCGATTATTAAATATCCGGTTTCATCTTTAAAAATAAATAAGAAACAAATTCGGAGTAAGAAATTGGGCTATTTTTATGCCGATGAAGCGATTTTTCACGAAGTGACAGAGGCTACTGGTGCGGGGAATAGTCGCCATCCGCTGACGTTCTTGCTTGAAGTCGCCGACGACATCGCCTATTTAAACGCGGATTTAGAAGATGGTGTAAAAAAAGGGACCATCACGATTCCGCAAATTTTGCGCGGCTTTGAAGAGGTTCCAGAACACAATTGGGTAACGTCCGCTTGCTTTAATGAGCTAAAGAAAAAAGCCGATCGTTATGCGGGACAAGAAGACGGATTTATTGCGCAGCAGTGGCTTGCGTCTAACGTCCGCGGGCATTTAATCAACCGTTCGCTTGAGAAGTTTTATGAAAATTACGCGGCAATTATGGCGGGAACGTTTCAAGATTCACTTCTCGACGTGTCCGAGGCGTTTGAACTTGTACAAGTGTTGCAAAACCTTTCCGCTACATATATTTACACGAATCAAGGCGTTGTCGAGTCCGAAATTGCCGGCAACAAAATCATCACATCGCTACTAGACAGCTACATTCCGGCAGTGCTTTATTACGACAGCCCAATGCCTGAAAAAATTACCGCCAAGGATAAGCGTCTGCTGTCGCTCATTTCAGACAACTACATCGGGTGTTATCGCAAAAACGCTACCGGGCAAGACGAAACGGTCAAACTTTACCTGCGCTTACTTCTTATCACCGACTTCATATGCGGCATGACAGACAGCTATGCGAAAGATTTATATCAAGAATTAAATGGCTTACGCTAAACAAAAAGGAGAGAACCATTTTGAAAAAACTTTTAACCACAGCTTTAATTTACTGTATTTTAGGACTAACTTCGGGTGTTTATTACCGCGAAATTACGAAATTCAATGATTTTACCGGCGATACACAACTTTCCGTCCTACATACGCACCTTTTAATGCTCGGCATGTTCACATTCATCATCGTCCTCTTACTCGAAAAAAACTTCCACATCATGCAAAGCAAAAAATTTAACATCTTCTACTACACCTACAACGCGGGGCTGCTCCTAACCGTCGGCTTAATGACGTTTCACGGAACGATGACCGTCATCGGGAAGGAAACTGGCGCCGCCGTGTCAGGCATTGCAGGATTGGGACATATTCTGCTCGCAGTCGGTCTGATTGCACTCTTCCTAGTGATGTATGAAAGATTGCGCGTGGAGAAGTAAAATTGCAGCTGAAATTAAGTAACTTCCTAAAACGGAATTTACCTAATTTCAGTTTTTTGTCTATTAAATTGTCTAAATAAAGAGAAAAGTTCATAAAATAGGCACAAAAAAGACAGCGCTTCCATGATATAATAAAACCAGAGATATAACAGTTAAGAAAGTAGTTTCAATTTATTTGTGATTATATTCACAAATAAATTTTAAAAATAATTAAAGAGAATGGAAGGAGATGTTTGGAATGATGAGAAAAATTGAGTGGCTAAGAATGAAGAAGATTATGGGAGCATTTCTTGTAGTGCTAATGAGCGTAGTAATGTTTGCTCAACCAGCAAGTGTTGATGCAGCTCTATATTTAAAGATATATAGAGTAGATGATTTGCAAAAAGTAAACGGGATATGGCAAATAAGATGCAACTCTCTAGTTCCAGTTGGATTTGACTGGACTGATAATGGTATTGGGGTTGGAGATGTAGATGAAGTATATTTAAACGGGGATAGAACACTAGACCAAATTTTAAGCAAAGGTAGTTATTTTACTTTTAACACCTCGAATCTTATAAGTGCATCATCTTCTATGAAAGGTACAGGAGGATACTACTGGACGCAATTTAATATGAAATATAGTGGGAAATTTTGGCTGAGAACATCAGGTTATTATGAGTTGTTCTATACAACACATTTAATATACTGACATATTATCTAAATCAAAAACCGCAAATCACTTAGAAAGTGTATTTGCGGTTTTTGATTTATTTACACATTCTCCCTCAAAACCTTCTCCATATTTTTCACAAGTTGGATTTTCTTCTTGTTCCAAGCAGGTTTTCAATATCTATTTTTACAAAATGGATATATACTACTAAAAGAGATACGAAACATGTTATACTATTTTGGGAAGGGACACTTCACTAAAAATAGAAAGAATAGATTACAAAACCTAGAAAAATAATATCAACTCTGCCTTGCTTATACAACTTAAAAAATTTTTTTACTCAAAGGCTGTGGTGCATTTGATTGTGACATTGAAGACATCATGGGAATCTGAAACTAGAGGGGAGATAATAAATGCATACAAGGACCTACGGTTGGGTTCAAAATCCTTCAGATTTTTCAAAATTAAAGCTCGTCGTTCAAATCTTTGATAATACTTCTATCCATTATCAAAATTTAAAAAGTAACTTAGTTAAAAACTATATTCCTTTCACTGATATCAAAAAGAACTTACTTAGCAAACTTAACGCAGGAATCGAAGAATTCACTTACTCAGAATTAGTTGGTTCTTCAAAAGATATAAATGGAAAAAGTGTTGGCAGTACAAAAACAGATGGTAGCAAAGTAAAACGTGCAGATGCAGTTGCTGATGGACTCATCCAAGTTACGATACAGCCACAGTCTATAACTACAAAAGGAAAATACTGGACTGATAACTGGACTTCTGACGGGTACTTAAGATGGGCTTTAAGTCTAAATTTTCTTAAGCATGATAGAAATACAGATACTTGTACTATTACTGAATTAGGGAACCAGTTCTCAAAAGTAGTTGATGGGTCAACAACTGAAAAAGACATACTCCAAGATGCGTTACTTGCCTATCCACCTGCCACTCAGGTGTTAAGCATTCTTGATAATTCAGTAGCTCCTATAACTAAATTTTTTATCGGTAATCGGTTAGGTTTCTCTGGCGAAAAAGGTTTTACATCATATGATGAATCCCTAATGCTTGATTGGTTTAGAACTGGAGACAAAAATGAGCTAGATAAAATCAAATCAAATATTGAGGGTACAAGTGATAAATACGCGCGTATGATTTGTACTTGGCTAGAAAAAGTAGGATTTATTGATAGACATTCCAATAATATCTTAACTGTTAATAGCGGGGAACGAGCCGGCTTTCAAACCTATTCAATTACTGGTCGAGGGAAACATGCATTAAAACAGGCTCATGGAAGTTCTAAAAACTCTCGTATAGAAAAATACTTAACGTGGGAATTTCTTGCTGTTGAAGGAAGAAACAAGAACTATATTCGTTCAAGAAGAGCATACATTTTAAAATTTTTACAAGAAACGAAGTCATACATAAAATTACTTGAAAAACTAAAACAACTTGGTTTTAGTGATGCTCCTCAAGTTATTGAAAATGATATTGCTGGACTTAACACCTTTGGAATACGAATTGAGAAAATAGGAAACACTGTAACTCTTAAAGATCGAATCTTTGATTTTTCAATTCCTCAATTGAATTTAACCCAAGAGTTAAAAGATGCTGCATTGGAGGAGAAGAAACTCAAATATCAGCAATTAACAAAACTTCCAATAAAATATATAGAATTGCTGGAAATTGCTTATGATGGTAGGAGGAATAGAGATTTTGAGATATTGGTAGCTGACATATTTAAAAATCTCTATAAATTTCACTCTATTCTTTTGGGTGGTGGAAGGAAACCTGATGGATTGATTTTCACTGATAAATTCGGTGTTATTATTGATACTAAGGCTTATGGGGAAGGATATGGGAAATTAATAACCCAAGAAGACGAAATGGTTAGATATATCGAAGATAATCAACAAAGGGATAAAAATAGGAATTCTATAACCTGGTGGGAGAAATTTAATGATGCAATTCCTGCCAATAGTTATTATTTTATGTGGGTTTCAAGCAACTTTACTGGTAACTTCCAAGAACAGTTGAATAGTACTTCAAATAGAACTGGTGTTAAAGGGGCTGCTCTTAACGTTGAACAGTTATTACTTGGCGCTGCAAATGCACAGCAAGGCATATTAGACATTTCAACATTTCCAAGCTATATGAATAATAAAGAGATTATTTGGTAAAAGTAAACCTCTTGGGGAATAAGAATCTCGAGAGGTTTGTTTTATATCAGGGTGCTGATTTCTTTCATGAGTTCACTTGTTTGTTTCAAAATTTTATGTGTTTCTGCATCATAATTAGTAACCAAAACTTCAACACTTCCAGCACCTTTTGAATTATGTGATGAATTATTATAATTGAAATCTAAATAATGAACTTCAACATTATGAGTTTCAATGTACTCTTTCAACAAATCATTTGTTTTGCCTTTATGATTGCTCACATTACTC
Organism: Listeria sp. ILCC792; assembly: GCF_900186135.1. Lineage (NCBI taxonomy): Bacteria > Bacillati > Bacillota > Bacilli > Caryophanales > Listeriaceae > Listeria > Listeria sp. ILCC792. The sequence goes on from NZ_FYBO01000007.1 coordinate 74,546, forward strand.
AACGCAAATCTGACTCCCTGGGTCGTTAATGTATCCATCAAGTTATACATTACTTTCTCCTGATCCTCACCCCAATTGAGAAAACCACGATTCCCATCATTATAATTCCCTGTAGTGATTAAATATGGAGGATCTAAGTAAACAAAATCGCCATCTCGCAATGATGATAGGTCTACTTGATTAAAAAATTTATCTGTAAATGTCGCATCTATGGTCCTAAGCTTTCTGACGAACTGGCGCAAATTCTTTTCCATATTCTCGCTAAATCTACTTCTATCACGTCCAAATGGATTATTGAATTCCATCGAATTGTTAAATCTAAATTGATAATTATAGCTATAAGATACTAGAACATATAAATCTAAAGGATTAGGATTTGAGTTATATTGAGTTCTGAAATTTAGATATCCCTCTTCATTAGTTTTACTTAAGTTATACTGTGATATCCTCTTATTAATTTTTGTTACCAACTCCTCCTCATCTTGCGTAGCAAAATATCGGAACATCTCATTAATACGATTATTCATATCATTGAAAATATATTTATTCGCATTAACATTGATTCCCACATTTGCTCCTCCGCTAAACAGGTCAACAAATGTATCAATAGTTGATGGGAATAATGGGATTATTTGCTTTAATAGTTTGTATTTTCCACCGATATAATTAAGGGGGCTCTTTATATAATGTTGCCTTTCACCAACCCACTTTTTCTTTCCATCAGGTTTAATTATTTCTGACTGCTTAACTTCATTAGTTGTAGGAATTGCTTTTTTTTGAATGTAAATTAATAATTCATATAAATCATATGAATCAGACGGATTTTTAGATTTATACTTTCTGTAAGGTATTTTTTCAACCTGAATTTCACCATTGAACGATTGCTTCTTCACCAATTCTATCAGCTCATTTTCTTCAATGATTCCCTCGTTGTTATAACTTAACACAATATGAGTTGCATCAATATTGTTTAGCAAATCAGACATTGCTCTCATTGCATTTCGCTTCATAGCATACTCGCTACGCAGTGGTGACCAATCAAAAATGCGAGTTTTCCCGGATAACTCAGGCTTGTTGTTTTTTGCAACATTTTCTAACAGATGATAATTTGAAGCATATTGTCTATTATTATACGGTGTGTCTATATAAACAATATCAACAGATATTTTTGTAACTAAATCATTTGCATCTTGATTAATAGCTTTATTATATTTCCCATTATTTTTTACTTCGAGTGGTATCAATTCTAGTGGATTTAAAGAACGCTTATCCCAATGTTTCAGAAATGCCCCGTAAGTACCAGTAATGTTGCTTACATATGGAATCGCCTCAATTAAAACAGAAACTAAATAAAAGTATTCGGATACTTTTAGTATTCCTTCAGAATTCCAACTATCAATTGTATCTCTTATATAATCAATACGTTTCCCGTTTTCAGTAGTCAGATACATTGCTCCGCCAGTCGGGGTGTAATTTTCTTCGTAATATCCTATAACATTTGACTGAACATACTTTTCAGCATTTTCTTGTAGAAAATCTAACGGAGATGCTATTCCTATCGTTTTGAGACCTTCAAATGTTAAGTGTCCATTATTCTCAATGATTGCTTTTGCATTCACAAAACTAAAATATAACAAATCGTTAGAATATACCGTAAAGTAATCCTTAAAATAATTGCCTACCACATTTGTTCCTGCAAACAAGTCAAGGAACGTCTCTTCTTTGCCTGTTAACTTATCAGCCAAAATATTATCTATATTTTTTAGTAAAGTAGCTTTTGAGCCTATAAACCTCAAAATCAACATCCCCTTTCATCCTTATATGATACAAAGAACTAACGAAAAAGTCAATCCTGATATGGGATTAGAACAACTACTCAACTAATGAAGTTTAGAATAATTATACTAAAGCAGACAGAAAAAACAAGCAGATTTGAGAATGAATCCCTCGCTATAAATGTTCCATCTTTTTATACTTGTTTAAACTATTCAGGTACTTCCTTGAAACACTTTAAACAGAATAATCCATAAAAGTATGTTTTCCCTTCTCCCCGTTTAAACGCTCAGCTAATAATGGCTAAAAATCCCCAAAAGCTAGACCAAAAATCTAACTTTTGGGGTCGGCTCAACTTGAATAGTGTATTTGCGGTTTTTGATTTATTTACACATTCTCCCTCAAAACCTTCTCCATGCTCCTCCCCTTCGCAAGCTCGTCCACCAGTTTATCCAAATAGCGAATTTTTTGCATCAAAGGGTCTTCGATTTCCTCCACGCGAACGCCGCAAATGCTTCCTTTAATGAGCGCCACCTTTGGATTCATTTCGGGTGCTTTTTCAAAAAAAGTTTCAAAGTCAACCTGCTCCGCAATTTGTTTATCTAAAGCCGCCTGGTCGTACCCTGTTAACCAGCAAATTGTTGTGTCTAATTCTTCTTTTGTGCGATCTTTGCGTTCAATTTTCGTCACATAGAGCGGATAAACGCTCGCAAAACTCGTTGTGAAAATACGGTGTTTTGTCATTTGAAATTCCTCGCTTTCCTTTAGTCAAACGTTATTTTAATTGTAACAGATATTCTTTTTTGGGGATACAATTCGCTATGTAATTATACATTGAAAGACGGAAGACCTATTCATATGCTGCGGTTTTCTAGCTAAAATAAAAGTAAAACTTCTTGTTCAGACTTCGTGACAAAAGAAGTTATATGCGCAATTGAAAGCGTTTTTATTTGCGTGTAAGCTAAATTTAAAGAGTTGGTGGGGGATAAAGTTGAAATTAGATAGACGTTGCATAGATATACTCGATTTACTGTTGACTCGTGATGATTATGAGAAAGTGAAGGAACTTGCATTAGTTTTTAAAACTTCTGAACGCAATATTCGCTATAGTTTGGAAAAAATTGATGCCTTTTTGGTGGAACTAAATGGGGAAAAGCTGAGCAGGCACCCTAAAAAAGGCGTAATGATTGAAAATCGCAACAAAATTAGCGGAAGTTTTAAAAAATTCAAGCAGCAAATGACACCAGAAAAATATAAATATGATGCTGAAGAAATGGAACAATTTTTATTACTCAAACTACTTTTAGAGGAAAAGCCCGTTTCTGTGCAATATTTTCAGGACATCCTATTTATTTCTAGGTCAACGGTGCTCAATCATTTGCGCGCGATTGACGGCGATGTGTTTCTAAATGACATGGCGCTTGTGCACAAAACGCGCATCGGATATCAAATTGCTGGTGATGTTGTTTTGAAGTGTACACTTTTTGCTAGAAAGCTGCTTAAATTCATGAATATGCGCGAATTTTATCAGTTTCTCGAATCAGAACAAAGTTTATCCAAAAAAGGAGAGCTCTTTTTTTATAATCTTTTTGATCTTTCTCTTTTGGAAGAAACGGTGTCGGAAGTGGATGCGATTACGCAAAATTTAAGAAGGACTGTGGATGACCAGCTCTACCTTACCATTTTGGTCATGCTTCTTAAAATGCGCGGAGTATCTAAGGATTTTCGTTATGATACGTGGGAAAATAACGGGAGTGTGTATGATAAAGGGCTGGAAACGGTTATTAACACGGTGAAGCAGTTTAAAGATGCCGGCCAGGTTGAGCATGTCATTGGATTTGCCAAGCGCCTTTGCATCAAAATGGGTGAGCTTTACCATACCGATTTTTTGACAGACAATCAGGCGTTTTTTAACCAAATTACGTCGCATATTAGTTTAATGATTAGACGAATTCGTGGTGGCATTAGCGTAGAAAATCCAATTTTTTCAGATTTTATGCGCGACAACAAAGAAATTTTTCTAGCAACTAAGCGGATTTGCGAAGAACTAGAAGATGAATTTGAGTTTTCTACAAGCGCGCAAGAAGTTTCGTTTTTAGCCATTTATTTTGCTTCTGAACTTGAACGAAGCCTTGCTGTAGAACGAAATCGTCCAACGTTATTAATTGTTTGTGCAGAAGGGATGGCTGTATCGAATATGCTTCAAGTTCAGCTAAATCAGCTGTTTGAGTTTTCGGCTATTTCGACAACCTCCCTTCGAAAATTCAACCAAAAAATGTTGGAGCAGTTCGATTATGTCATTACAACCGTTAAAATTCCCGATATCACATCGAAAAAAATGATTCGCATCCATAGTTATTTGCAAAAAGAAGATATGCAACTGTTGCAAGAGCATTTCCAAATGAAACTCGTAACAAACAGAAAACAAGCGATTGATAAGTTTAGCGAAATCATGAATATCATTAGTGAAAACACGCAAATTATCAATCTTAGCAAGCTAGAACTGGATTTGTTAGACGTATTAACTAAACAGCCTAAAAAAGAACATGTTGAACTACCTGAAATCGAGTTCAAAGAGCAGCTTATCGTCACTAAAAAGCATGTGAATACGTGGCAACAAGCCATCAGGCTCGGAACAGAAGTTTTATTCCAAAAAGGTTGTATTGAAAAACGTTATACGGAGAAAATCATCCAGCATTTAAAGGCGTTCGGTCCGTATATGGTCATTGCTCCCGGAATTGTTTTAGCGCATGCGAGTCCAAAAGACGGCGTTTTAAAAGACAGCATGGCAGTGACCGTTTTAGAAGAGGGAATTTCCTTTTTTGATCGCTACGGCGAGCCCGTTCGTTTGATTTTTACGCTTGCCTTTGAATCGAAGGAAGCAAGACGTTTAGTCGAGCAGCTGATGAAAGTAGTGCTAAACGAAGAACAAGTTAGCCGAATTCTTTCAGCCAAAAGCCACAAAGATATTTATAGTTATGTGAAATCTGCAATTTATGAATGAGAGAAGGTAGTTTTATGAAAACAGAAGAAATCGCATTTTCATTAATTTCACTTGCTGGAGATTCCTTTTCGCAGCTTGTTGAAGCATTACAATGTGCAAAAGCTGGCAAAAAAAGTGAAATGGAAGAAAAGTTAGCGGGAGCTGAACGATTGATGAATGAAGCACATAAAGTGCAAACAGAATTGATGGTAGAAGAAATCCGCGGGGATAAAACGGAATTTTCCGTCTTGCTTGTACATGCACAAGACACTCTAATGAACACGATTTTAGCTTCTACGCTAATCCGTGAAATGATTGATATGTATATCGAATTAAAAGGAAATCAGGAGGCGACACAAGATGAATTTTGATAGACTACACGTTTTATTAGTTTGTAACTTAGGAGCTTCAACAGGTGTGATGGTCACAAAAATGAAAGAAATTGCAGCGGGAAGCGAGAAGCTGAAAAATACAGACATTCGCATTGAAGCGCATCCTGCTGGCGAGCTACGCGAATATATTGAAGACTTTGATGTTGTCATGGTAGGTCCGCAAATTAAACATCAATTTAAAATGTTGAAAGAAATTGCGGATGCAGCGGGGAAACCCATTCAAGTCATTGACACGAAAGATTATGGCACAGTAAATGGCGCGAATATTTTAAAAGACGCCATCATTCTTAAAACAAGCCATTAAAATTTAGGAGGAAAAGTCATGAGTACGAATAAGACATCAATCATGGAGCGCTTTATTGCATTCATGGAAAAGTATTTTGAACCAATTGCTGCCAAAATTGAAAAACAACGACATATCCAGTCCATCAAAAATGGTATGATTGCCCTTATTTCAGTCCTTATCATTGGCTCATTTTCACTGATTATCTCCGCTATCGGAAATATGTTTCCAGAAGGCACTGCCATTAAAACGTTCTTCGTTGATAATGCCGAAATGTTAAATTTACCTTTCCAATTCACATTCGGTTTGCTATCACTTTATGCGGCCGTTACGATTTCATATAATCACGCCAAACAATTAAAAGTGCCTATTTTACATAGCATTCTAGGCGCTGTAATGACGACCATAGTTTTAAACACGAAGTTTATTGATGGAAAACTAAGCACGGAATATTTAGACTCACGCGGCTTGTTCATCGCAATTTTTGGTTCGCTTCTTGCCGTTGAAACGATTCACTTTTTTATTAAAAAGAAAGTCACGATTCGAATTAAAGGCTTACCAGACGGGATTGCTCAAACGTTTGAAGCCATCGTGCCGCTCGTTGTTATCCTCTTTTTATCCGTAGTCATTAGCATTTTAATGCAAACGGTTACAAAAGGACAAATTATTCCAGAAGCATTTACAACTATGCTTGCGCCAGCAATTAATAGCATCGACACGCCGTACGCAGTCTTTTTAATTTGCTTCTTCGAAATGCTATTTTGGTTCATCGGCTTAAACGGATATGCCATTTTAGTCGGCTTCGTTATGCCATTTATGACACAATACTTGGGCGCGAATGCGGCGGCTTATGCTGCAGGCGAACCAATTCCGCATGTTTTTGCCCCCAATTTTTGGGACTATTTCATGGGCTTCTCCGGTTCTGGGATTACCGGTGCGCTCGTGTTACTCGCGCTATTTAGTCGCTCGAAAGAACTAAAAGCCGTCGGGAAAGCTTCCGTTGTGCCAGCCGTCTTTACAATTTCTGAGCCAGTCGTGTTCGGGTTGCCAATCTGTTACAACCCATACTTATTCATTCCGTTTGTTCTCGGAACGCCGATTATTGCGGTAGGACAGTGGTTTGTCTTCCACTTAGGTTGGGTTCGCCCTCCAATTGCAAACGTAGGCGGAACGCCGATTCCACTCGCACAATATTTAGCGACGATGGACTGGCGCGCCATCATTTTAATCGTTTTCGTACTGGCCGCGGCGACCTTGATGTACTATCCGTTCTTCAAAATGTATGAAAGAAGCCTCGTCAAGCAGGAGTCGGTCGTTTCAGAACGGCAAGCTGCACACGAAGCGTTAGACCTTGATTTTTAGGAGGAAAAAAGATGTTAAAAAAATTTGATGACGACAAGGCGGTAGCAATCGCTATCAGCAACCAAATTGAGTCCCTCTTACAAGAAAAGCCAGATGCGCTTATTTGTATCGCGGGAGGCGACACGCCGCTCAAAACGATGGCGGAACTTGTGCGCCGCAATAAAAACGGCCAAATTGATTTCAGCAAGGCGTATTTTGTCGGCTTAGATGAGTGGGTTGGGCTCGGCCGTGAAACAAAAGGTAGTTGCCGCCAGACGCTCTATGATTATTTTTATGACCAATTGGAAAATATAAATCCTGACCATGTTTGCTTTTTTGACGGAAAAGCGAAAAATTTGGCGGTCGAATGCAAACGAATCGATCATTTTATTGACGAAAGAGGTGGCATTGATTTCATTTTGCTTGGAATCGGCATGAACGGCCATATTGGCTTCAATGAACCAGGCGTGCCAGTCGATGTGAACGCCCACGTGGTCGAACTTGATGACGTCACGAAAAAAGTGATGAGCAAGTATTTTGATCAAGATTTGCCGCTTACAAATGGAATTTCACTCGGCATGAAGCAAATTAAACAGGCGAAAGAGATTATTGTAGCCGCAACCGGCAGTAAAAAAGTGGAAATCGTCGAATTAACAATGAATAGCGAACCAACCGCAAATATTCCAGCTACTTTACTTAAAAACGCAACAAGTACTCAGTTTTTCGTAGATCAGGAAGCGGGCGCACGCGTTTAGACTTGCAAACTAATTTTAATCAAAAAAGAAACAGGTGGCGATAAAATTGAAACAAATTCGAGTAAACGGAAAAAAAGATGGAAGAAACATTTTAATCCCATGTGCAAACCTTGTCATGGGCGCAGGCGACTTCTTGCGAGCAGACAACATGGACGTGGCGGCGCAAATTTTAGACCGCTACTTCGAATGCGGTGGCAACATTTTTGATACCGCAAGACATTACCGTCATAGTGAAAACGCCATTGGCATCTGGATGGAAGAACGCAAAAACCGCGACCGAGTCATTATCCAAACGAAAGGCTGCCACCCAGTGCGTGGCGCGCTAGACGTGCCTCGGGTGACACCAGCTGCCATTCATGAGGACATTTCAACGAGTTTAGAGATGCTTCGAACCGACCATGTGGAACTTTTTGCGCTTCACCGCGATGATGAAACTGTCCCAGTTGGGCCGCTCATGGAGGCGCTCCACAAAGAAGTAGAAGATGGCCGCGTCTATGCGATTGGCGTTTCCAATTGGGAGCTAGCGCGAATCATTGAGGCGAACGAATATGCGCAAACGCACGGTTTGACCCCACTTAGCTTTAACAGCCCCAATTTAAGCTTGCCAAAAGTCAATCGTCCGCGCTGGGAAGACTGCGTTTCGGCAGACGACACGATGATAAAATGGCACGAGCAAACTGATTTGCCGCTCTTTTCTTGGTCAAGTCAGGCAGGTGGCTTCTTTTCAGGTAGGTTCACGAGAGATAATTTGGAAGACACCGAAATGGTCGAAGTGTATTACAGCGAAAAGAACTGGGAACGTTACAGCCGAGCGGAAAAACTGGCACAAGAAAAAGGCGTGACACCAATTCAAATTTCACTCGCCTACGTTTTGCATCAATCATTCCCAACAGCCGCAGTTATCGGCCCAGAAACGACGAGCGAGCTGAATTCTTCCATCGAAGCCGCTGATATTCACTTAACGCAACTGGAGGTCGACTGGCTTGACCTAAGGAGGGACAACCGATGAGCTTCCACGACAAGATTGCCATTCAACTTTACTCCGTTCGGAAAGAAATGGAAGCAGATTTGGAAGGAACACTGCGCCGTGTGAGCGAACTCGGCATCAAACATGTTCAGCTTGACGGCATGCGTAATAACCCGCCACTTGAAGTTGCGAGATTGCTGAAAAAGTACGACTTAAATGTTGTTGGCATGCACATTAAACACGATCGTTTCTTCGACGATTTGGACGGCATTATTTACGAAGCTTGCCTATTCGATTGTAAAATAATTTATGATAAATACATCGAAGAAGAAGACCAAAATGAAGTAGGGTACAGGAAAACAAAGCGGGCTTTGCTAGACGTGGCGTATAAACTGGCGCCGCTAGGATTCCGAGTCGGCCTCCACAACCCCGAATACGATTTTAAATCGGAAATTGATGGCCGAATGATGATGGATTTCATTACCGACCCCGAAGCGGGCGTTTCAATCTACGCAGAACCAGACACATATTGGATTTCGGCGTCTGATGTGGACCCGGTCGAATATATCAAACGCTACTCCGGGCGCGCCCCAATTGTTCACATGAAAGATTATATCCCGGGTTTTGAAATAACCGATATGGATCATAACTTAACGGAAATCGGTTCTGGCGCTGTCGATTTTAAAAGCATCATCGAATGGGGCGAACAAAACGGCGTTGAGTTTTACTGCATCGAACAAGATCGTAGCAAGCTAGACATGTTCGAAAGCTTAGCAACTAGCATCAAAGCCTTAAAAGCGATTCAGCTTTAAATAGAAACACGCGCAACCCCCTCTTTTGAATAAATACAAGTGGATATCTAAAGAGACTTTTTTTATCATTTGTGTTTAGATGAACAAGACTTGTAAACAGTCATAACATCATTAGAAAAGAGGGATTAAGATGAAAAGATTTATTAAAAAAGCTATTTTAACGACAATTATTGCTCTAGCTTTGATGCAAGTAACAGGGACACAAGTAAGGGCATCTGCAATTGGGTAGAGGAGACGGGGGATATCCTTAGTGATTTGGATAGTTATTTAGATAACTACTCTGTAGAAACAGCAGAAGAAAATGGGGTGGAAAATGCCAATAGTGAAACTATTCGAAATGATATCAATGAACTCAAAGAAGAACTTGCTAACTTAAGTGAAGAAGAACAAGAAAAGCTAGCATATTATTTCAGTGATCCAGAGGCAATGCAAGCTGCAATCGAAGATGATGCTAATGAGGATGTAATTATTGAATCAGAAGATGTGTTTGAGTCAACAAAACCTTTATTAAAAGCTGGAGTAACTAAAACTCGTAATGCTACACATAGCTATTCGATGAAATTTTTCGGCATTACTATGACTAAATATGTGGTTTCAGTTAAGTATACAACTAGTGGAGGGACGGTTAAATCTATAGTATCTTCCTCGGGCTACGTGGATAAGAATTATAACCCAACTGTTAAAACAAGCCGTATCGAAAAAAATGCTTGGATTGCAAACAATCGAGCAAAAACGACATCACGTTTTAAATATAGTTTAGTTCATAAGGAGTACGGGGTTGAGTTAGGGACTATAACAGTACATGTAGAAGGAACCTCAGGTGGTGGTAAGTATAACGGATATGCTAAGATTAGTTGAATAGTAAGTTTTTTGTAATTAAAAACACGCACTCTCCAATGGCTGGTCAGTGCGTGTTTTATTGCTGTTAACTTGAAATCTAGTGTACAGGGCTGCAGCGGGTGTAGCCTATCTATATTTTATAGTTTCGGCTTTGCGCATAGTGATTACTATAACTTAGATATTGGTCAATTAATTTTACCTTTTGATAGAAAAAAAGTTATGGCACCAATTAACATTAGTACAATGATGACAGTTGATAATACAATACTTATAATGGAAATGATTTTTGTACTCTTATTAATAGTGTTTGGATTAGTCCGCACTGCGTTTCTGCTAATTATTAATGTAGGGATTGCAATGATTAGTCCAAATGGTATAAATAAAGAAATAATAGAAAAAAACATGGTCCAAAGTTCTTTTCTTTTTTGTGTTAAAGCCATCTTGAGCCTCCAATGTATGTTATGTCTAAGCCTATTTTACTTTCTTTCAATTTCTTTGGCAAGATACAGAAGGAACTCACGTAAAGCACTTGACATGAAACCCGTCAAGTGTTACTATATTCAAGGTGCCTCACCTATAGAGGTCTTGAAATAATGAATGTTGTAGTACGCATCTACAGCAGTTTTATTTTTTCGAAAAAATGAACCACCTGGATGTGTGGAACTACTAAACCGAGAAAGGAGGAACCTATCCAATGCCTACTATTAACCAATTAGTTCGCAAACCGCGTCAATCTAAATCTAAGAAATCTGACTCTCCAGCACTTAACAAAGGGCTTAACACTTTCAAGCGTGAACTTACTAACGTGAATTCACCGCAAAAACGTGGTGTTTGTACTCGTGTTGGTACAATGACTCCAAAGAAACCTAACTCCGCGCTTCGTAAATATGCTCGTGTGCGCTTAAGTAACGGTATCGAAGTAACGGCTTATATCCCAGGTATCGGACACAACTTACAAGAGCACAGTGTTGTTCTTATTCGTGGTGGACGTGTAAAAGATTTACCAGGGGTACGTTATCATATCGTGCGTGGTGCTCTTGACACTGCTGGTGTTGAAAATAGAGGACAAAGTCGTTCTAAATACGGAACGAAAAAACCTAAAGCAAGTAAATAATTTTTTAAAATTCTATCCTTATGAAAGGAGGATATCCAATGCCTCGTAAAGGTCCTGTTGCTAAACGTGACGTGTTGCCAGATCCTATTTATAATTCGAAATTGGTAACTCGCTTAATTAATAAAATGATGGTTGATGGTAAACGTGGAAAATCCCAAGCAATTTTATACGCTGCTTTTGACATCATTAAAGAAGAAACTGGTAATGATCCGATGGAAGTTTTTGATCAAGCGATTAAAAACATCATGCCAGTTCTTGAAGTAAAAGCTCGTCGTGTCGGTGGTGCAAACTATCAAGTTCCAATCGAAGTGCGTCCAGATCGTCGTACTACTCTTGGTCTTCGTTGGTTAGTAAACTATGCACGTCTTCGTGGTGAAAGAACGATGGAACTTCGTCTTGCGCGCGAAATCATGGATGCTGCTAATAATACGGGTTCTTCTGTTAAGAAACGTGAAGATACTCATAAAATGGCAGATGCAAACAGAGCATTCGCTCATTATCGTTGGTAATATTAAGTTTTATCAGCATAAATTAAACTCGAAAAGGCTAATCGCCTAAAAAACGTTTTATGGAAGGAGAAAGAAAACATGGCAAGAGAGTTCTCCTTAGAAAAGACTCGTAATATTGGTATTATGGCGCACATTGATGCGGGTAAAACTACTACTACTGAGCGTATTCTTTTCTATACAGGGCGTATTCACAAAATTGGTGAAACGCATGAAGGTGCCTCCCAAATGGACTGGATGGAGCAAGAGCAAGAACGTGGTATCACTATCACTTCTGCTGCGACAACAGCACAATGGAATGGTTACCGCGTAAATATCATCGATACACCGGGACACGTAGACTTCACAGTTGAAGTTGAACGTTCACTTCGTGTACTTGATGGCGCTGTTGCGGTTCTAGATGCACAATCTGGTGTAGAACCACAAACAGAAACTGTTTGGCGTCAAGCTACTACTTACGGGGTTCCTCGTGTAGTATTCGTCAACAAAATGGATAAAATTGGTGCAGATTTCTTATATTCTGTAGGCACTTTACATGATCGTCTTGATGCAAATGCACATCCAATTCAATTACCAATCGGTGCTGAAGATACTTTCACTGGTATCATTGATTTAATTGAAATGAATGCACTATTTTATGAAGACGATTTAGGTAACGATCCTCATATTAAAGAAATTCCTGAAGATATGAAAGATCTTGCTGAAGAATATCATGGTAAACTAATCGAGGCAGTTGCTGAACTTGATGAAGAACTTATGATGAAATATCTTGAAGGTGAAGAAATTACGAAAGATGAGCTTAAAGCAGCGATCCGTAAAGGAACACTTGCAGTTGAGTTTTATCCAGTAGTATGTGGTACAGCATTTAAAAACAAAGGTGTTCAACCAATGCTTGATGCTGTTATCGATTACCTTCCAGCACCAACTGACGTTCCTTCTATCAAAGGTGTTTTACCTGATGGTGAAGAATCTGAACGTCATGCAAGTGATGAGGAACCATTCTCTTCTCTAGCATTTAAAGTTATGACTGACCCTTATGTAGGTCGTTTAACTTTCTTCCGCGTTTACTCTGGTACTTTGAACTCTGGTTCTTACGTACAAAACTCAACTAAAGGTAAACGTGAACGTGTAGGTCGTATCCTACAAATGCACGCCAATCACCGTGAGGAAATCGATATCGTTTACTCTGGTGACATCGCTGCAGCTGTAGGTCTTAAAGATACTACAACTGGGGACACTCTATGTGATGAAAAGAACCAAATTATCTTAGAATCTATGGAATTCCCAGAACCAGTTATCTCGGTTGCGATTGAGCCTAAATCAAAAGCTGACCAAGATAAAATGGGTCAAGCTCTTGCTAAATTAGCAGAGGAAGATCCAACTTTCCGTACTGAAACAAATACGGAAACTGGACAAACTATCATCTCCGGTATGGGTGAGCTTCACTTAGATATCCTTGTTGACCGTATGAAACGTGAATTCAAGGTTGAGGCTAACGTAGGTGCGCCTCAAGTATCTTACCGTGAAACATTCCGCACATCAGCACAAGTCGAAGGTAAATTCGTTCGTCAATCTGGTGGTCGTGGTCAATATGGTCACGTTTGGATTGAATTCGCTCCTAACGAAGAAGGTAAAGGTTTTGAATTTGAAAATGCAATTGTCGGTGGGGTTGTTCCACGTGAATACATTCCAGCTGTCCAAGCAGGTCTTGAAGGCGCACTAGATAATGGTGTACTTGCAGGCTATCCGTTAATTGATATCAAAGCAAAACTATATGATGGATCTTACCATGACGTTGACTCCAACGAAATGGCATTTAAAGTAGCTGCAAGCATGGCGCTTCGTAATGCTGCTAAAAAATGTGATCCAGTTATTTTAGAACCAATCATGTCTGTTGAAGTTGTTATCCCAGAAGAATATCTTGGTGATATCATGGGTAACATCACAAGCCGTCGTGGACGTGTAGATGGTATGGAAGCTCGCGGAAACGCTCAAGTTGTTCGTGCTTTCGTTCCACTTGCTGAAATGTTCGGTTATGCAACTGACTTACGTTCTGCAACTCAAGGTCGCGGTACTTACACAATGCAATTTGACCACTATGAAGAAGTTCCTAAATCTATTGCAGAAGACATTATCAAGAAAAACGGTGGAAATAAAGACGAAGATTAATCTCTTCTGATTTAACGCAATGAATTGCATTTTTGCTCGATTTCTTGTATAACATTAGTTAGAAGTATCTACTAAATGAATTTCATTTAGTGACTTAAATATCATTTTTTCAAACATTGAGGAGGATTTTATAAAATGGCAAAAGAAAAATTTGACCGCTCTAAACCCCATGTTAACGTTGGTACAATTGGACACGTCGATCATGGTAAAACTACTTTAACAGCAGCTATCACTACTGTTTTATCTAAAAAAGGTTTTGCACAAGCTTCTGCATATGACCAAATTGATGGTGCTCCAGAAGAACGCGAACGTGGAATCACAATCTCTACAGCACACGTAGAGTACGAAACTGAAAACCGTCACTATGCACACGTTGACTGCCCAGGACATGCTGACTATGTTAAAAACATGATCACTGGTGCTGCACAAATGGACGGTGGGATCTTAGTAGTATCTGCTGCTGATGGCCCAATGCCACAAACTCGTGAGCACATCTTACTTTCTCGTCAAGTAGGTGTTCCTTACATCGTTGTATTCTTAAACAAATGCGACATGGTTGATGATGAAGAATTATTAGAATTAGTTGAAATGGAAGTTCGTGATCTATTATCTGAATACGAATTCCCTGGTGACGATATTCCTGTAATTAAAGGTTCTGCTCTTAAAGCTCTTGAAGGTGACGCAGCTTGGGAAGAAAAAATCTACGAATTAATGGATGCAGTAGATTCTTATATCCCAACTCCAGAACGTGATAAAGCTAAACCATTCATGATGCCAGTTGAGGATGTATTCTCTATCACTGGTCGTGGTACAGTTGCAACTGGACGTGTTGAGCGTGGTGAAGTTCGTGTTGGTGATGAAATCGAAATCATCGGTATCGAAACTGAAACTTCCAAAACAACTGTTACAGGTGTAGAAATGTTCCGTAAGCTTCTTGATTATGCAGAAGCTGGCGATAACATTGGTGCATTGCTTCGTGGTGTTGCGCGTGAAGATATCCAACGTGGTCAAGTATTAGCTAAACCAGGTTCGATTACTCCACACACGAACTTCAAAGCTGAAACTTATGTTTTATCTAAAGAAGAAGGTGGACGTCATACTCCATTCTTCAATAACTACCGTCCACAATTCTATTTCCGTACAACTGACGTAACTGGTATCGTTACTTTACCAGAAGGTACTGAAATGGTTATGCCTGGCGATAACGTAGAATTAACTGTTGAACTAATCGCGCCAATCGCGATTGAAGACGGTACTAAATTCTCTATCCGTGAAGGTGGACGTACTGTAGGAGCTGGCGTTGTTTCCAGCATTCAAAAATAATTAACAATAACTTAAAACCAGCGGGACAATAGTTCCGCTGGTTTTTTTACGTCTAAAATTGGTATACTTATTATGGATGCAAGATAAAGGAGTGTAGCGAATTGGCAAATGAATTAAGTTATGTAGATGAATTAACACAACTGCTTTCCGAAAACTATGAACGGATTCGGAAAAGTAAAGTAAACTTTGTAGATAAACGAATTCGTTTTTTAATCGCAAGACTTTTTACGGGGAAAAATGAGTTAGTCGATGCAGAACGATTTTTTGCCGCGGACCGCGCGATAAAATCTGAATTAGGCTTTTTTACCGCCCTGAATGGAAATGTTCGGGCGTCGCTAGCGGGGCTTTTAGTAGCCGATGGAACCGATGATAGGTCGGATGTGTTGCGCCTCATTCAGCATTACCGCGAACTGGTTGAGGTGAAATTTGGCAGGTCAGAGTTCACCTATTTTGCGGCATATTTACTTTTGAAACAGGAGAATGCGGATAGTGTAGCGACAGCAAAACGGGCGAAGGAAATTTATACATGCCTCAAAAAATTTCATCCTTTTTTAACCGGACCAGAAGATGCAACGGCAAGTGTGATGCTAGCATCGCTTGATACCTCGCTCTCGGCGCAAGAAATTGCTGACATTGTAGAGTTTTATTTCCAAGAGTTTGCGGACTTGGATTTCCATAAAAACAATGGCTTGCAGGCGCTTGCGGCAACAGCAGCCCTACTTTATGGTAAAAAGGATCGCATATTTGTGACGCGTGTCAGAACGCTTTTAAATGAGCTGGACAAAAAAGGGATTAAAGTGAAGGAACTATACTATAATACCATTGGAATTTTAGCGTATGTAAATGACGGGGCCAAACTGGATGCGCACTTTTTCGAACTCGTTTCAGAGCTTAGCCAAGTTTCGGGATTAAAGTTTTTCGGAAAAACATTTTATACGGCACTTGCGCTTAGTCTGTATACTGAAGAAGTGACTGGAAAAATGAACCAAGCGCAAATTGAAAATTTAATGGTCAGTGTGCACGTCTTAATTGCCATTGAGCAAGCAAGTGCAGCGGCCGCAGCCGCGGCGGCTAGCGCTGCTGCAGCAAATAGTTCGAGTAATTAAATTAAACCCGTTGTCATAAGTCTAGTATACGTTTTCTACAAACAAAACCTGTTCAATACTGAACAGGTTTTGTTGTGTCCTACTTTGGGAACTAATAGGAGGTGGCGCAATCACTGAATAAAGGAGGACTTTAGATGAAAAAGCTTTTTTATGTTGCGATTCTTATTTTACTTATAGGAATTGTTCTACCATTTCGTGCGCAAGCGGCGGTAGATTATGGGTCGCAATTTTTTACAAATGTGAGCTTAGAAAATGTTTCAGGCAAAGAAAGCTCAGAATTCCGCAAAACGGATAAGGTGAAAGTGGTGTATGACTTTAAGGTGAACCAGCAAGTGCATACGGGGGATCAAATGACGATCGCGCTGCCGGAACAGCTGACTATGGTAAGTTATGCGCCGTTTCAATTGAAGGATTCAGAGGGGAATGTGGTTGCGCTAGCGGAGACGAACTCTACAACGGGAATGCTAACACTAACGTTTACTAATTTTGTTGAAACGCATCAAAATATTCAAGGAAGTATGTTTTTTTGGGCGAAATTCAATGTTGAAAAAATCCAATTGGGTAGCGAGAATCAGCTGACCTTCCCAGTTCAAAACGAGGCTGTCGTGAAATCCGTTTTAGTCAAAGATACAACAAGTGGTGGCAGTAGTGAGGGGACTTCTGTCATTTACAAGCAAGGACGCATCGACACGAAGCAGCCGGACCGAATCAATTGGACGGTGACAGTTAATAATGCGCTGCTTGACATTGAGAACGGCTATGTAATCGATACGATTGGCCCGGGACATGAGCTAATCAACCCTGTACAAGTACGTTATCGCGATGAAAATAAAAAAGTAGTGGCAACATATACGCAGACAGTAAACGTGCAAAACCGAGCTTTCCGCATTGATGTCGGGTCGCTCAGCAAGCAATCGGTTGTCATCACGTATCAAACGAAGGTGAACGGCGGCCAGACAAGTTATAAAAACAATGCAACGTTATACGGCGATAACATTAAAATTTACTCCCGAAACTCAACCGTGAATGATTATAGTAACGGCGGGAAAGGCGGGGGCGAAGCAACACCGCCACCAACGTCTACCCCAGAACCAAAGCCAGAAGTAACACCAACACCTAACATGGAAGAAGCCACAACCGAACCACCAACTACTACTGTGGAGAAAAACGGTGAAAAGATTTACTACTATGAAGTAAAAAAAGGCGACACGCTAAAAAGTATCGCAACTTCCTTTAAAACGACGCCAAAACAACTAATGATGTGGAACAATTTGCCGAGCGAAAACGTTTACGTTGGGCAAAAATTAATTGTGCGCATCGAAAACCAAACCACCATTTCGCTGCCACATACAGGAGATAGCGCAGGCCTTCTCATAAGCCTATCCGGATTATTAATGCTCGGAACTGGCGGGCTTCTGCTAAGACGGAAATAACCAATTGAATATAAGAAAATCGAGCAGAAAAGGCAATTTCTGCTCGATTTTTATTCATCTGATGAAGCTGTCACCATCTAAAATGGCCTGTGACGAAGAGGCATAATGATTAATCATTTCCCAGTCCACTCATCATTCGACCGTTTCGGTGCGCCACTTGTGCTGATAACGTACTTCTTCAGGAAACTATTTGGCGCGCTTTGCCATAGTTTTAACCCGTCCGATTTTGGCGGTGCAACACCAGCAAAATAAGAGAGATTGTTTAGCGCCATCGTATCGGCCATCGCCTCTTTTTCTTGCTCAGAATAGCTGTCAAAATCGTCGCTCGTTGCGAGGTCCTCCATCGCTTTTCCGTAACCATTTAAATAAAACTGATCATAATCTTTTTGGTTGAAAGAAAGGAATTTATCGCTCGTCAGATTATTTTGTTTGGCGTATTCCTCTAAATTAACTTTCCCCGTTTGATAATTAAAAAGAGCCTTTTCTCCCGAATAAGTGATTTTTCCGTACTTATGTGGGTAGACAGAAAGCGCGTTTGTTGTAATATCTGTGAGTTTGCCGTCAGTCGCGATGTTTTGAGTATGAATGTGCCCGCTTAGTGCAAATGTGAAATTCGCTTTCTTGAACGCATTTTGGACGTCCTCTGCATAATTAATCGTATAACCTTGTTGCAGAATTTCGCTATGATTCATTAAATTGTGGTGCATCACCGGAACGATTTTTACATTATTCGCCTTCGCTAAATCAGCACACTCTTTAATCCATTCAAGCGTCCCCGTCGTTAAGCCGCCATCAGTTTGCGGTGAGCCAAGCTGCATATTGCTCTTATAATGGTTCGTATCAAGCATAAGTAGCCAGACATCTTTTGAAGCAGGCGCCAAATAACTAAGAGAAAATTTATCCTTTAAAACCGCCTCTTTTAGGCCGAAATTCTCGTAAATTTTTGCGAATTCCTCGGGTGTGATGCTGTCCGTTTTGTACTGCTTATCCGCTTTGAAACTCCGTGCCCACGGATTATTAATGTCGTGATTGCCTGGAATGACGTAAACATCGGTACCAGATTTCTCAACTTTTTCAAGCTTCTTTGCCAAGTTCTCATGGCTTTTCCGTTCCCCGTTATTCGTTAAGTCGCCACTCAAAATCAAAATATCCGCCTGGTCTTTTGACACATCAGCCAAAAAGGCATCGGTCATTTCATCGCTCACTTGAAGCGCCTTGCCATCACCAGAAGTTACATACGTTTTGAAAGCCTCGCCAAAATCGGTTAATTCAGGCGCCAAATAATGAACGTCCGTTGCGACCCGAATGGAAATATCTGTCTTATCTTTCACCGGCTTAATCGTTTCTGTTGCTTCGCCAGATGAACATGCAGAAAGGTAGGCGCATGTAAAAAGTAAAATAAAAAGAAGACTGAAACGTTTCATGCTAATTCCTCCTTTGAAAAATAATTCACAAACACATGTGTGCAGAAAAAATTAAATTTTCCGCGTTAAAATCTCGCTCGTCAAACGCTCAAGCGTCGTTTTATAGGCCCCGTCTGGCAATTTCGAAATTTCTTTTTGCGCTTTTTTCGTGTATTTTTGCGCTAAATCAAACGCTTTTTCAACACCCTCATGTTTTTCGATTAATTCGAGAAGCGCCTTCAAATCGTCATCAGTCATCGCTTCTTTTTTAGAGAGCAAAGGTTCAAACTCATTTTTTTGTCCGCGCATCGCATAAATAAGCGGAAGCGAATAAACACCTTGCAAAACATCGTTTAAAACCGGTTTCCCAAGCCCCGAGTCAGTACTCGTATAATCCAAAACATCATCAATAATTTGGAAAGCCATCCCCAAATAGTGCCCAATATTCCAAGCTTTTATCGCCATTTTTCGTGGAGCCTTACTCGCTGTTGCACCAGAATAGCAGCTAAGCGCAAAAAGTTGCGCCGTTTTCCCAGAAATCCGCGATAAATACTCCTTCACCGACACATCAAGATTATAGCGCATCCGCATTTGATCCAGCTCGCCCATCAAAATCTTCTCGATATTGCGACTGCTAAACTCAATGTTTTGCAATGAATCCGAATGCTTCGACAAAATTTTAAAGCAAACCGTAAATAAATAATCTCCTGTATAAACCGCGTAATGGTTCCCGTAGCGCGAATGAATCGTAGGCTCCCCGCGTCTAAGTGGTGACTCGTCTACCACGTCATCATGAATGAGCGTAGCCATATGCAAAACTTCAAGTGCTGCCGCAACCGAAACCGCCCGTTCGCGTTCGTAATTCGGCCCAATTTCTGCCATCAAAAGTGCATATGCCGGACGAAGCAACTTACCGCCCGCATGAATCAGTGATTTTACATTTTGGTTAACACGCTTGTCGCGAATTTGAATGTTTTTTTCAATTGTAGTTAATACATCTTTTAAATCAGTTTCTAAATCTGGGTACGAAGCCCACATGGAATGAAGTTGCATCATGAAACTCCTTTTTTATTTATTAAAGCGCGTTCTTGTTTAGCATCGAAAAAAGTGCGCAATGTTTGCACATTCTGAAGTAAATAGTTTGCTGCAATCCCAATTGCAATCCCCGATAAAATCCCAATAAACGAAAGTACCGGCAAATAAAGCATAACATTCCACGATCCAGCAATCCAACTGGCCACAACAAGTTGACCAACATTATGCAAAATCCCGCCAGTCGTACTCACGCCAATAATGCTGACGCGCTTTGGACCAAGCTTTTGAACCGCCCACATGCCCACGAAACTAAGCAAAGCCCCCGCCGCACTATATAAAAACGTCGAAATTGTCCCGCCTAAAAGCGTCGAAAGCACAAGACGAATACAGACGATCATAAAAGCATCTTTCGTCGATAACGTATAAAGTGAAATACACGTTATAATATTCGATAACCCCAGTTTAGCGCCAGGCGCAAAAGCAAACGGAAAAGGAATCGCTCGTTCTAGCAAGCTAATGACAACCGCTTGAGCCGCCAAAAGCGCTATATAAACAAGGCGTTTATTTTTAGTCATCAAAATTCACAATCCTTTTTTATAAAAATTAAGAAGAAATAATCATGTCGTCATCATTTGATGTCCCGTCAGTCGCTTTAACCTCAATGACCAACTTGTGCGGCAAACAAACAATCGTTTCGCCTAGTTTCCCAACCGCGCCTGTGCGGACACAAACTTGATCCCCACAATTCGCCTTGCTAATCCTGATTTTTTCATCTTTAACTTCAATAGTATTGTAGTCGCCATCTTCTTGCGTAACCGTAAAAGTATCTGTTCCAGAGTGCCCCGTCAAATCAACGCGCTTATATTCTTTCCCGTCTACCGTAATAACCGCTACAAGCGTTTTATCCGCCCCGTTATTTGGCGCATTTGCTTGCACATAAGAAAAAATAGCTAGAGGCAGAAAAGAGAGCAGACTAAGCGTAATAACGATAATAACATCAAAGCGACGAATCATTTTTAAATATGGTTTCACATCTTTGCCCCCTCTAAACATTTTTTCTAACCTTATTATAAAGGATTTCGTATAAAAAATATACCTTAAATGAAAAGAAAAGATAAGCGAAAGGACGAGCCTCTCGCTTATCTCGAAATCGTATCGTTATTTGCCTGAATCGCGATAAATAGCGCGAGGTTTACCATACCACCAGTGGCCTAGGTGTTTTTGGAACCAAGGAACAACCCAGTAGTCTAAACCAAATGTGCGTCCAGCACCGTTTAACATGGCGATAGAAGCAGGTAGCGCCCAGAATTTGTCCCAACCAAGCATAGCGCTTAATGTGAACATAGCTAGGAAACCGATACTTCCGATACTTGCTAACCAAGTAAATAGACCAACAACAAGTGCAAGACCAATAGCTAATTCCACGAAAGGAACTACTTTTTGCATAAATACCGCTACGTCTTGATTTGGCATGATAATTTTCATAATCCATTCAAACCAACCAGGCATGTGGCTGAAGATTGGAGTTGTAACGTTTTGCGCCGCTTCACCAGCTGCATCTCCAGCAGCTTGGCTCGCGCCTGATGTTGCTGCAGTTTGCAACCAAGAGAATGGCATTTTCGATGTTTCAGCAGTCAACCAAGAATCAGGACCTAAACCTTGGAATAATGGTTTTAAGTTTGTAAGGCTAACTTTGTCCCATGTGCTTTCACCATAAATTTTTGCAAGTGCTTCATCAACCCAGAACCAACCAAGATAAATACGTAGTGGTAAGCTCCAAAGTACGTTTCCGTAACGTGAAGTCCAGCCACGGAAAATGTTACGATGATCGCGAATGTGGAAGAACTCATGGACGATATACTGCCACATATAGTAACCGCTGCGAATCCCGAAGAAGTAGTACAAGTTTACCATGTGTTTCATAAAGATAGCGAACCAACCAGATAAATGCATGCTACCTAAGTGAGCAACGCCGTATTTGGCACCGATGGAAACCATAACACCGTGGTATTTACCGTGGAAAGCTTCTTTTTGTCCGCCGCTGATTTCAGCAATAATGCTTTTCGCAGCAGTCATACCTGTTTGTTCGGCTGCTTCAACGATTTGAGGAGTTGGTTTTCCTTCTTCGTCTTCGAAGTAAGCAAGGTCACCGATAACATAAGTGTTTTCGAATTTTTCAGCTTCCATGTATTGGTTAACTTTAAGTCGTCCAGCACGAGCTGTTTCCATACCGTAATCCTTCGTATCGGAGTTAGCACGAACACCCGCTGTCCAAATTAAAGTATGTGTCGGAAGTTCTTCGCCTGATTTTAAAACGATGCTCTCAGGTTTAACTTCAACAATTGCAGCTTCTTTAAGAATTTTAATGCCTTTTTTCACCATGTATTTTTCAGCTTTATCAGCATCACGGCGTTCAAGCATATTCAAAATTGTTGGAGCAGCTTCGACAACCATCAATTCAATTTCGTCTTTATCGATTTTGTTATCTTTTGCAAGACGGTCTTTCCATTCAAGTAATTCGCCGCCCATTTCGATGCCGGTGAAACCAGAACCACAAACAACAAAACGAAGCATAGCTTTACGTTTTTCAACGTCTTGTTCGCGACTCGCTTTTGTTACAGTTTCTTCAATATGAGTGCGCAAGCGAACGGAATTTTCCCAAGACCATAATGTGAAGCCGTTTTCAGCAACACCCGGAGTACCGAAGTCGTTTGGTTCGCCGCCCATACCTAACACTAGATAATCGAACGGATAGCTACCATGTTCTGTTACAACGACTTTTTTGTCATGGTCAACGTTTGTCACGTTATCAGTAACAAGATTTACTTTCGTGCGATTGAATAAACGACGCAAATCATACTGAATAGCAGTTGGCTCTACACGTCCACCTGCAACCTCATGTAATTCAGTCATCATCGTATGATACGAATGACGGTCGATAAGCGTGATTTTAACATCTTTATCCTTTTTGTACTTCTTCGCTAATTTCTTAGCTGCATGTACACCTGCATACCCTGCCCCTATTAGAACGATATTTTTTTCAGGCATATGCTTTCTCAACTCCTTGTTTATTTTTTCACAAAAATAGTATTAGTTCAATAACCAAAATATAGTAATAACCTAACATAGTGTAACAGAAAACAGGGGGGATTGTCTACACAATATATAGGAATAAGTGCATAAAAAATAAAAATAGTTCTTTCTTATAAAAAAGCCAATTTTTATGGTTAAAAACTCCTCGTTTTAAGTAGGCGAAAGGTCTATTTTGTTTTTTATATACAATTAAATCTGCAAAGTTGGATCAAAACATAAGTCTAACGTCATTTTTTGAAAATTTATGGAATTAAGTAATTTTGAAAAATCTAGACAAACTAAGTGCTAGATGTTATTATTTGTATGTATCGTGATATCGCTTTCGCAGTGCATCTTATATTGCTCGTGATATCACAAACATTTTAATTAAACCAAAAGGTGGGAGCAAATTATGAAATTGAAAAAAGTGGCAATGGGCCTTACAGTAGTTGCAGCGTCCAGTATGTTATTAGTAGCTTGTGGGAACGATAACAGTTCCGACAAAAAATCTAGTGAGGAACCAAAACAGTCTGAAACGAAAAAAACTGAAGCTAAAACTGATGGTACAATGACTGATGGAACTTACAAACTAGAAGAAAAAAATTATGATGATAAAGGCTGGAAAGCTTTCGCATCAATCGAAGTTAAAGATGGTAAAATCACTAAAGCTAACTACGATTATAAAAACAAAGACGGCGAATTGAAATCTGAAGACGCTGACTATGAAAAAGCAATGAAAGACAAAGTGGGGACAGGCCCTCAAGAATACTTAAAACAATTAAGCGATTCATTAGTTAAATCGCAATCTGCATCTGGTGTAGACATTGTAACAGGAGCAACTCATTCTTCTGATACATTCATCAACTATGCTAACCAATTAATTCAAGCTGCACAACGCGCTGATACTACAACAATTTCTATCAACAACGGTGCTGAACTTCAAGATGGTAAATATAACCTTGAAGAACAAAACTATGCACACGGATACCGCGCTGTCTTCGCTATGGAAGTTAAAGATGGTAAAATCGTAACTTCTGATTACAACTATGTAAACGAAGATGGACAAAAGAAAACTGACGATGCTGACTATGAAAAGAACATGAAAGCGAAATCTGGTACTGGTCCACAAGAATACATTCCAGCATTAAACAAATCTTTAGTTGACAAACAAAGCCCAGCTGAAGTAGATACAGTTTCTGGTGCTACAAGTTCTTCTAACCAATTCAGAATTTACGCTGCACAACTTGAAAATGCCGCTCAAAATGGCGACACTGATACAATTAAAGTGTATAACAAAGTTGAAGAAGAATAAGATTTAGCAATTGACTTAAAACATAGTGACACCCTTAAAGTTTATGCGAACTTTAAGGGTGTTTTAATATAGCGTTTGAACGGATTTTACGCTATAGTGTAAGAAGCAATAGAAAGTTTGAAAGGTGTTCGCGCATGAAGAAAATCGTTTTTTTAACAGGACTTATTTTTATTTTATTACTAAGTGCATGCTCTGGGGAAAAAGAACAGGTCGAGCTGCTCGATCAGCCATATTCGAAAACGGAATTTTTAATGGGAACAGTCGTTACGTTGAAAGTCTATGATAAAGGCAAAGAAGAAGCGATTGACAAGAGCTTTGAACGCATTAAAAAGCTAGCCGCTGAAATTACGACGAGTGATGCAGGCAAATCTGAAATTGATAAAGTCAATCAAAATGCAGGGATAAAACCAGTTAAAGTGACATCAGATATGTTTTATCTTGTTGAAGAAGGTATTAAATACAGCAAAGCTTCTGACGGCGATTTTGATATTACGGTAGGACCATTAACGGATTTATGGCACATCGGTTTTTCAGATGCCAAAAAACCAACAGAAGCTGAAATTCAAGCTGTCTTACCGCTAATTGACTATAAGAAAGTTGAAATGAACAAGGAAGAACAAACCATTTATTTGCCTGAAAAAGGCATGGCGCTTGATCTTGGTGGTATTGCGAAAGGCTATATTGCTGATGAGGTAAACAAGGTCATGAAAGGCGAGGGCGTAACATCTGCGATCATTGATTTAGGCGGCAATATTTTTGTGCGCGGCGACAATCCAAAAGGTGGCAACTGGACGATTGGTATTCAAAATCCGTTTGAAACTCGCGGACAAACAATTGGGAAGCTGCCTGGTTCGGATATTTCGGTCGTAACCTCCGGCATTTATGAGCGCTATTTGGAAGTTGACGGGGTGAAGTATCACCACATTTTAAGCCCGTTCACAGGTTACCCGTGCAACAATGAACTGGCAGGTGTTAGCATCGTTTCGAAAAAATCAATCGATGGTGATGGACTTTCCACCGCCGTCTTCATGAAAGGCGTCAAAGATGGTATGGCATATGTCGATTCATTTAAAGACGTGGAAGCGATTTTCGTAACGAAAGATAAGCAAGTGTATGTCACAGATGGCTTAAAAGATAAATTTGAACTTACTGATAAGGCGTTTAAAATGGCCGAGCTAGATGGAAAGGGGGAGAAATAATTGTCGTTTCGGACGTTTTTAGAACTGGTTGAAATCCGCACGAAAATTGCAAGCGTATATCCATTTATGCTTGGGACGTTATACGTGCTTTATGAGTATCAAGTGTTCAACTGGCAAAATACCATTATTTTCTTCCTCGCAATGCTGATTTTTGATTTAACAACAACGACCATTAATAATTATATGGACTACCGCAAAGCAACAAATAATCACGACTATGATTTTCGCAAAACAAGTAATATAATTGGACAAAAGGAAATTCCGGAACTTACGGTCATCATTTTAATTTTTGCGATGTTTTTCATCGCAACAGGGCTAGGGATTTGGCTCGTTTTTAGAACCGACTTGCTCGTCCTCCTAATCGGTTTTGTATGTTTCTGCATCGGGATTTTGTACACGTTCGGTCCTGTGCCGCTATCGCGCATGCCACTTGGCGAAATTTTTTCCGGCGTGACGATGGGGTTCGGCATTTTTTTTCTCGCCATTTATGTAAACGCGTTTGACGCAGGAATTGCCAATCTCATCTGGCAAGGCGAGTGGATCAACATTCGCTTCAACCTGCTCGAAATTATTCAAATCGCCGTCGTTTCACTACCGTGCATTTTCACAATCGGAAACATCATGCTCGCGAATAACTTGTGCGATCTCGATGAAGACATTCGCAACCATCGCTATACACTTCCTTATTATATTGGAAGAAAAATGGGGGTTCTCTTGTTCAACGTGCTTTATTACGCGTCGTTTTTAGCCGTAGTAGTAGCCGTCCTGCTTGGATACCTGCACCCAGTCATGCTGCTTTCGCTTATCGTAATCCTACCAGTTTACAACAATTTGAAAAAATTCAATCAAGAGCAGGTGAAAGCGAAAACGTTTGTTATTGGCATTAAAAATTTTGTGATGATTAACGCATCGTTAACCGTCTTGATGGCGCTTAGTGTTGGCATCGTTTATTTCACGCATTAAAGGAGAGGGCGAAAATGATAGACAAACTTATATTTGGTCGTTTTGTTCCTGGTCAATCGCTTATCCACGCGTTAGATGCGCGAACGAAATTGCTAGCAGGTTTTTATTTCATCGGCATTCTATTTTTAGCGAATAACATCCAAACTTATGCGCTTATGATTTTATTTACGCTCATGGTTATTACGATGACGGGCATTAAAATCAAAGTTTTTATAAAAGGTGTCAAGCCGCTCATTTGGCTAATTCTGTTTACAGTCATGATGCAAATGCTGTTCACGAGTGGCGGTACGATTTATTTAGATTTCGGTCCATTCGTCATTTCTTCTTTTGGTATTATAAATGGTATTTATGTATTCATTCGTTTTACGCTCATCATTATTTTATCAACAGCGATTACACTCACGACAACGCCAATGGACTTAACCGACGCAATTGCGTATCTTTTACAACCTTTTAAATATGTTAAAATGCCAGTTCAAGATATCGCGCTCATGTTATCCGTTGCTCTGCGATTTATTCCAACTTTAATGGAAGAAACGGATAAAATTATGAAAGCTCAGCGCGCACGCGGAGTCGAATTTGGTGAAGGCAATTTGTTTGAGCAAATGAAAGTCGTCGTCCCCATCTTTATCCCATTATTTGTCAGCTCATTCAACCGGGCCGAAGAATTAGCAGACGCTATGGAAGTTCGCGGCTATCAAGGAGATAAAGGTAGGACGCGATTTAAAATTCTCCATTTCCATCTCAATGATTTAATCGCATTGTTTGTTCTTATTTTATTGACAGCCATGCTAATTGTATTGCGTACTTAAAATCTAAAAATCTTCACTTTTTGAAGATTTTTAGATTTTTTTTGCGAAAATTGAGTTCAAATCCAAATACGATTGTGTTTTATAGCATGATTTTAAGTATACCTTATATGTAAAACAACTTTTTAGCTATAGCGCAAAACTCCAAAAACAACAGCTTTATGAACATTCTTTGTACAATTACATAAAAATCTGAAAAATAATCTGAAAAATAGGGTATATTTACACCTATATAGGTTTAAAGTATAATGTTTTGGCGGAGTAAGGAATATAAGAATGAGGAGTGTCAAATAAAAGATGGATAAGAAAAAATTAGCAAAGACGATAGTAACGCCATGCTTAATTGCGGGTATGATAGTGGCGGGTTCACCGGCTGGAACAGCCCTAGCTTCAGATAACGAGATGATTCAAGCTAGAGGGATATCAGTTTATGAGCGTGGATCGCTAAAAATTAAAGGAACCGCAGCGAAATCAGGAATTAGCTACGATGCTAAAAATAATGCGACAGGAGTATTGTCCTTAAATTATTACGCACAGTATGGTTTTGGCGGGGGAGTTGCCGACCAAACCTACTATACGCTAAAATTACCGCAAGAATTTGAAGAAATCAGTAAAACGGATTCTTTCAAAAAAGCAGTAACGGCGAAATTCAGACAAAAAGCAACGGGAATCACAATGAAAAGTTACAAATATATGCAACAAGACTTTTCTATAGAAGATAATACTCTAATCTTTAAAAATCCGCGTTTCTCCTATATTGTAGAATCTCGTATCTTAGTAGATGTAGATATTGACCTTGGAAAAGTGATTAACGAAACGGGTATGCATATTCCAAAAGCAAATGAGACGACAAAATATCGCTTCATGGGACAAAATGTACAAAACGTAAATCTGATTAACTGGAATCTATTATTTGGTAGTGATAATGATGCCAAAACAACTTTTAACGTCATGGATTCTTTCGGTTTATAAAAAATAATTGCCCAAACTCCGCGAAAAGAGCCATATAGGCTCTTTTTTTAACTCCCTTCACCGTTTTGGCCGGCCTTAATTTGTGCGGAGCAAGCAATTACTTCGCGCCAATAGTTTATTAAAAAACAAGAAAGAAACGAACGCCTGTTTTTACAATGAAAAGAAAGTCAAACTTTTTTCAAAAAGCGGTTGATTACAAGCCTCAACACGTGTATAATAGATAAAGTGCAAATGAGTAGGCATCCGTCTGCCCTTTTGTATGAGCACCCCTAAGCTATTGGGGCGCAAGATGTGATGAAGTGGAAGGTTGCTGACACACCCGGCCGCTTTGCCATGGCGGGTACTCAGGTAATTTCCATGGAGAATGTCTATTTTAAAAGTAGGCGAGAAGGAGGGAAAATAATGGCAAAACAAAAAATTCGTATTCGTTTAAAAGCTTATGATCACCGTATCTTGGATCAATCAGCTGAAAAAATTGTGGAAACTGCGAAACGTTCTGGTGCTTCTGTATCTGGTCCGATTCCACTTCCAACAGAGAAATCTGTATACACAGTTTTACGTGCGGTTCACAAATACAAAGATTCGCGCGAACAATTCGAAATGCGTACGCATAAACGTTTAATCGACATCGTTAATCCAACACCACAAACTGTGGATAGCTTGATGCGTTTAGACTTGCCAAGCGGTGTAGATATCGAAATTAAACTCTAATAAACTCTTGGGCATGTTTTGTCCGAAAAAAATTAACTATTAACAGGAGGTGTGACTCATGACCAAAGGAATCTTAGGTAGAAAAGTAGGGATGACTCAAGTTTTCACTGAAAATGGAGAATTAATTCCAGTAACAGTAATTGAAGCGGCTAACAACGTAGTACTTCAAAAGAAAACTGTTGAAACTGACGGCTACGAAGCAGTACAAATCGGCTTCGAAGACAAACGTGAAGTTTTATCAAACAAACCCGAAAAAGGTCATGTAGCAAAAGCCAATACTACTCCTAAGCGCTTCATTCGCGAATTCCGCGATGTTAACTTAGACGAGTATGAGATTGGTTCTGAAGTAAAAGTAGACGTATTCGCAGAAGGTGACATCATCGACGCGACCGGCGTATCGAAAGGTAAAGGGTTCCAAGGTGTAATTAAACGCCACGGACAATCTCGCGGGCCTATGGCTCACGGTTCTCGTTACCACCGTCGCCCTGGTTCAATGGGTCCTGTAGCGCCTAACCGTGTTTTCAAAAATAAACTTCTTCCAGGTCGTATGGGTGGAGATCAAATCACTATCCAAAACTTGGAAATCGTTAAAGTAGACGTAGAAAAGAACTTACTTTTAGTTAAAGGTAACGTTCCTGGTGCGAAAAAATCATTAGTTCAAATTAAAACTGCTATTAAAGCAAAATAATTTATTTGGAAAGGAGGACTAACGAATGCCAAAACTAAGCTTACTTAAACAAGATGGTTCTAAAGCTGGCGAAATTACATTGAATGATGCTGTCTTCGGTATCGAACCGAATGAAAAAGTAGTTGTTGATGTGATTTTGAGCCAACGAGCTTCCTTACGTCAAGGAACTCATAAAGTAAAAAATCGTTCTGAAGTACGTGGTGGTGGACGTAAACCATGGCGTCAAAAAGGTACTGGTCGTGCTCGTCAAGGTTCGATTCGTTCCCCGCAATGGCGTGGAGGCGGTGTCGTATTCGGCCCAACACCTCGTTCATATGCATACAAATTACCAAAGAAAGTTCGCCGTTTAGCGATTAAATCAATCCTATCTTCTAAAGTGAAAGACGAAAACGTTCTTGTACTTGAAAACTTAGCGTTTGATGCGCCTAAAACAAAAGATTTTGCAGCTTTCCTTAAAAATATCTCTGTAGATTCTAAAGCTCTAATTGTAGTTGCTGGAGAAAGCGAAAACGTAGAATTATCTGCCCGCAATATCCAAGGCATTACAGTTATCCCAGCTGAAAGTATCTCAGTACTAGAAGTTGCTAGTCATGATAAATTAATCATTACTAAAGCAGCTGTCGAAAAAGTAGAGGAGGTGCTTGCGTAATGGATGCACGCGACATCATTAAGCGCCCAGTCGTAACGGAGGAATCTACAAGTATTCTTGATGACAAGAAATATACTTTTGAAGTAGACACTCGCGCGACAAAATCTCAAATTAAACATGCGATTGAAGAAATTTTTGAAGTTGACGTTGTAAAAGTAAACGTTATGAACTACAAAGGTAAAAAGAAACGCATGGGTCGTTACGTTGGCTACACAAACAAACGTCGTAAAGCGATTGTTACATTGAGTGCTGACAGTAAAGAAATTCAACTTTTTGAAGTTTAAAACGAACGTTTAGAATAAAAAAATCTAACGAGGAGGGAAAAAAATGGCGATTAAAAAGTACAAACCTACCACAAACGGCCGCCGTCATATGACAAGTTCTGATTTTGCTGAGATTACAACGAGTACTCCAGAAAAATCTTTACTACGTCCTATGAAAAAGAAGGCTGGTCGTAACAACCAAGGTAAGTTAACTGTTCGTCATCACGGTGGTGGACATAAACGTCAATACCGTGTGATCGATTTCAAACGTAATAAAGATGGCGTTCCAGGTCGTGTAGCAACAATCGAATACGATCCTAACCGCTCAGCAAATATTGCGTTAATCAACTACGCTGATGGAGAAAAACGCTACATCATCGCAGCAAAAGGTCTTGAAGTAGGCCAAACAATTTACTCTGGAGCAGAAGCAGACATTAAAGTCGGTAACGCTTTAGAACTTAAAGATATTCCAGTGGGTACAGTTATCCATAATATCGAATTAAAACCTGGTAAAGGTGGACAATTAGTTCGCTCTGCCGGCACAAGTGCACAAGTACTTGGTAAAGAAGGGAAATATGTTCTTATTCGCCTTAACTCTGGTGAAGTTCGCATGATTCTTGCTACTTGCCGTGCTACTATCGGTCAAGTTGGGAACGAACAACACGAACTTATCAACATCGGTAAGGCTGGACGTAGCCGCTGGTTAGGCAAACGCCCAACGGTTCGTGGTTCCGTTATGAACCCTAACGATCACCCACACGGTGGTGGTGAAGGTAAAGCGCCAATCGGACGTAAATCTCCAATGTCACCATGGGGTAAACCAACTCTTGGTTACAAAACACGTAAGAAAAACAATAACTCCGATAAATTTATCGTACGTCGTCGTAAAGGTAAATAATTTCTGGGTTAATATGATTAAATTAAAGTTAGCAGGACAGCACGGAGAAATGCTCCGAGCTGCCTGACTATACGAAGGGAGGTTCCGTCATGGGTCGTAGTTTGAAAAAAGGACCTTTTGTCGATGATCACTTGATGAAGAAAGTGGAAGCTGCTAATGAAAGCGACAAAAAACAAGTTATCAAAACTTGGTCTCGTCGTTCCACAATCTTCCCAGTATTTGTAGGTCAAACAATCGCTGTATATGATGGACGTAAACACGTTCCTGTTTATATCCAAGAAGATATGGTAGGACATAAATTAGGTGAATTTGCACCAACTCGTACTTACCGTGGCCACGCGGCAGACGATAAGAAAACTAGACGATAATTCGAGAGGAGGCTATCTAAATGGCAAATGAAGTTACAAGCGCAAAAGCCGTTGCCAAAACGGTACGTATTGCTCCTCGTAAAGCGAGAATCGTTATTGATTTAATCCGAGGTAAGCAAGTAGGCGAAGCAATCGCAATTTTGAAGTTTACTCCAAAAGCGGCTTCACCAATCATTGAAAAAGTATTAAAATCTGCTATGGCAAATGCTGAGCACAATTATGATTTAGACGTGAATAGTTTAGTTGTATCTGAAGCTTTCGTAGACGAAGGTCCAACTCTTAAACGTTTCCGTCCACGTGCACAAGGTCGTGCAAGTGCAATTAATAAACGTACTAGCCACATCACAGTTGTGGTATCTGAAGTGAAGGAGGGATAACGTTGGGTCAAAAAGTACATCCAATAGGTATGCGTATCGGTGTCATTCGTGACTGGGATTCTAAATGGTACGCTGAAAAAGAATATGCGGACTTCTTACATGAAGACTTACGCATTCGTGATTTTATCGCAAAACGTCTTGCTGATGCTTCTGTTTCACGTGTTGAAATCGAACGTGCAGCTAATCGTGTAAACATTACAATTCACACTGCAAAACCTGGTATGGTAATTGGTAAAGGTGGTTCTGAAGTTGAAGCACTTCGTAAATCACTTAACGAATTAACAGGCAAACGCGTACACATCAATATCGTTGAAATTAAACGTGCTGATTTAGACGCTAAACTTGTTGCAGAAAATATTGCTAGACAACTTGAAGGTCGTGTTTCCTTCCGTCGTGCACAAAAACAAGCAATTCAACGTACTATGCGCGCTGGTGCTAAAGGAATTAAGACTCAAGTATCTGGTCGTCTTGGCGGAGCTGATATCGCTCGTGCTGAACATTATAGCGAAGGAACAGTACCTCTTCATACATTGCGTGCAGACATTGACTACGCATGGGAAGAAGCTGACACAACTTACGGTAAACTAGGCGTTAAAGTTTGGATTTATCGCGGTGAAGTCCTTCCTACGAAGAAAAACAATGTGGAAGGAGGAAAATAATAATGTTAGTTCCAAAACGTGTTAAATATCGTCGTGAGTTTCGTGGTAACATGCGCGGACGTGCAAAAGGCGGAACTGAAGTAGCATTTGGTGAATACGGTCTTCAAGCGGTTGAAGCTTCTTGGATTACTAACCGTCAAATCGAAGCTGCTCGTATCGCTATGACTCGTTATATGAAACGTGGCGGTAAAGTTTGGATTAAAATTTTCCCTCATAAATCTTACACTTCTAAACCAATCGGGGTTCGGATGGGTAAAGGTAAAGGTGCTCCGGAAGGCTGGGTAAGCCCAGTTAAACGCGGCAAAATTATGTTCGAAATCGCAGGTGTACCTGAAGAAGTTGCGCGTGAAGCGTTACGTCTTGCGTCACACAAACTGCCGGTCAAAACTAAGATCGTAAAACGTGAAGAAATTGGTGGTGAAGCAAATGAAAGCTAATGATATCCGTGAACTATCCACTACCGAAATTAAAGATCAAGAAAAAGCGCTAAAAGAAGAGCTTTTCAACCTGCGCTTTCAATTAGCTACAGGACAATTGGAAAATACTGCACGTATTAGAGAAGTACGTAAATCTATCGCGCGCATGAAAACAATTGTTAAAGAAAGAGAACTTGCTTAAAAAGAAAATCGTAAGGAGGTTTTAATGCATGACTGACCGTAATCAACGTAAAATTTATACAGGTCGCGTAGTATCCGACAAAATGGATAAGACAATCACTGTAGTAGTTGAAACATACAAAAAGCATGGCTTGTATGGTAAACGCGTTAAGTATTCGAAAAAGTTCAAAGCGCATGATGAAAATAACACTGCTAAAGCTGGCGATATCGTTCGTATCATGGAAACTCGTCCTCTATCCGCAACTAAACGTTTCCGTTTAATTGATGTAGTAGAAGAAGCAGTAATTATCTAACGTTTATTATAAAAATAAGAAATTATTTCTTACCCGTTATTCTGGAAGGAGGGTGTCCTAATGATTCAACAAGAAAGTCGTATGAAAGTGGCTGATAACTCTGGCGCACGTGAAGTGTTAACTATTAAAGTGCTAGGTGGATCAGGACGCAAAACTGCTAACATTGGCGATGTTGTCGTGTGTACCGTTAAACAAGCAACACCAGGCGGCGTTGTCAAAAAAGGTGAAGTTGTTAAAGCAGTAATCGTTCGTACTAAGAGTGGAGCACGTCGTCAAGATGGTTCTTACATCAAATTTGATGAAAATGCATGTGTCATTATCCGTGATGATAAAAGTCCTCGTGGAACACGTATTTTTGGACCTGTTGCTCGCGAACTTCGTGAAAACAACTTTATGAAGATCGTTTCTTTAGCTCCAGAAGTTCTTTAAAAAACAAGTTTCAAACCAAGGAGGTGCTAAAACTTATGCATGTCAAAAAAGGTGATAAAGTACAAGTTATTACTGGTAAAGATAAAGGCAAATCCGGCAAAATCCTTGCTGCATTTCCGAAAAAAGATCGTGTAATTGTTGAAGGAATTAACATGGTGAAAAAACATACGAAACCTTCCAACATCAATCCACAAGGTGGAATCTTGAATGTTGAGGCACCAATTCACGTATCAAACGTAATGCTTATCGACCCTAAAACTGGTGAACCTACTCGTGTAGGCTATGAAGTAAAAGGCGATAAAAAAGTACGTGTAGCTAAAAAATCCGGTGAAGTAATCGATAAATAAGTATTTGAGGAAGGAGGCAACATTACATGAATCGCCTTAAAGATCGCTATCTTAAGGAAATTGTTCCTGCTATGATGAGCAAGTTTAACTATTCTTCCGTTATGGAAGTACCAAAAATTGAAAAAATCGTAATCAACACTGGTGTTGGTGACGCAGTAGCAAACGCTAAAGTTTTGGACAGTGCTGTTGAAGAATTAGCTTTAATCACTGGTCAAAAACCTGTAATCACAAAAGCAAAAAACTCTATCGCTGGTTTCCGTCTTCGTGAAGGAATGCCAATCGGTGCTAAAGTAACGCTTCGTGGTGAGCGTATGTATGATTTCTTAGACAAATTAATTACTGTTTCACTTCCACGTGTACGTGACTTCCGTGGTGTTTCGAAAAAAGCTTTCGACGGCCGTGGGAACTATACGCTGGGTGTGAGAGAACAATTAATTTTCCCTGAAATTGATTATGATCAAGTATCTAAAGTTCGAGGTATGGATGTAGTTATTGTTACAACTGCCAAAACTGATGAAGAATCCCGTGAGTTATTAACTCTAGCTGGAATGCCGTTTCAAAAATAATCAATAATTAAAAGTAGGGAGGCGAAAACGTGGCTAAAAAGTCAATGATCGCTAAGCAAAAACGCGAACCAAAATTCGCAGTTCAAGCGTATACTCGTTGCGAACGTTGTGGACGTCCACATTCCGTTATTCGCAAATTCAAATTATGCCGTATTTGTTTCCGTGAACTTGCCTATAAAGGTCAAATTCCCGGCGTAAAAAAAGCAAGCTGGTAAGTTAAAGTTTAAGGAAGGAGGGTAATTACACATGGTGATGACAGATCCAATTGCAGATTTTCTAACTCGTATCCGTAATGCGAACATGGTAAAGCATGATAAATTAGAATTACCTGCGTCTAAAATCAAGAAAGAAATCGCTGAAATCCTGAAACGTGAAGGTTTTGTACGCGATGTTGAGTATATCGAAGACGACAAACAAGGCACTATCCGTGTTTTCTTAAAATATAGTCCGTCTGGCGAACGTGTAATCACTGGTTTGAAACGTATCAGTAAACCAGGTCTGCGTGTATACGCTAAATCAAATGAGGTGCCTAAAGTACTTAACGGTCTTGGTATCGCAATCGTATCAACTTCGCAAGGTGTTTTAACTGACAAAGAAGCTCGCGCTAAACAAGTCGGTGGAGAAGTTCTAGCATACGTTTGGTAAGAAATATATAACACAAGGAGGTGCGATAAATGTCCCGTATCGGTAAAAAGCCTATTACAATTCCTGCTGGTGTAACTGTTACACTTGACGGAGCTAAGGCTACAGTTAAAGGTCCTAAAGGTGAACTCGTTAAAGAGTTTAACCCAGACATTAAAATTGATATTGAAGGAAGCGAAATTAACATTTCCCGTCCAACTGATAATAAAACTCATCGTGCTCTTCATGGTACGACTCGTGCAATCTTAAATAACATGGTTGTCGGAGTATCTGAAGGCTACGAAAAAACTTTAGAATTAATCGGTGTCGGTTACCGTGCACAAAAACAAGGTTCTAAACTTGTTCTTAACGTAGGTTACTCTCATCCAGTAGAATTCGAAGCGCCAAAAGGTGTAGAAATTGATGTTCCTGCTAATACGAAAATTATCGTTAAAGGCTTCAATAAAGAACACGTTGGTGAACTAGCTGCGAATATTCGCGCTGTACGTCCGCCTGAGCCATACAAAGGCAAAGGTATTCGTTACGAAGGCGAATATGTACGCCGTAAAGAAGGTAAAACTGGTAAATAATGCCGCATAGGCTATTAGAGAAGAGGTGAGTCGTGTGATTACCAAAATCGACAAAAATAAAGTTCGTAAAAAGAGACATGCTCGTGTTCGTTCTAAAATTACTGGAACTGAAAGTCGTCCACGTTTAAACGTTTTTCGTTCTAATAAAAATATTTACGCTCAATTAATTGATGATGTAAATGGCGTGACACTTGTAAGTGCATCGAATTTAGATAAAGATTTCGCATCAAGCGAATCAAAAGTTGACGCTGCTAGCAAAGTTGGCGAATTAGTCGCAAAACGTGCTTCTGAAAAAGGAATTTCTGCTGTTGTATTTGACCGCGGAGGTTACTTATATCATGGTCGCGTAAAAGCTCTTGCTGAAGCTGCTCGTGAAAACGGATTACAATTCTAATAAGAAGGAGGGAAACCTTGCATGGCTGAAATTATTGATGGAAACAAATTAGATTTAGAAGAACGCGTTGTTACAATCAACCGTGTTGCTAAAGTAGTTAAAGGTGGTCGTCGTTTCCGCTTCACAGCACTTGTTGTTGTTGGTGATAAAAACGGTCACGTGGGCTTCGGTACTGGTAAAGCACAAGAAGTTCCAGACGCTATTCGTAAAGCTGTTGAAGATGCGAAGAAAAACATGGTATTCGTACCAACTGTTGACACAACAATTCCGCATACAGTTGTAGGTCACTTCGGTGGGGGAGAAATCCTTCTTAAACCTGCGAGCGCCGGTTCTGGTGTAACTGCTGGTGGTCCTGTTCGTGCCGTACTTGAGCTTGCTGGTGTTGCAGATGTATCTTCCAAATCACTTGGATCAAATACACCTATCAACATGGTGCGCGCTACAATCGACGGTATCAAACAACTTAAAAAAGCTGAAGAAGTTGCAAAACTTCGTGGCAAAACTGTAGAAGAATTGCTAGGATAAGGAGGGAATTATCATTATGGCTAAATTAGAAATCACTCTAAAACGTAGCTTAATCGGTCGTCCCGAACCACAACGTAAAACTGTTCAAGCGTTAGGTCTTGGTAAAACAAATTCCGTTGTCGTTAAAGAAGATAATCCTGCAATTCGTGGGATGGTTAACAAAGTTAGTCATCTTCTGGACGTTAAAGAAGTTTAAGCGAAATTTTCAAATGTAATAAACTAGAATTAGGAGGAGGTGCTTGACATGAAACTACACGAACTTAAGCCTGCTGAAGGTTCTCGCAAAGAGCGTAATCGTGTTGGTCGTGGTACAGGCTCTGGTAACGGTAAAACTTCCGGTCGTGGACATAAAGGGCAAAAAGCTCGTTCCGGCGGCGGTGTACGTTTAGGTTTTGAAGGTGGACAACTTCCATTATTCCGCCGTATACCAAAACGTGGATTTACGAACATCAACCGTAAAGAATTCGCAGTTGTGAATTTAGATGTTTTAAATCGCTTTGAAGAAGGTACAGAAGTAACACCTGAATTATTAATTGAAACTGGTATTGTGCGTAATGCAAAATCTGGTATTAAAATCCTTTCAAATGGATCTATTGAGAAAAAACTTACAGTGAAAGCAAATAAATTTTCCACAGCTGCTAAGGAAGCAATCGAAGCCGCTGGCGGGAAAACTGAGGTGATCTAATGTTTTCAACGTTAGTCAACTTCTTTAGAGTAGCTGATATCCGTAAAAAAATTCTTTTCACAATTGCGATGTTAATTATTTTCCGTATTGGAACATTCGTGCCCGTGCCTGGGGTGAATGCTGCTGCATTGCAACAAACGATGGAAGGCGGGATTTTTGGCTTTCTAAACACATTTAATGGTGGAGCATTAAAAAACTTCTCCGTTTTAGCAATGGGTGTTATGCCGTACATCACGGCGTCCATCATTGTTCAACTATTACAAATGGATGTTGTTCCTAAACTTACGGAATGGGCGAAGCAAGGGGAAATGGGTCGTAAAAAACTCAACCAACTTACTCGTTATTTAACAATCATTTTAGGTTTAGTAGAAGCGTTTGGTATGGCATATGGCTTTAACAGACTTTCAGGATCTACTTTGATTTTTAATGCGTCAATTCCACAGTACATTCTAATTGCGATTGTACTAATGACAGGTACAATGTTCCTTATGTGGTTAGGGGAACAAATTACAGTTAAAGGTGTTGGTAATGGGGTTTCCATTATTATCTTTGCTGGTATCGTTGCACGTATTCCTGATGGTGTTCGTCAAGTTTACGTACAACAAATCGAAGGAGCTGGAGATCAGCTTTTCCTACACATTTTAGTTCTTGCTGGAATCGCACTAGCTGCACTTCTAATCGTAGTAGTAGTTATTTACTTCCAACAAGCTTTACGTAAAATCCCGATTCAATATTCAAAACGTGTTGCAGGTAACAAGCAAGCTGGTGCTCAGGCAACTCATTTGCCACTTAAACTTAACTCTGCTGGGGTTATTCCGGTAATCTTCGCGAGTGCGTTTATTATCACACCACAAACCATTCTTACTTTCTTTGATAGTAGTAATGAAGTTGTTGCTGTGCTCAAAAATGTGTTTGATTATACGAAACCTATCGGCATGATTTTATATGTAGCACTAATTATCGCATTCACTTATTTCTATGCTTTCATTCAAGTTAACCCTGAAAAAGTGGCTGACAATTTGAAGAAGCAAGGTGGATATATCCCTAGTAAACGCCCAGGTAGAGAAACACAAGCATATCTTACTTCGGTACTTTACCGTCTAACATTTGTTGGTGCACTTTTCCTAGCGGCAGTTGCTGTAATTCCAACTATCGGTACGACCGCTTTTGGTCTTCCTCAAACGCTCGCTATCGGTGGTACAAGTCTTCTAATCGTAATCGGCGTAGCACTAGATACAACGAAACAACTCGAAGGTCAACTTGTGAAACGGAATTATCGTGGGTTCATCAAATAACACGCAGGCACTTGCTTAGGATTACCTAGCAGGGCCCCTGCGCGTAGCCGAGGAGCGAAATAGTTGAAATTAGTATTAATGGGACTACCAGGAGCTGGAAAAGGTACTCAAGCTGAGAAAATTGTTGAAAAATATAATATCCCTCATATATCTACAGGGGATATGTTCCGCGCAGCGATGAAAAATGAAACAGATTTAGGACTAAAAGCTAAGTCTTACATGGATAAAGGTGATTTAGTTCCCGATGAAGTGACAAATGGTATTGTTCGTGAACGTTTAGCTCAAGATGATGCAAGAAACGGGTTTCTATTAGATGGCTTTCCACGCACAGTGGCACAAGCTGAAGAGCTGGAAAACATATTGAAAGATTTAGGAACAGAACTTGATGCTGTCATTAACATTAATGTTGATAAAGAAATTTTGATGAAACGCCTAACGGGCCGCTGGATTTGTAAAACTTGTGGTCGCACGTATCATGAAATTTATAATCCACCCAAAGTTGCAGGTAAATGTGACGTGGATGGAACAGAACTTTATCAACGTGAAGATGACAAAAAAGAAACTGTTGAAAATCGTTTGAATGTCAATATGAAACAAACAGAACCTCTTCTTAATTTCTATAAAGAAACAGGTAAGCTTCACAACGTAAACGGTGAACAAGATATCAATGATGTTTTTGCGGATGTGGACAAGATTCTTGCTGCTTTCTAAGTGCGGAAAGTGCTTGCCCTGCTAACAAATTAATACGTGCAAATTCAATTGGATTGTAGTATAATGGATAATTGGCAGTGGAATAAAAGCATCATAGCAAATCATGATGAACGAGAGAACCATTTGAAGATCATCCGAAAGATTATATCGAGCTTTAACTTTGAGTAATGTTTGCTCAAAATCTCGGCATTACGGATTCACTCTGTGGGTTGTCTAAAAACACCGAAAACGTTGCAAATATGCGACGAGTTTTGGCTTGTTTACCGTTTTTTCATGTAATCAAGTTTTACACTGATAAAATTTAGTAACCAAGTGGTCTAGTAACCGAGAAGGAGGTAGCGAACATATGGCTAAAGAAGATGTAATCGAAGTGGAAGGCGTTGTTCAAGAAACTTTACCAAATGCGATGTTCAATGTAGAACTCGAAAATGGTCATAAAGTGCTTGCCACTGTTTCTGGTAAAATTCGTATGCACTACATCCGTATTTTACCTGGGGACAAAGTGACAGTTGAGCTTTCCCCGTATGATTTAACTCGTGGAAGAATCACTTATCGTTTTAAATAATTTGCACTCCGAAATTGAATTTATATACCGGTCTGGTTCGCCAGCTTAGTACGTATCGGTTTATAGAGACACTTTCTCTAATAAACAAGGAGGTATATGGAATATGAAAGTAAGACCATCCGTTAAACCTATGTGCGAAAAATGTAAAGTTATTCGTCGTAAAGGTAAAGTAATGGTAATTTGTGAAAACCCTAAACATAAGCAAAAACAAGGATAATATAAGGAGGTGCTTGACTAAATGGCACGTATTGCAGGTGTGGACGTTCCACGTGAAAAACGTATTGTTATTTCCCTGACTTACATTTACGGTATTGGTAAACAAACTGCTATTCAAGTTTTGAAAGAAGCAGGCGTTTCTGAAGATACTCGTACTCGTGATTTAACAGAAGAAGAATTAGGTAAAATCCGTGAAATCGTTGACCGTATTAAAGTAGAAGGTGATCTTCGTCGTGAAGTGAACTTGAACATTAAACGTCTGATTGAAATCGGTTCTTACCGTGGTATGCGTCACCGTCGTGGACTTCCCGTTCGTGGACAAAATACTAAAAATAATGCTCGTACTCGTAAAGGTCCTTCTAAGACTGTTGCAGGTAAGAAGAAATAATAAGTTAGTAAAGGAGGTAGTAAGTGAATGGCACGTAAAACAAATACTCGTAAACGTCGTGTGAAAAAGAATATCGAAAGCGGTATTGCACATATTCGTTCTACATTTAATAATACGATTGTAATGATTACTGACACGCATGGAAATGCTTTAGCTTGGTCTAGCGCTGGTGCTTTAGGATTTAAAGGTTCTCGTAAATCTACTCCTTTTGCAGCTCAAATGGCAGCTGAAAGTGCAGCTAAATCAGCTCAAGAACATGGTTTGAAAACTTTAGAAGTAACTGTTAAAGGTCCAGGTGCTGGTCGTGAAGCAGCTATTCGTGCTCTTCAAGCAGCAGGTCTTGAAGTTACTGCAATTAAAGATGTAACTCCAGTTCCCCACAATGGTTGTCGTCCTCCAAAACGTCGTCGTGTATAAGTAGTCGTATTTCTTATGCCACTCTATACTTCGATTGTTAAACTTGTAAAGAGGTTCGACTAGATTTAGGAAATAAGACGTTTTGAAGGAGGGTAAATTTGAATGATCGAAATTGAAAAGCCAAAAATCGAGACGATTGAGATCAGCGATGATGCCAAGTATGGAAAGTTTGTTGTAGAACCACTTGAGCGTGGATATGGTACAACTTTGGGTAACTCCTTACGTCGTATTCTATTATCTTCACTA
The DNA here is from genome assembly GCF_900186135.1 of Listeria sp. ILCC792. NCBI lineage: Bacteria > Bacillati > Bacillota > Bacilli > Caryophanales > Listeriaceae > Listeria > Listeria sp. ILCC792. The sequence continues at coordinate 116,626 of NZ_FYBO01000007.1, forward strand.
CCAGGTGCTGCAGTCACTTCAATTCAAATTGATGGTGCATTGCATGAGTTTTCTGTTATTGAAGGTGTAGTTGAAGATGTGACAACAATGATTTTAAATATCAAGAAACTTGCACTTAAAGTTTACTCTGATGAAGAAAAAACATTGGAAATTGATATGCAAGGACCAGGTGTTGTAACTGCTGGAGATATTAATTATGATAGTGATGTTGAAATTTTAAATCCAGATTTGCATATTGCTACATTAAGTGATAATGCGAAATTCCATGTGCGCTTGAATGCCACTCGTGGTCGTGGTTATACGCCAGCTGACCAAAACAAACGTGAAAGTATGCCTATTGGTGTTCTTCCAATAGACTCTATTTTCTCTCCAGTAATTCGTGTGAATTATCAAGTTGAAAATACACGTGTAGGTCAATCGACAAATTATGATAAGCTAACTTTTGATGTTTTAACTGATGGAAGCATTAGCCCAGAAGAAGCTGTATCTCTTGGTGCAAAAATCCTTTCTGAGCATTTGAGCATCTTTGTTAACTTAACAGACGAAGCCCAAAAAGCGGAAATTATGATTGAAAAAGAAGAAAGCCATAAAGAGAAAGTGCTTGAAATGACAATTGAAGAATTAGATCTTTCTGTTCGTTCTTATAACTGTCTAAAACGCGCTGGAATCAATACTGTACAAGAATTAGCTGACAAATCAGAAGATGATATGATGAAAGTTCGTAACTTGGGTCGTAAATCTCTTGAGGAAGTTAAAGTTAAGCTTGCTGACCTTGGCTTAGGTCTAAGAAACGAAAACTGATAGAAAAGTAAGGAGGGAATTCCATGGGTTACAGAAAATTAGGCCGTACGAGCTCACAACGTAAAGCGTTACTACGTGATCTTGCAACGGATTTAATCGTACATGAACGTATCGAAACAACTGAAGCTCGCGCTAAAGAGATTCGTAAAGTTGTTGAAAAACTTATTACTTCCGGTAAAAAAGGTGACTTGCACGCTCGTCGTCAAGCTGCTGCTTTTGTTCGCCATGAAGTTGCTGACGTTAAACAAGTTGACGTAACAAACAAAAAAGGCGAAACTGTGAAGAAAAACCAAGCGGTATACGCGCTTCAAAAACTATTTGATGATGTAGCACCTCGTTATGCTGATCGTCAAGGTGGTTACACTCGTATTTACAAAAAAGGACCTCGTCGTGGTGACGGTGCTCCAATGGTAATTATCGAGTTAGTTTAATAGAAAATGTATGAAAGCAAGTAGAGTGTCATGATAAGCAGGGAAACCTGACTTGTCTAGCTCTGTGCGCCTTCTTCTGTTTAAAACGGGGAGGGCGCAGGCTTTTTTTATTTCTGTCCAGACTCAAAGTCATTTACTTTGAGTTTTTTTGTGTTCAAAAACTAAATTGTTTCCAAGAAAAGCATGATTTTAAAACAAGCTTTGCGTGTTATGGCGCTTTATACTATAATAAATAAGGTGTAGCCTGTATGAAAGAGGTGCGAATAATGGCGGAAGATTTTGTGAAGATAGATCACGTTTTTTATAAATATGATGATGAGTCGAGCTATGCAGTGCATGATGTGACTTTTTCTGTCGAAAAAGGTGAATGGTTGGCGCTAGTAGGTCATAATGGTTCAGGGAAATCGACTCTTGCTAGACTTTTGAACGGCTTGCTTTTCCCAGAAAAAGGGTTAATTAAAATCGGGCACTATGTTTTGTCAGAAAAGACGATTTGGGATATCCGCAGACAAGTCGGTATGGTTTTCCAAAATCCTGATAATCAATTTGTGGGCGCGACTGTGCAGGATGACGTCGCGTTTGGATTAGAGAACCACGGCGTACCTCATGATGATATGGTGGAGCGTGTGAGCGAGGCGCTACGTGAAGTTGGCATGCAAGAATACAAGGAGCACGAACCGGCTCGTTTGTCTGGTGGTCAGAAGCAACGGGTAGCCATTGCTGGTGTGTTGGCGCTCAAACCGGATGTCATTATTTTGGATGAAGCGACGTCCATGTTAGACCCGCGTGGGAGAGCTGAAGTGATGGAGACTATTCGCAGGCTTAGGGAAAAGGAAGATATTACGGTTATTTCGATTACGCATGACTTAGATGAGGTGCTTTATGCTGACCGGGTCATCGTGATGAATGAAGGAGAACGTTTCAGAGAAGGCACTCCAAAAGAAATTTTTAAAAATGCGGAAGAAATGAAACAAATTGGTTTAGGTGTACCCTTTATTGTTGAACTGGAAGGTCAGCTAGAACAGCAAGGGGTACCAATTGGCGAGCCAGTTTTATCGGAAGGAGAGCTGTTAAATTTATTATGGGAATCAAACTCGAGCAAGTAGGATACTGTTACCAAAAAAATAGCCCTTTTGAGAAACGTGCGCTCACTGATGTGAATGTGACATTTGAAACTGGCAGTTATACGGCCGTCATTGGCCACACTGGGTCGGGGAAATCGACGCTCGTACAACATTTGAATGCCTTGCTTTTACCTACTGAGGGGAAAATAACGCTGTTTGATCGTGAAATGATTGCCGGTGTGAAGCAAAAAAAATTACGCGATATCCGGCGCCGTGTGGGCATCGTGTTCCAGTTTCCAGAAGCCCAATTGTTTGAAGAAACGGTGTTAAAAGACATTATGTTTGGGCCGCTTAATTTTGGGGCGACAAAAGAAGAGGCGGAAAAACGTGCGCGCGAAGTCATTCAAGATGTAGGTTTAACAGACGCGATTTTGGAACGATCTCCATTTGAACTTTCGGGCGGTCAAAAACGGCGTGTCGCCATTGCTGGTGTGCTGGCGATGGAACCGGAAGTCCTCGTGCTAGATGAGCCGACTGCTGGTCTTGATCCGCATGGGCGGCAGGAAATTATGGAAATGTTTTATGAACTGCATCAAAATAAAAAATTGACGACCATCTTGGTTACACATAGCATGGAAGATGCGGCGCGTTACGCTGAAAAGATTGTGCTTATGAAAGACGGCACGGTGAATCAGGTCGGGGATCCCCGTACGATTTTTACGGAGTCGGAAAAGCTTCTCAATTTAGGGCTTTTAGTACCAGAAGTGGTTCGGTTTCAGCGGAATTTTGAGCGCAAATTTAATGTAACGCTATCCAAAACATGTTTAAATATGGAGGAATTGTTGCAGGAGATTGTGCCGTTTTTAGCTAAGGATGCGTCGCCGTTATGATGGATAAAATGATTTTAGGGCGGTACATTCCGAGCGATTCGTGGTTACATAAAATCGATCCGCGCGCTAAGATTACGGCTGTCATGGCATTTATTGTCATTGTTTTTTTGGCGAATAATTGGCTGACCTACGCGGTCTTGTTTGTATATGTTTTAGCACTAGTTTTGACCTCGAAAATTCCTTTTCTCTTCTTTCTAAAAGGCTTGCAACCAATCATGTGGCTGATTCTTTTAACATTATTACTTCAAGTTTTTTTCACACAAGGGGGAGAAACGTTATTTGCGCTTGGACCAATTAAAGTGACAACACTAGGGCTTATGAACGGGGTTAAAATGTTTTGTCGCTTCGTGCTAATTGTGTTCATGACAACGCTTCTCACGCTTACCACAAGTCCGATTGAACTTACAGATGGTCTTGAGAAAATTTTGGCGCCGTTCCGAATTGTGCGCCTTCCGGTTCATGAATTGGCTCTTATGCTTAGCATTTCGCTGCGCTTCATTCCAACTTTGATGGACGAAACGGAGAAGATTATGAAGGCTCAAAAAGCGCGTGGCGTTGAGTTTACAAGTGGCAAAATTAGCGACCGCATTCGAGCAATTGTTCCGCTGCTTATCCCGCTATTTATCAGCGCGTTTAAACGTGCTGAAGATTTGGCGATTGCGATGGAAGCGCGCGGCTACCGCGGTGGACACGGGCGAACGAGATTCCGCTTGCTCAAATGGCGTTTTGCCGATACAGGTTTACTCATTTCGCTTATCATTTTGACGGGTATTTTAGTATTACTTAGAAATTAGGAGGCGTTTTTGTGACGCGATATAAAGCGGTTATTGCCTATGATGGCAGTGACTTTTCTGGCTATCAAGTGCAGCCGAATGGACGCACAGTGCAAGAAGAAATTGAAAAAGCGCTGAAAAAAATGCATAAAGGTAATTTTGGGCGGATTGTTGCGTCAGGCCGAACGGATACTGGTGTTCACGCAACAGGACAGGTCATTCATTTTGATTCGCCGCTTCAAATCGAGCCGGAAAAGTTCCGGATTGCCTTGCAAACAGGAACACCGCGCGACATTAGCTTTCTATCCGTAGAAAAGGTTTCGGACGATTTTCACGCGCGCTTCGACGTAACTGGCAAGGAATATCGCTACGTTATCGATCGTTCCAAAATATTTAATCCGTTTAAAAGGGATTTTGCGCTACATTTCCCGTATGCGCTAGACCTTGAAAAAATGGGCTCAGTCGCAAAGCTCCTAATTGGAGAACACGACTTCACGAGCTTTTGTTCGGCGAGGGCGGAACAAGAAAGCAAAGTGCGGACGATTTACCATATCGAAATTGTCGAAGTCGATGAAACGACACTCATGATTTCGTATCAGGGAAGCGGCTTTTTATATAATATGGTGCGGATTTTAACCGGCGTTCTATTAGATGCTGGGCAGGGGAAGCTTAGTGAAGCAGATATTCTGCGTGCTTTTAATGCCAAAAGTCGTGAAGCTTTAAGAAGTAAAACAGCGCCTCCAGAAGGCTTATATTTGCATGCTGTTTTTTATGATTGATTGTTATATTCAAATAAAACATGATATACTTATAAAAGATATGACAAATTATAAAGGATGTATGGCATGAATGATACAAAGTACGAATTGATTGCAAGTGATATAAGGCGAAAAATCCAAGAAGGTGCCTATGAAGTAAACGAACAACTTCCTTTTGAGAAGGATTTATGTAAAGCATACAATGCGAGTAGAATTACGATTAGAAAAGCAATGGACATGCTTGTAAATGAAGGTCTCATCTATAAACGTAGAGGGTCAGGAAGCTATGTGAAAGGCGCTGAAATGAGCGCGCAGCTCCAAGCGACGACTTTAGAAAATTTTTCAGGGAAAGACATTACAACAGAGGTAATTGATTTCACGGTAATAAAATCACCCGATGATATTGCAGAAAAGCTTAAAATCTCCTCGTTTGATTTTGTTTATGATATACGAAGGTTGCATAAAAAGAATAATTCTCCCTTTGCGATTGAACAAAGTTACATGCCGATTCAGCTCATTCAAGGAATACGTTTGGACGTACTGACAACATCCATTTATAATTTTGTTAAAGATGAAATTGGTCTTGTTCCAAAAAGCGTGCATCGTCAGCTAAATGCCTGTCATCCTTCGAAAAATGATGAGAAGTTGCTTGAGGTTGACTGGAATTTTCCGCTGCTTGAGATGGAACAAATTGTGTATTTAGACAATGGAAAGCCTTGTGAATACTCTGTTTCTAAAATTAAAACGGGAGAATACAAATTCCAAACCGTGAATATTATTTAAAGAAAGCCAGATAGGTTTTCTTTTTTTGTCCCCTGATATGTTATAACTTATATAAATAAGTATTGACTTATATAGAAAAAACGTTATACTAATAATTAAGAAAACGTTTTCTAAACTAACATACAAGGGGTCTTTAACAATGAAAATAGCACTGTTTTGTAGTGGTGGCATGTCCACAAGTTTAGTAGGGTCGAAAATGCAGAAAGCTTATGATGCGCAAGGTGTTAAAAATGTGACTGTAGAGGCGTATGATTTTGCGATGATTGATGAAATTGGTCATGAAGTAGATGTCATCATCATTGCGCCACAAATTGCTTGGGCGTTTGAACAAGTCAAAGCTGCACATCCAGATAAAAAAGTTGTCGATTTAACAATGGCAGAGTTTGGGGCGATGGACGGAGTTTCTATTATTAAACGGCTTGAAAACGAAGGAGTGAATCCTGAATGACTAGCGGGAAATTTTCGAAATTTCAAACAGCGTTCACTCGAATTGTTGGAAAAATCGCAGCGAATAAGTTGCTTTTAACACTACGTGATACATTCATTTTAGTAGCTGCAGTAACCATGATCGCTGGTTTTGCGATAATGATTAGTTCCGTATTTCTTGATCCAAACGGGCTGATTTTTGGACAGCAAGGTTTACATTTAGGGAAGTTAATTAGCGGTTCATGGGATGCATGGGCAAGTTCAAACTTCGCTGAAACGCTAGTCTACATACAATCGCTTATCAATTTATTTTCTCAAGGGGCATTATCTGTATTCTCCTTGCTCATTGTAGTCGTGTTCTCCTATACTTTCTCTAAGAAATTTTTCCCGAAAAATAAAGAACACATGACATCGGTTTTATATGCGATGGCCGCATTTTTCATCTGCTTACCGTGGAACTATGATTATGTAGTAGGAAATAAACATGTAGAAATTACGGGAATGCTGAATTCCAATTTTTTAGGAACACAAGGTGTTTTTTCAGCACTATTAATTAGTGGCTTAGCCGTTTGGATTTATAACATAGTACTCGAAAGAAATATTGTTATTAAAATGCCGGATTCTGTACCACCAGCAGTTGCGAGAAGCTTTGAATCGCTTATCCCGGGAATCATTACACTAGCCGTTTTTGTTGCAGGAACAGGGCTTAGCGTGGGATTGGCAGGTGTTTCACTTCCAGAATTATTGCTGCAAATCTTGCAAAAACCAGCCATGGCCATCTCAGGCACAGCTATCTTTGCGCTTGTCGTCCAAATCACTTGGCCGCTCTTGCAATGGTTTGGGATTCACCCGACATCGATTTGGGGCCCGGTATTTGGTGTAACTTGGAACGTGGCTGATACAGAAAACATGATGGGAACCGCCAAACATTTATATTCAACCATGTTCATGAACTTTTCAACGATTGCAGCCGGAACGTTTGCGCTTGCTCCGGTTATTGCATTACTTATCTTCTCTAAAGTAAACTCGGATAAAAAGGTGGCTAAAATTGCGTTAATGCCCGCTGTCTTTAATATTAGTGAGCCAATCACATTTGGTTTGCCAATTGTTCTAAACCCAATCATGTTTGTGCCGTTTGTTATCGTGCAACCCATTTGTTTTTATCTTGCCGTATTCTTTACGGAAATTGGTTTTATCGATGTTATCACAAATAATGTTCCGTGGACGGTGCCGCCGCTCATTTCAGGGCTTCTTTTCACCGGAACGATAAACGGTGCCATTGTACAGCTTGTCAATTTGGTTGTTGCGACATTTATTTATCTGCCGTTTATTAAAATCGCCAATCAAATGAATCAAAAGCGTTTAGGGGATGTTTAAATGGATGAAAAAAGGCTAGAAGAAGCTATGCAACTAATTTTCATCGCCGGCAATGCTAAAACGCAAGCCATGAAAGCAATTTTAAAAGCAGAAGAAGGCGACGCAGTAGAAGCAGAAGCTATGCTGCAACAAGCGAAAAAGGAATTGCACGGCGCGCATGCGATTCAAACGAATTGGCTTACAAGCGAAATGAATGATACGGAAGTTGAAAAAAGCATTTTGCTTATCCATTCGCAAGATCATTTTATGGCAGCGACAACGACAATTGATATGGCAGAACGATTTTGCGTGCTTTACAAAAAATTGGAGGTAAATTGAATGAGTTTCCAACTTGCTAAAGTTTTTAAAAACCGAATGATCTTACAACGTGACGAGCCACTGCGGTTTTTCGGGAAAGCTAAGCCAGGCGTAGTTGTGACAGTTCAAATTGGAGAGGAAGTTTGGTCGAGTGAGGCAGACCAAACCTCCTCTTTTGAAATTGTGACGAAAGCGTTCAAAACGGGCATATCGCCCGACATTTCCATCTCAGCTTTAGACAAAAAAGTGGTTTTGAGAAATTGTTTATTTGGTGATGTTTTCTTAGTTTCTGGTCAGTCTAACATCGAATATCGGTTGAAACAAGATGCTGAGTACGAAAAAGAGCAGCCGTGCTTCCGAAATTTGGGGAATCTGCGCTTTTACAACCTTTTAGCCCCCGATGATGAAAAAGCAGAGCCGTTTTGCTGGGAAGACGTGAACGGAAACATTTCTGCGGTAGCTTATTATTTTGCCAAACAGCTGCGCCTAAAAAATCCCGCTGTCCCAATTGGAATTGTCGGCTGCTTTAAAGGTGGAACCTCGATTTCAAGCTGGCTCCCGGAAGCCATGTTGCGAGGCAATTCGCTATTTAGCGAACGGTTTATTCAGCCATTTGAACGTGAAATTTCCGGCAAAAGCCCGAATGATTTTGAGCGCTTACTGGAAAACTACCAAGAAGCCGTCACCATTTATACGGCGAAACGAGAAAAATACATCGCGGACCATCCCGAATTGACACTCCAAGAAGTGAAACAAATTGTGGGGCACACGCCTTGGCCGCCACCCGCAACACCAGATAGCTACCGTGCGCCCGGTATGCTCTACACCAAAATGTTCTCGGAAGCGCATAAAATGAATTTTTCCGCTGTTCTATGGTATCAAGGCGAAGAAGACGCACAAAACGCAGACCTTTACGACTTTTTGCTAGAAAAATTGGTCCAAGAATGGCGTATCCATCTTGGAAATAAGCCGTTTTTTATTGTCCAACTGCCAAAATACCAGGACGCCCCAAAAGACTCTTGGGCGCTACTGCGCGAAAAACAAGAAAGCGTCACGCGGAAGTTCGCGAATTTGCACTTAGTGGTCACAATTGATTGCGGCGAATCGTACAACATTCACCCCATTTCAAAACGAGCCATCGGTGAGCGAATCTCCTTTTTATACGAGAAAAAAGAAAGCAGTCCCATGTTCGAACGTGTAGAGAAAATATCGGAGAACCACATCAAAATCACGATTAAACACGCAAAAGAACTAACGCTTATGGGTGAAAATTGCGTTTCTGCCTCTTTCCACTTAAAAGGAAATTGTCTGTTTGTGGACGTTTCCCCTGAAACGAAAAAAGTAACTTACGCGTACGAAAACCACCCTGAAGGTTATTTGGTAAATGAAGCAGGCGTTCCCGTGTCCCCATTTAAAGTATCGTTGCCATTGTAATTTTTTCTGGAATTTCCATTGACTTTTACCCTTAAAAATTGTATTATGGACTATGGTATTGTTTACCCCACAATATGCCCCGGAAGGTTGTTGTGTTGAATAAAACAATAGTAAGAAATTTTTATGATGTTTCGGAACAAGGAACGGTTCCGGGCGCAATTTTTAATTTATTAGGAGGGTAACTCATGCGTACAACTTATATGGCGAAACCAGGCGAAGTAGAACGTAAATGGTACGTGATCGACGCTGAAGGTGTTTCTCTAGGTCGTTTATCTAGCGAAGTAGCATCAATTCTTCGTGGTAAAACTAAACCACAATTTACTCCACATGTTGATACTGGAGATTTTGTAATCGTAATTAACGCTGGTAAGGTTGGTCTTACTGGTAAAAAAGCAACTGACAAAATTTATTACCGTCACTCTCAATATCCAGGCGGTTTAAAATCTCGTACTGCAGGCGAAATGCGTACGAACAATCCTGAGAAATTAATCGAGCTATCTGTAAAAGGTATGCTTCCAAAGAATTCTCTTGGACGTCAACAATTTAAAAAATTACACGTATACGGTGGAAGCGAGCATGAACATGCAGCGCAACAACCAGAAGTATACGAATTACGCGGTTAATTATTAAAGGAGGGAAATTATCGTGGCAGAAGTACAATATTACGGAACTGGTCGTCGTAAAAGCTCTGTAGCTCGTGTACGTTTAGTACCTGGCGACGGCAAAGTTGTTATCAATAATCGTGATTGGGAAGATTACATCCCATTCGCTGCACTACGTGAAGTAATCAAACAACCTTTAGTAGCAACTGAAACTTTAGGTAACTACGATGTATTAGTAAACGTTCACGGTGGTGGATACACTGGTCAAGCTGGTGCCATCCGTCACGGCGTTGCACGTGCACTATTACAAGTGGCTCCTGAGTACCGTCCTGCGCTTAAATCTGCTGGACTACTTACTCGTGATCCACGTATGAAAGAACGTAAAAAATACGGACTTAAAGGCGCTCGTCGCGCACCTCAGTTCTCAAAACGTTAATCTTATGCGTTGTAAACCCGCTTCCTATTTTTGGAAAGCGGGTTTTTTGTTGCTTATTTTACTTTGTGTGCTCATCTATTTAGTCAACTTTAAACTCCAAGTTTCTCCTTAAGCGCCTCTGTCAACGTCTGAGAAAAATTAATATTTTCTTCTTCGGCCATATCTGAAAGCCATTCTGGAATTGTTAAATTCTTCCTGATTTTTTTTGAATAATATTTTCTGCGATAAGCTGCTAAATCTAGTCCGATTAAGGCAACATCTTTGTCAGGGAATGATGTGCTCACTTCTTTAATTGTGCTAGCTTTTGGGAATGTATCGTAATCTTCCAAGCTGAAGCCAAGAATTTCCTCTGCCATTTCAAATGCTTCTTCTAAAGTTTCCCCTTGTGTTGTTGCTGTTGGAATGTCAGGGAAATCAACAAGAATATACTTTCCGTCTTGCTCTAAAGTGATTGGGTAAACGACGTTCACGGTCATTACTATACGCCTCCTTGTTCATATTCATGTAATTTCCTGTAAGTATAATTTAGAGCACTCTTGCAAGCAATCATTTTAGTCCTGCTTGCTTAAGAATGCTTTGTTCTAAGCCTTTTCCTAAGTCTTTATTGTGAATGGGAATGATAACCGTTCGATTAGACTCAGGATGGTACATCTTCAAATGACTGCCTCTTTGGGTTACGATTTCGAACCCTTTCTTACCTAGAAGCCTAACCATCTGCTTAGCTGTCATCGGCATCTTGAAGACCCCATCTCTATGATATTTAATGCTTAATTTGATTATACGCATTATATGCGCATTAGTCAAGTGCTGATTTTTAGTATAAATATGGTAAACTCATTTATTTCTTGCGCAAACCTGACTAGCGACGTTTACATGTCAAGGCTTTAGGTGGCTTCAGCGGGAAATGCAGAATTAATTTTGTGTTTTCTCTTGCTCTCAAAATGTATATATGCTAATATACACATATAAAGAAAAGGGAAGTGATCCAATGTCCAACCACAATCATTCACACGACCACGGTCATAGCCATAATCACGCGCACAACGCCAACAAAAAAACACTCTTCATCTGTTTTCTTCTCATCGCGACTTTCATGATTGTTGAGGTTGTCGGTGGAATTTTAACCAACAGTTTGGCACTCTTATCAGACGCTGGGCACATGCTTAGTGATGCTGCAGCGCTAGGGCTTAGTTTACTTGCATTTAAATTCGGTGAGAAACAGGCGAACGCGCGTAAGACTTATGGCTATAAACGTTTTGAAATACTAGCCGCTTTTTTGAACGGACTGACCCTGATTGTCATTTCGCTTTATATATTTTACGAAGCGTATCATCGCTTTTTTGCTCCACCAGAAGTTGTTGGGGCAGGCATGATGACCATTTCCGTCATCGGCTTACTTATAAACGTTTTAGTTGCCTTTATTTTGATGAAAGGCGGAGATACAAGTGAAAATTTAAATATGCGTAGTGCATTTCTGCACGTCCTTGGAGACTTGCTTGGCTCTGTGGGCGCGATAATTGCGGCGCTGTTAATCATTTTCTTCGGCTGGAATATCGCCGATCCAATTGCGAGTGTCATCGTCGCAGTCCTGATTTTAGTTAGTGGCATTCGTGTTTTCCGTGACTCCGTCGATGTTTTAATGGAAGGAAAACCTGCGAACGTGGATTTTGAACAAATTCATGATTTTTTACAAAAGCAAGAAGGTGTTGTTTCTGTGCACGACTTGCATGTGTGGTCGATTACTTCGGATTTCCCGTCGCTTACCGTGCATTTGCAGGTGGCTGAAGGGATTGACAGGGATCTTCTTTTGGAAAAAATTCAGGCTGAGCTTACGGCGGAATTTCAAATTTCGCATTGCACGATTCAAATGGAGCGACATCACGGACATGAGCATTGCAATTAAATAAAAAAACAGCGGCCAAATTTGACCGCTGTTTTTTATGCCTTACCGACTTCCGAATAAGGTTGTGCATGAAGCATCCAAGTGATGCCGTATTTATCGGTGAATTGCCCCATTTTACCGCCCCAAAATTGTTCTTCGTAAGGCATGGAAATTTCAACTTGACCGGATTTTGCAAGCTTGTCGAAAAACTCATTAGATTCTTTTAAAGCTTGCTCGTCTTCCCAGTTCACATCGAGCATAATGGAGATTTGACGTGTAGGCTCAATATCATTGCCAAACGAATCAGAACAGTAAAGTTCGGCGCCTAAAATACGAAACTCTGCATGCATTGTAGCATCATCAATTTTATCAAGCGGAACATTGAATTCCTCAGCTTGATTTGGCTCAACTTTCACGCGTCTAATGTTTGTTGCCCCGAAAAATTCTTCGTAGTACTCTAAAGCTTCTTTTGCATTTTCAAACGACAAATATGGATAAATTTGTGCCATTTTATCACTCCTTTCCTATAGTTTACTCGCTGCGCATCATTTATTCAAAGGAAAATCTACTTTTTAGTTAAAAAATTTCAAGTAAAAGTTTGCCTATGATATAATAATGTAATCGTATACATTTTATGGAGGGGAAAGCATGTTAAATGAACAGCAAGTTGGTAAATTGTTAGAACGATTGGTAGACCCAGTTTTGGAGGCAACAATCGAAGAAACGAATGGCATCATCGAAACCGAGATTATAAAGCCGGACGGAATCCGAATCCGACTAGCGCTTGCGGATCCAGAAATTGAAACCGCTGCTTTTACCCAAAATATAAAAGAGCTTTTAGGGCAATTTGGGTTTGGCGATATCGATTTAGAGTTGGACTATCTACCGGCTGCAACGATTGAGAGAATCTTGGAAGCGCGCGACAATATTTTAGCCGAAGGAAGTAAAACGAAATTTATTGCGATAGCCAGCGGGAAAGGTGGCGTCGGCAAATCTACAGTCGCCGCTAATTTAGCTGCCGCGCTTGCTAGACAAGGTAAAAAAGTTGGTGTGCTAGATGCGGATATCTACGGCTTTAGCCTTCCCGTCTTATTTGGTGAAATGTCAGCGCCGCGCAAAGAAGGCAATTTCATCATTCCTGTCCAAACACACGGTGTAAATATGATTTCAATGGACTTTTTTGTAGAAAAGGGCGAGCCGGTTATTTGGCGAGGTCCAATGCTTGGGAAAATGGTAAAAATGTTTCTCGAAGAAGTAAAGTGGGGAGAACTCGACTTTTTGCTTATCGACTTGCCGCCAGGAACCGGCGACGTAGCGCTTGACATTCACACACTTCTCCCATCTTGCTATGAACTTATTATCACGACGCCGCATTTCGCGGCTGCCCAAGTTGCGTCTCGTGCAGGCTACATGGCCGAGAAAAACGGCCACCACATTTTAGGTGTTATTGAAAACATGACCGCCCTAAAAATTGATGACAAATCTATCCAGTTGTTTGGACAAGGTGGTGGAGAAAAAGTAGCGCGCGACCTAAAAGCACCGTTACTTGCGCAATTAGAGATGGCCCAGCCGCAAAAAAACGCATCCGGCTATATTGATGGCATATATGATACAAGCGACAATTTATACAATGAATACGATTCTCTAGCAAAAAAAGTACTCCACACAACCAATGAAATCCCTCATTAATAATGGGTAGTTTAGTTATTTATGCATCGATATATACAGTGACGAAACTTTTTTTGAAATAAAACATAAAAAGTTTTGAAAAACTATTGACGAATGCATAAAAAGTTGGTATATTTATAAACGTTGCTGATGCGTTAAGCGCGCACAGGACAAAAGAAAGAATGACCTTTGAAAACTGAACAAAACGAAGATGAAAAAGCGATGAAACAGATGTTTCACCAATCAATTCATAGGACAGGAAACAAAAAGATGTTTCCAAAAAAAGTAAGAAACAAGCTAGCAAAGTCAATTTGTGACGCTAAGGAAACTTATTCACGGTGTTGAATAAGTATTCAAATTCGATTTATTTTAAAGAGAGTTTGATCCTGGCTCAGGACGAACGCTG
>NZ_FYBO01000011.1:0-106709 GCF_900186135.1 Listeria sp. ILCC792
AGTTGGTAATATCAGGATTCTTTTGTGAATATTTGCCATCAGGCAAAATCGCAGGATTATAGGTTACACTTTTCACCTCATTGTTTGACGCGACATAATTCCCAAGCCCGCCCCCTAAAGAGTTTCCCCCAACATATTTAATGTCATATTTTTTACTCATTTTCTTGTAGGCTTTATCCGCTGCTTTTAGTTGATCATCCGGAATATTTCCAGGAAGCGTGGCATCGGTAACAATATCCCGACCACCGTCTTTTTGACCTTGTGTTCCTTGGAAAATCATGCCGACTTCACCCGTTTTCGTGTTTTCGACAATCATGTAATCTAGTCCGGATTTTGTTCCATATGTTCCTTCTTTAACTTTGTAAGCATTTGGAACACCGTTCACTTTGATGAGGTCGTCTGCACGTGGCTCTTGATAAACTATTTTGCCGCTCATTTCTATAATATCCAAGTCTGATGTTTTTAGTTTTTCCGCTGTTGGCATCTTCCAAAGCCCCCTTGTCCATTATTTTTGAATATCCTCAACCCTAACATTATCACCGTCGGGCAAGCCAACGCGATTAACAATAAAATTATCATATAGAATAACACTATAATTTCCTTTTGGAAGTCCTGTCTCATTCTTCAAATCTTTGGCTATTTGTTCAGCCTTCTCTTGTTTTGGCACCCCTTTACTTATGTTATAGAAGTTTAAAGATACATTTGCATCTTCAAACTTACTGTCCACTTTAAAAAATAAGTTCCTTATTTCACTTACTGAAATGTTGGGATTTTTAATATAAGCATCATAAACTGCTGTAGACTGTCCACCAATTGGCACAAAATAACAACTTTTTTCATATCCGGAAGCATGCGTCTTATCAATCGTGGTCTGGTTTAACCCCTGTAATTCATATTTTTCAGCTATTTTTTTTGTAAAAGTATCCAGTTTCTCGAATTCTTCTTTGTAAGCTTTTACATATAAACCACTTGTAATGGCGCTCTCGACTAGCCCGTCCTGAGACCAAACATTAGGCAATGGGTCAAGCTCTTTTTTTCGCATATCAAGCCCGACAATCACAGAAGTATGGAACTCTATCGGGTCTTCTGCTTCGACCATGACAACCGCCGCATCTCTTGCAGGTACAACATTATTCACTTTAACATCAGTTTTATATGTATCTTTCATATATGCGATGGCTCGCTTTTTAATTTCTGCTTCGTTCTTTTCGACAATTTCTTTAGACTTGTCGCCATCAACGAAAATAAATCCTTGTCCTTTATACTCCGCAACAGGTGTTGTCCCGTCGTCTATTTTCTTTTCTTTTTCATCTGACTGCCCCATAAATGAACAACCTCCTAGTAAAATTGATAAACCAATAATGGAAATCGCTATTTTTTTCCCGTTCATGGTTACACCCCTTTTCTCTATTTATATAAAAAACACCTCTTATAGTATACAACAAGAAACCCTGTTTTAAAATTAAAACCCCCAATTTTGTTGGTCTTACTCTTCTCCCACACTAGCCGTTCTTGTGTTTGTAGCGTTATAACAACCTCCATCTTACGTTCGCTTTTGCCATAAGGTCGCGCAATTCAGGCAGGGCATTCTAATTGAAACTCATCTCCAGTTTATGTATTTTTCTTACAATTTTAATAGAGCATGTTACTTTTCTTACTGCCTATGTAGATTTTGCGAGCTTTTTAAAAAAAGGACATAAAAGAAAAATAGATAGACAAAAATCCAGTAATAATGCCATCTTTAAAAAATGAGCTTTACTGGATTTTTGCTTACTTTTATTTATTTTTCTAATCTTTCGATACCGTTTTATATTTCTTACCTGGCCAAAATGCCCATCTGCCAAACAGTGTTGTAACTGCTGGAACGAGTAGCGGCCGAACTAAAAATGTATCTAGTAATATACCAATAGCTGTAATGAGTCCAAATTGGACGAGCAGATTAATTGGCAACGTTGTTAAAACTAAAAAGGTTGCGGCTAAAATGACACCTGCAGATGTAATAACCCCGCCTGTTTGGTGTACGCCTTCTTGAACCGCTTTTCGTAGCGGCCATTTTTCTGCGTTTTTCCAAATACTTGAAATCATAAAGATATTGTAGTCCTCTCCTAGCGCCACAATAAATACGAACGCATAAAGCGGTATGAGCCCTGAAATGGCTGTTACACCAAAACCGTGATGCAAAATGAGCCAGCCTAATCCAATTGCCGCCGCATACGAGATTAAAACAGACAAGACAAGATAAATAGTCGCTGTAATCGAACGCAAATACGTCAATAGCAAGATGCTTATAAGCGCAATGACAAGCGGAATAATCACTTTTTCATCATGTTCCGTCACAGCGCGGCTATCATACTGGGCAGCCGTTTGACCAGCAACATACGCTTTCGCTGAATCATCACTTGCCACTTGTTTGATTTTTGGAATTAAATCCATCGCTTCATTGCTGTAAGGATTCATATCGAGTACGACATCATATTTCACCACACTCGAATTCTCTCTACTTTTTTCAGGCAAACTAACAGATTGAACGCCTTTTATGTTCTCTAAATCCTTCCTGAGCCCTTCAGATGGGTTTTCAGCAAGCACCTCGACTTTAGCTAAATACCCCGCCCCGTAATGATCACTTATTAGCTTAAACCCTTCACGTGATGGCATATCTTCTGGAAAAGTTGAGAGTGTGTCATACGTATAGGAAACATTGGTCGTTTGAATGGCTGCTCCTCCAAGTAGAAGCAGTGCGACAATAGTGACAATAATTGGATGTTTCGTGGCAAGTTTCCCAACACGATTCCAAAATTGGTTTTCGCTTTTATGTTTTTTATTCGGATGCGGGATAAAAGGCCAAAATGAAACGCGGCCAAATAGCCCAAGAAGCGCCGGAACTAGCGTTAGCGATGAAAGTAGCATAATCAAAATGGCAAGGCTAAACGGAATCGCAAAGTTGTGAAATGAACCGTACTGTGCAGCAAGTAGCATTAAGAGTGCCACCATGACGGTAAGTCCGCTTAGTAAAATAGCGCCCGACGTCCCACTAAACGCTGTTCGGAAAGCTTTGAAGCGGTTTTCCTCATGACGTAAAACAGAGCGATAACGTGTAATGAGGAACAAACAATAGTCGGTCCCGGCTCCAAACAAGAGCACGGTCATAATGGAAAGCCCTTGCGAACCATACGTGATGAAACCATGTTCGCCTAGAAAACCGAGTAGTGGCGTAATCATCAAGTAAGCAAATCCGACCGCAATAAGCGGAATAAGCGCTAAAATCGGCGAACGATAGATGACAAGTAAAATAATTAAAACTATGAGCACCGTTGCAATAAGTAGTGAAACATCGGCATCTTGGAATAGCCCTGTCGCATCAACGCTAATACCTGCTGGCCCTGTAGTCCGCGCAACTAGCTCATCTTTACTCGATATTTTTTGGCTAAAAGGGTTCTCGCCTAGTACCCCTTCCGCACGCGTTTTTATTTCATTCATCCCCGTTTTAAGTTCATCTGCTGTGGCAGACTCGTCCATCAAGATAGTTTGAATGAAAGTCGTTTGGTCTTTTGAAAGTTGCTGTTTTAGGACAATTGGTGGCAGTTTCTCAAGTGGAATCGTGGCTTCCTGATGCGCCACTGGTGTTTTTGTAAGCGACGCATTAATGGCTTGAATGCTCGCTAAGTCCTCATTTGTCAAACCTTCTGCACGATACCAAGTAATCAGAAGCGGCGTTCCCGCCTGACCACCAAAATATTCTTTTACTTTGTTGTCCGCTACAACAGATGGCTCGCTACTTGGAAGGTCGCTTGCCGCATCATCTTTATATTCATCCGCACTCGGCAAGAAAAGCTGCAACAAAATCACAGCAAGTATCCAAATGGAAAGCGTCACAAAACGCCCTTTCTTTCCCCCAACACCATCAGCCATTTTTTCCAAAAAGTGACTCATATCTTTTCCCCCTTCGTTTATCAGTCGATAAATAGATTAGCATACTTTCACTTATCAATCGATAAATATGCTTCGATAAAAAAAAGATATTAAATTATACCTCTTTTTTACATAGCCCAAACAAAATAAAATTAATCGTTTCTTTCACACGAACATCCGTCGGTTCAGCACTTTCAAACTTGCTCATTTGCGAGAAAAGTGGACTTATCGCTGAAAGGAAAAAACGAGCAGCGCGTTCTGCAGAAATAGGTTCACGAATTTCCGCACGAGCTTCTAATTGCTTAAAAACATGCTCAAATGGACGCAAATACGTATCACGCCAAAGCGTATAAAGTAAAAATTGATTTTCTTCTTTTAATTCATTCAAAATATCATGAATCATTAGTAAAATATTGGTCGGGTGTTTATCAATTAGCATGATAACCATCTCATTTAGCGCATCCACCGGCGCTAAATTTTTCCGAATTAACTCGCTCATGTCAGCTTGAATGCTCGTCGTAAGCTCCTTCACAACCTCAAGATAGAGCATCTCCTTATCTTTAAAATGGTGATAAAGTGCCGGCTGCGTAATTCCAGCGATGACAGCAATTTCACGCGTTGACACGCTCCGATATCCTTTTTCCATAAATAAATGTCGGCCAGCATCTAAAATTTTCTTGCGCGTAATTAAAAATTCTTCTGCTCGACTTCTCTTCACCATGTCAAACGCTCCTTTTCCTCAACATGGTTTCATTTTATCATAAACAAACAAGATTTTCCCACCCTTCTTTTAGATTAAAACTGACATCGCTTTCCTAAAAAAACATTCTTCCCTCCTAAAATTCATTCCAAAAATCCGAATTGAAATCGCTAAATGTAAGATAATCTAACAAAATTCATAGAATTCATAAATAATTCTTGCAATTAAAATTTATTTATGTATTATAGTGGCATAAAGAAATTAATCAATGTTAGTTTATCTAACATTAAAGGAGAGTTGAATATGGAATCTGTCTTTATGTTTTTTTGTACATTGTTAGTTTGGCTTATGACACCAGGAATTGCATTATTTTATGGTGGCATGGTACGTCGAAAAAATGTTTTAAGTACAGCGATGTATAGTTTTGCTTCGATGGCCGTCATCTCGATTTTGTGGGTTGTTGTAGGTTATTCGCTCGCCTTCGCACCAAATAATGGCTTCATTGGCAGCTTTGACTGGAGCTTTTTAAACCAAGTTGGTTTCGCACCGAATGAATTATACAGCGATGCTATTCCCCATCTGCTCTTTATGATGTTTCAAATGACATTCGCTGTTTTAACAGTCGCTATCATATCTGGCGCTTTCGCAGAACGAATGAATTTTGCCGCCTATCTTGTTTTCATTATCCTTTGGTCACTCCTCGTCTACGCCCCTGTCGCACATTGGGTTTGGGGTGACGGCGGTTTCCTTCGCAATCTAGGCGCGCTTGATTTTGCTGGTGGTAATGTCGTTCACATTAGCTCCGGTATAACAGGTCTTGTACTCGCCATCATGCTCGGACGAAGAAAGGAAGTCGATACGGCTTCACCACACAATCTTCCCCTTGCTTTAATCGGGGGAATCTTCGTTTGGTTTGGTTGGTACGGTTTCAATGTCGGCAGTGCGCTCACAATTGATAACGTCGCAATGGCGGCATTTGTCAACACAAACACAGCGGCTGCGGCCGGCATTATCGGCTGGTGCCTTGTCGAGTGGCTAACGAATAAGCGTCCCACTATGCTTGGAACAATTTCAGGCGCTATCGCGGGTCTTGTATCCATCACTCCCGCCGCTGGTTTTGTCACCGTTCCTGCTTCCATGCTCATCGGCCTTCTTGGCGGCGCGCTTTGTTTCTGGGGTGTCTACTGGCTAAAAGGAAAAGTCAAATATGATGATGCTCTAGATGCATTTGGCCTTCACGGAATCGGTGGCATCTGGGGCGGTATCGCAACCGGCTTGTTCGCCACAACTAAAATCAATGAGGCAGGAGCCGACGGTTTATTTTATGGAAATCCGGCGTTATTATTTAAACAACTGGCAGCCATTTCCATAACCGTTGTCTTCGTCGCAATCGCAACCATCATCATCGTTGTACTTATCAAACTCGTCCTCCCGCTTCGTGTTAGCGAAGAACAAGAATACAAAGGCCTAGATTTGACACTTCACGGCGAAAAAGCTTATCAGGATTAAAAGGAGGTTTTACAATGGCAAATTTAACAAAAATTGAGATTATTACGCGCCCCAACCGATTTGCAGCCTTCCAAAAAGAATTGGCTAAAATCGGCGTTAGCGGTTTAACTGTAACAAAAGCACTCGGCACAGGTCTTGAAAAAGGCTTCATCGAATTGTACCGCGGCAAAAAGAAAGAAAATAATATTCATGAACGCATGAAAATTGAAATCGTCGTCAGTACTGTTCCTGTAGAAGACGTTTTACGCGTCGTCGAAAATACACTCCGAACTGGAGAACCAGGCGATGGGAAAGTTTTTATTTATCCGCTTAGCGAAGTGATTAAAATTAGCACAGGCGAAACTGGAACCCAAGCACTTCAAGATTCACCTACTGAAAATTAAAATTAACCAAATAAATGCCTCCTTTTCTAAAAAAATCATGAGAAATTGTCTTTTCCCCTTTACTATGGGCGGAATACAGCTATAATTGATAGTGAGATGTATTTAGATTGGAGGCGCGAGCTCATTTTATGCGTAAGATTCCCATTTTCACTATAATTGCTGTTTTGCTAATTGGTGGCGGATATTTCTACTATCAACACATGAGCACAAGAGTTGATATTACGTTTAATTTTACACCAACCAAAAAATCAGCAGATCATACTGTTAGCGGCACAATTGACGGCGCGGGTACTGAAGAAGTTACTATCCCGCTCTCTGAAGAAATGTGGAAGACCGTTAAAAAGGGCAGTCGTTATAACGTAGAAGCGACATTCTATAATAAAAATAAAGTCAGTAAAGAAGTAGCTAAAAATTTACAAGGTCCTTTCTGGGAAAACGAGGCCAATCAAGGTCTACTTGTAAATAAAGTTAAAGTCGATAATATGGAAGCCATTACGACTGGATTTTAAAAAAGTGGTGCGAAGCTAAAAACTTCACACCACTTTTTTTATTTATTTGATGACTTCCGTTTTTTTCGGTACAGATGGACAAGAACGAAAAATAAAATAATAATTGGAACGTAAATCACAAGTATTGGAATGAACGCTGTAAAAGTTGTCATTGTTGTTTTTCTCCTCCATTGTCATGGTTCTTATTCTTTTTCAGGAACAGTCAAACCTAACTCCTCTAACTGTGCTTTGCTTACTTCACCAGGCGCGTTTGTTAGTGGGTCAACTGCACTTCCTGTTTTAGGGAACGCAATTGTGTCGCGCAAATTGTTTTTTCCAGCTAAAATCATCACAATGCGGTCGAGTCCTAGCGCGATGCCGCCGTGAGGTGGCGTGCCGTAGTCAAGCGCATCCATGAGGAAGCCGAACTGTTCTTCTGCTGCTTCGTCCGTAAAGCCGAGCGCGCGGAACATTTTTTGCTGTACTTCTTTTTGATAGATACGAAGCGAGCCGCCGCCAATTTCATAGCCGTTTAGCACAATATCATAGGCTTCCGCCATCGCCTCTCCTGGCTTTTCTTCCAAAAGAGGAATGTCTTCTGCTCTTGGTAAAGTGAACGGATGATGTGCAGAAACGTAGCGTTTTGCTTCTTCATCGTACTCAAATAGTGGCCAATCTGTTACCCATAAGAAAGCGAATTTGCTTTCGTCAATCAGTTCCAGCTCTTTCCCAAGTTTTGAGCGGAGTGCCCCAAGAGAAGCCGCAACTACTTCGCTTGTATCTGCTGCAAAAAGGAGTAAGTCGCCAGCTTCTGCATCAAGTGCTGCGCGTAATTCGGCCTGCTTTGCTTCGTCAAAGAACTTCGCAATTGGACCTTTTAACTCGCCTTCTTCAACTTTAAGCCATGCAAGTCCTTTCGCGCCGTAAGTGCCGACAAATTCACCTAGCGCATCAATTTCTTTACGCGAGTATTTATCAGCCGCTCCTTTTGCGTTAATTGCTTTAACAACGCCGCGAGCTTCAATTGCAGACGTGAACACTTTGAATGCCACATCGCTTACAAGAGCTGAAATATCGATTAGCTCTAGGCCAAAGCGTACATCTGGTTTATCGCTACCAAAACGTGACATCGCTTCACTGTAGGTCATGCGCGGGAATGGTGCACTGATTTCAATCCCCTTCGCTTCCCGTACAACGTTTACGAGCATTTCTTCGGTCATGCCCTGAATTTCTTCTTTGGATAAAAAGCTAGTTTCAAGGTCGACTTGAGTGAATTCAGGTTGCCGGTCGCCTCTTAAATCTTCGTCGCGGAAACAATGAACAATTTGGTAATACTTGTCAAATCCAGCTGTCATTAAAAGCTGTTTCAAGATTTGCGGTGATTGCGGTAGCGCATAGAAATTCCCCGGATAAACGCGGCTTGGAACTAAATAATCACGCGCCCCCTCAGGCGTGCTTTTCGTTAAATACGGTGTTTCAATATCATAAAAACCAAGTTTGTTTAATGTTTCGCGGAAAACGCGCGTCACCGTGTGGCGCATTTTAAATGTTTCTGCCATTTCGTTGCGGCGCAAATCAAGATAGCGATATTTTAAACGTAGCTCATCGGAAACATTGATGCCGTCTTCAATGTAAAATGGTGGCGTTTTGGAACGATTTAAAATCGTCACGCTTGATGCCACAATTTCTACTTTCCCAGTTGCAATTTTAGTATTGATAACCGCCTCATCACGCGCGGCCACTTTTCCTTTTACGGTAATGACAAACTCTGAACGAATGGATTCCGCAATACGAAGCGCCTCTTCGGAAAACTCCGGATTAAAGACGACTTGGACAATTCCTTCGCGGTCACGCATATCGATAAAAATAAGCCCACCTAAATCACGACGTTTTTGTACCCAACCGTGTAATACGACTTCTTGACCAATGAATTTTTCTGTTATTTCTCCGCAATATGCTGTTCTCTTTTCCACGTTTTTTCCTCCTTAGGATTTCGTTAAACGGCTTACAAGTTCCTCAGCTGAAACTGAAATTTGTTCACCCGTTTCCATATTTTTAAGCGGGTATTCACCCGATGCAAGCTCTTCTTCTCCGATGATAACCGTATATTTTGCTTCTTTGCGATTCGCATCTTTCATTTGCGCTTTAAATTTGCGCTTTTGGTAATCTTTATCAGCACTTATACCAGCATTTCGCAACTGATTCACGATTTTAACTGCTTCAAGTTCTGCTTCCTCGCTCGCTACAATGACATAACAAGCAAGTTCCTTATCTTTTGGAATTTCAATTTCTGCCGCCTGAAGCGCAAGAAGCACACGTTCAACGCCCATACCAAAACCAATTCCCGGAGTATCTGGACCATCAAATTCTTGCACAAGTCCGTGATAGCGACCGCCGCCACAAAGTGTCGTTTTAGCCCCAAAACCTTCCTCATCACTCATAATTTCAAACGTCGTATGATTATAGTAATCAAGCCCGCGGACAAGCGTTGGATCCACTACAAACGGAATGTCAATTGCCTCTAAAAACCCTTTTACTTGGCTAAAATAGAGACGGGAATCTTCATTTAGAAAATCTAAAATAGATGGCGCCGTTGCCACAAGTGGATGTGCGTGGTCCGTCTTGCAATCCAAAATACGAAGTGGATTTTTATGCAATCGATTTTGACAATCCGAACAAAACTCGTCAATGCGCGGTTCGAAATGCGCAATCAGAGCATCCCGATGTTTCAACCGGCTTTCTTTATCCCCTAGACTGTTAATCGTTAGCGAAATATTTTTAAGACCAATGGATTTATAAAAATTCATCGCAAGCGCAATGACTTCCGCATCAATCGCAGGATCCGCACTCCCAATTGCCTCCACGCCAATTTGTGTGAATTGACGCTGCCGCCCGCCTTGTGGCCGCTCATAACGGAACATCGGACCATTATAGTATAGCTTCACTGGTTGATTGACATCACCGAACATTTTATGTTCAACAAACGCGCGTACAACCGAAGCAGTTCCTTCTGGACGCAGTGTTAAACTCCGATTTTTTTTATCATGAAATGTGTACATTTCTTTTGAAACAATATCCGTTGAATCTCCGACACCACGTTCAAATAACTCCGTGTGCTCAAAAATTGGAGTACGAATTTCTTCATAACGGTAGTTTTCACAGATTTCGCGAAATTTATCTTCAAGAAAATGCCATTTTTGTACCTCTTCAGGTAAAATATCTCGCGTGCCTCGTGGTAATTGAATTTTCATCACATTTCCTCCTTTTTTGAATATAAAAAAATCCCTCGTCACTTGTCCGAAAACAAGGGACGAGAGATGTAGATTCACCCGTGGTACCACCCTAATTGGAATTTTTGAAATTCCCACTCTTCCGTTAACGCCGGACTACGTTTCGACCTACTCGTTTTCGATCAAAACCTCGGAAGTGTCTTTCCAAAAAGTTTCACCATGAATTTCTCTCAGCAAATGAAATTCTCTCTTTTATGGGAGTGATTCTTTGTACTTTTCTTCGTCATCAGTTTAAATATGAATTATTTCTAGGTTACTAAAAAAAACGACTAAAGTCAATTAGCTAAAAGAAAAACTGTAAAATTATATCAAATAACATTCAGTAGTGCGTAAAATTGTTTTCTTTTTTCAAAAAATTATGGTTAATAGTTCCATGAAAGCTTAATTTGTGGTACCATTTTAATGACCTGAAGAAGTTTTTATAAAGGTGGTGTAGCAATTTCGTGAAGAACAAATTTTTATTTATCACCGTTTTATCGGCGTTACTCATTGCAGCGGGGGTTATTACAACGATTGCGATGGCGAATGCAAATGCCGTTCGCGTTCAGGCGGAAGTTTTAAACGTGCGAAACGGTCCAGGTCTTGCTTATGACGTAACAAGTCAAGTCCGTAAAGGTGACGTGCTTCGCGTCATTGGAGAAGAAAATAAATGGTATAAAGTTCGTTTAGATAACGGAAATAGCGGTTGGGTAGCCAGCTGGCTCGTTGAAAACACAGATGTGAGCGCTGCAAGTAATAGTATGGCGATCGTAAGTTCTGAAAACGGCTTAAATGTCCGGTCCAAACCGTCAACTGATAGCACAGTTTTAGGCATATTAAATACAGGTGATCAAATCAATGTTGTGAGTGAACAAAACGGCTGGGCTCAAATTCAATATAAAGGGCAAAACGCTTGGGTAAATGCGAGTTACATAACAATTCGTGAATCAACGACAAAAGTTGACCAAAATAATTTGCAAAGTTTAACGATTCGTGATGACTCTACAAATATTCGAAGCAAGCCTGATTTAAGCGGTGAAGTGATTGAAAAAGCAAACTCTGGTCATGCTTACGGAATTCAAGGTGTCCAAGGTGACTGGTATCAAGTTCAAACAGCTGATGGACAAACTGGTTATGTAGCAAACTGGGTTGTCGATGTAGGAAATGAAAATGAAAAACCCGCTAAATCAAAAACGACGAAACTTTCTGAAGCAACTATCGTCCTTGATCCAGGCCACGGTGGAAACGATCCCGGTGCAAAAGGTGAAAATGGAACCATAGAAAAGAAAGCAACGTTAAAAACAGCAAATGCCATTAAAGCTCGACTAGAGCAAGCTGGCGCAAAAGTGATTATGACGCGTGACCACGATGAATATATTTCATTACGTCAGCGTACAAAAGTAGCTTCGAAAAACAATGCTGATGCATTTGTCAGCTTGCATTTTGATAGCCTTGAAAACAACGACGAAAGCGTAAGCGGCCAAACTACTTACTATTATGATAGTAGTGATAAAGGGCTCGCAAAAAGCATTAATAAGAGTCTTGGCAATACCCTTCCAACAACAAATCGCGGTGCTCGTGTTGGCGACTTTTACGTTGTACGCGAAAACTCGCAACCTGCTGTTTTATTAGAACTTGGCTATTTAAGTTCAAAAACTGACGAAGCCAACATCAATTCTAATTCATACCGCACAAAAATTGCTGAAGGCGTAACAGAAGGACTCGCAAACTATTTCGCAAACTAAAAAAACCGGAAAGTAAGTGTTAAGCTTACTTTCCGGTTTTTCTATTTCATTAAATCAGCTGAATCAAGCAAAATCGTGACTGGCCCGTCATTAACAAGCGAAACTTTCATATCCGCTCCGAAAACCCCGGCGTCTACACCTAAACCAGCTTTTTCCAACTCTTTATTAAATCGATTATAAAGCTTTTCCGCTTCCGCACCCGGTGCCGAGTCCGTGAAACTTGGTCGGCGCCCTTTTCTTGCGTCTGCATAAAGTGTGAACTGCGATACGCTAAGCACGTTTCCCGAAACCTCTTGAATGGATAAATTCATTTTCTGGTTTTCATCTTCGAAAACACGGAGATTTGCAATTTTTTGTACTAAAACATCAATTTCTCGTTCTGTATCCGTATGAGTAAAACCAACAAGAAGCAAGAATCCTTGTGGAATTTCCGCAATAATTTCATCATCTATCGTCACACTTGCACTTGTAACCCTTTGAAGCACAACACGCATAGCCAATCATCCTCCCTAGCTCATCAATCGTCTTACCGTATAAACATCTGGAATTTGTTTAATTTTATCTACAACGCGCTGTAAATGATTAATATTATGAATTTGCAAAGTTAATACGAGCGTTGCCATTTTATTATTATCAACTTTCGCATTCACGCCATTAATGTTTGAAGTCAAACTATTAATTACTTGCAAAATATCATTCAATAAGCCATTGCGATTATAACCATAAATTTCAATATCCACATTATAATCATTTTTCGCCTGAAAATCTGCATCTTCCCACTCTACGCCGATGAGCCGCTCACTTTCGATGGACTGCACATTCGGACAATCCGAACGGTGAATCGAAATCCCGCGCCCCTTCGTAATATAGCCCACAATTTCATCGCCCGGAACAGGGTTACAACATCTGGACAAACGAATAAGCAGATTGCCAACACCTTGAACAACTACACCCGCATTATGCTTGATTTTAAGCTTCTCGTTATTGGCCTCCGCATTGCTATTCCGCGCTTCCGCTTGCGAAAGCAATTTTTCCGTTTGCTCCTCTTGGTCGCGCTCCTTCCGCTCTTTCTCCGTCAAACGATTCGCCACTTGAAGCGCCGTAATCCCGTTATACCCAACAGCAGCAAACAAATCATCTTCATGGGAAAAATTCAGCTTCTCAAGGAGACGTTTGAGATTTTCGTTCGTCATAATCTTTTTAGGTTCAAAATCCATTTGACGAAGTTCTTTTTCAACCAAATCCCGGCCTTTTTCGACATTTTCTTCTTTCGCTTGCCGTTTGAAGAATTGACGGATTTTATTTCGCGCCTGCGACGTCTGCACGAGTTTTAACCAGTCACGACTTGGCCCGTAGGAATGTTTCGACGTTAAAATATCGATAATATCCCCAGTCTTCAGCTTATAATCAAGTGTGACAATTTTGCCATTCACTTTCGCGCCAATCGTTTTATTCCCAATTTCCGTATGAATTCGATATGCGAAATCAAGCGGAACCGAGCCGTTTGGTAGCTCGTAAACATCGCCTTTCGGTGTAAACACATACACAACGTCCGCAAATAAATCTAATTTTAACGATTCCATAAACTCTTCCGCATTATCAGACTCATTTTGGTACTCCAAAATTTCACGGAACCAAGTCATTTTATTATCAAATGACGTTTTCGAGTTAACGACTTTTCCTTCTTTATACGCCCAGTGCGCGGCAACCCCGTATTCTGCAATTTGGTGCATCTCATGCGTCCGAATTTGCACTTCAAGCGGTTCGCCTTGCGGTCCAATAACCGTCGTATGCAGCGACTGATACATATTCGATTTCGGCATCGCAATATAATCCTTAAACCGTCCCGGCATCGGTTTCCAGCGCGTATGAATGACGCCCAGTACCGCATAACAATCTTTAATGCTACTAACTAGAATCCGTACCGCCAATAAATCATAAATTTCGTTAAATTGCTTATGCTGTTCCGACATTTTGCGATAAATCGAATAAATATGTTTCGGCCTACCAGAAATATCCGCCTGAATATTTAATTCATCCAAGTTGTCTGAAACGCCGTCAATCACATCTTGCAAATAGCGCTCACGCGCACCGCGTTTTTGTTTCATCAAATGTACAATGCGGTAGTATTGTTGCGGATTCAAATAGCGTAATGCTGTATCTTCAAGTTCCCATTTCACGCGGCTAATCCCAAGTCGATGAGCAAGCGGTGCGAAAATTTCAAGTGTTTCCGTCGAAATCCGGCGCTGTTTTTCTACCGGAAGATGTTTTAAAGTACGCATATTATGCAGTCGGTCTGCTAACTTGATCAAAATAACTCGAATATCTTGCGCCATCGCAATGAACATTTTCCGATGATTTTCAGCTTGCTGTTCCTCATGCGATTTATATTTAATTTTCCCAAGTTTTGTAACGCCGTCCACAAGCATCGCCACTTCAGCATTAAACGTTTCTGTTAAATCCTCAAGTGTCACATCCGTATCTTCGACAACATCGTGTAAAAAACCTGCCGCTACCGTTTCAGGGTCCATTCTTAGCTCAACAAGAATTCCTGCTACTTGAATTGGATGAATAATATATGGCTCTCCCGATTTTCTAAACTGTTCACTATGTGCATCTCGCGCATATTCATAAGCCTTTTTCACAATTTCCAGATGCGTTTCATTCATATAATTCGAAGCCATTTCGATGACTTGCTCTGCTGTCAAATTTTGCTCTTTCGCCATTTTATCCACCCCCTTCTTTTCCCCTTGTCTAAAATAGATTCTTAGTTACTATTATACACAACTAAAGTGGCTTTAGAAAGTAGTTTTCATGCGCCACTAGAAAAAAACACTTTCCAAAAGGAAAATGTTTTTTCTAACTTAAAAGTCCATCAAAATCAAGCGATCATACCCGTTCAATTTTTTATGTCCTTCTAATTCTGTCAGTTCAATTAAAAAGGCGCACCCAGCAACAATTCCACCAAGTTTTTCCACAAGTTTGATCGTTGCTTCAATCGTACCACCCGTTGCAAGCAAATCATCTGTAATGAGCACACGTTGCCCCGGTTTAATCGCATCTTTATGCATCGTTAGCGTATTTGTACCGTACTCAAGCTCATACTCCATTTCAATTGTTGCACGCGGCAATTTGCCAGGTTTACGTACTGGTGCAAAACCAATACCAAGCGCATAAGCAACCGGGCAACCAATAATAAAGCCACGCGCTTCTGGCCCAACAATCAAATCTACTTGTAGTTTTTCAGCATACTCAACAATCTGATCTGTCGCAAATTTATAAGCTTCACCGTCATTCATAAGCGGTGTAATATCCTTAAATACAATGCCTTCTTTTGGCCAATCCTCCACGATTGCGACAAATTTTCTAAGATCATTTAAATCCATGTTTATTCCTCCAAAGTGGGTAGGCACTAGGCCTCCATAATGCGCTTCATCCAGCTAAATAGTTCATTAAAGCTCGCATAAAGCAGTTTTTCTCGTGTTGCAAGTTCTTGTTTTTTCGACTGATAAATTTCGGCCTCTTCTAAATTTCGTTTTTCTGAAAGGTTATTTAGTAAAATCACGCCACTTTCTATTTTAACAAAATCCAGCTCAAAAAACACGTTTGACATAAAATCAATTTGTTGTTTACTCCAACCGAACTTTTGATTTAAAGCAGGACCATACTTTTCAAGCGAAAAAGGTTGATATTTTTTAATCAGGGCAAAAAGATTCGCAAATGCCTTTCTATCTGGCAGCGCCTGGAAATCTTGATTTTCAGATGCTCCGAAATGGACATAAATCCGCTCAGGCTGGAACTTTTTAATGAACGCCTCCACGTGACCCGTTTCTTTCGGTAAATCAACAAAAACCACTTCACGCGCGCTCTCCCTGTCATCAGGCGTATACACCACATTCGCAGCAATCGCCGGAAGTTTCGTTACGGTTTCTTGGTTAAAGCAGATGAAAACCCGTTCGCGCTCAGATTCTTTTAATAAACGTTGCCATTCTGTTCGGTTACGCGCATCAAAAAGCTGGAACTCATTGACTTCAAGATCAACCAACCTAAGTTGCGGTTTCCGAATATGATTCCATTCATTCACATTCAGTTCGCCTACAACGCTAACAAGCGCATTTTGTGCCACATTATCCGCTAAGTCACCTAAATTGAAACCAATGCCATCTAAAAGCACGTTTTGGTCGGTCAGCACCGTTTTCAAATGCGTTTTATCCGCACCAATTCGTTTCGTATCTTTCAAATTAATCTCTTCAAATTGGAAAACTGGTTTCACATTGCCCGTTCCAAATGGCGCCATCTTTTCAATCATCTGAATGAATGGCAGTGAAACGTCAGCGAGTTGCAACGTGTCTTCCACGCTAAGCTCTCGTTTTACACTCGTTACATCTAACGCATCAGCCTGCGCAATTAAAGCCGCTTCAAGCGCCGCTAAATTATGAAGCGACACCGTCATACCAGCTGCCATGGGGTGCCCGCCAAACGCTTCAAGAATCGCCCTGTTTTTATCAAGCTCTTGATACAAATGGAAATGCGGTACACTTCTGCCAGAACCTTTAGCAATCCCCGCCTCCTCATCAATGGCAAGACAAATGACCGGACGATTAAATTTTTCTACTAATCTAGACGCAACAATTCCTAGCACGCCTGGATTCCAATCCTTTTCAGCAACCACAATGATACTCGGAATTTCAGTTTTCGCCTCCAAAATTGCAACGGCGCTCGCGGTGATGTCACTAACGAGTTTCCGTCGATTGACGTTTGCTTCATCAATTTCCTCGGCCAAATATTCCGCTTCCTCCTCATCAAAAGCGAGTAGCAATTCCGCAGCCGGGTCAGCAGCGCCTAAACGACCGACAGCGTTTAATCTTGGGGCGATGGCAAACCCAATTGTTTCTTCGTTTGCCTCCTCCAATTTGACACTTGCTTTCAAAGCGAGAACACGCAAGCCTGTGTTTGGCTTTTCACGAAGCACTTGAAGTCCCTTTTGTACAAGAAGACGATTTTCATCTGTTAATGAAACAAGGTCCGCTACGGTCCCTACGGCTACCATGTCTAATAAGTGCGTCGGCTCTTCGCCAAGCAGCGCGTGCGAAAGTTTGTAACTAACGCCGACTCCCGCTAAATCTTCAAAAGGATAGTTCGAGTCGGGGTGCTTTGGGTGGATAACCGCAACTGCTTGCGGCAAGGTTTCGCGCATTTCGTGGTGGTCGGTTATAATGACATCCATCCCGATTTCTTGAGCAAAATCCATCACTTCAAGAGCCGCAATCCCATTATCAACCGTAATAATCAAATCGAAGCCTTGGTTCTTAATCATTTGAAATGCGTTCTGATTCGGCCCGTAACCCTCCGTGAAGCGATTTGGAATATAAAACTGTACAAGTGCCCCCAAACTTTCTAACGTCTTGTAAAGCACCGCAATGCTCGTTACGCCGTCCGCATCATAATCGCCGTAAATCATAATTTTTTCGCCCGCTTGAATCGCAGACTTAATCCGTTCTACAGCTTGCTCCATTTCTGCAAGTAAAAAAGGATCATAACTCGCATATTTGGAAGGATTCATGAACTTATCGTACTGCCCTTCCGTCGTAATCTTACGTTTCACAAGCATTTTCGCAAGCGGAAGCGACACATTCAACTCTTTAGCTAGGTTTGCTACTTTTTCGCCGTCAACTTCTTCGGTCTTCCATCTGTATTTTGAATGAATCACAATTCCCCCACCTTTCAACCCTCCTATTATATCGGAAAACATCGGAAAAACCAATAGTAAAAAGCCCAAATCAAAATCGATTTGGGCTCCAGAGTAATACTAAACGGCAATAAAGTCTTACCGTTTAGCATCACTCTGATTTTGCGATCTGCGTTTTGTATTCAAATATTAGTTTTGCTCATCCTGATTTTCAACTTTCGCATCGGCTACTTCTGTTTCTTCTGTGTCGCGAATTGAAATCGTGGACGTTTTTGTTTGCATCGCTTTCGCCGCCGCAAGTTGGCGTTCTAGATTTGTTTTTTCTTCATGAAGTTGTTTGACTTGCTTATTCATCCCTCGTACTTTAGCAATATTCAAACAGAAAATAATCAAGCCTCCGATAAGCACTGAGCCTAAAATAACTAATATAAGCGGCCACTCTAGTTTTGCGAAAAAGAAATTGACTTCAACTGATTCAACATTAATAATCGCAAAAACAGCAATTAAAA
This sequence comes from Listeria sp. ILCC792, assembly GCF_900186135.1. Lineage (NCBI taxonomy): Bacteria > Bacillati > Bacillota > Bacilli > Caryophanales > Listeriaceae > Listeria > Listeria sp. ILCC792. The sequence continues at coordinate 18,202 of NZ_FYBO01000011.1, forward strand.
TCGCTAAAATAATTCCTACAATAACCTGCCATTGATTTTTCATAGCATCTGTCTCCTTTTTTCTAATTATACAAATTTATTCCCGCAAAAAATTATGCTAAAACAAAAGCCGGACAACTCGTCCGACTTTCGTTACTCGTTTTTATACCATAGGTTGCGATGGGTTATTTCTTTTCTTTTTCTTAACCGTTGCAATTGGTCCTTTTTTATTCACTTGACGTGCTTTAAAGACATACCACAACTGCATGGCCATGAAAATGGAAGAGAATACGCTTGAAACAAGCCCAACAAGTAAAGCGATTGAGAAGCTTAAAATCGATTCACTACCAAAAATGACAAGCGCCACAACCGTGAAAATAACCGTCAAGATAGTGTTAATCGAACGCGTGAATGTTTGACGTAAACCGTGATTAACAGCAAATGCCACATCTTCTTTCGTCTTATAACGCCCCATCTTGCGTCCAATATCTCGAATCCGGTCCGCTGTTACAATCGTATCATTAATCGAATACCCGATAACAGTTAGAACCGCCGCAATGAATGTCAGATCAACCTCAATCTGGAAGATACTGAAGAAAATGAAGATGGTAAAGGCGTCAAATAGTAACGATAGAATCGCCGCAATCCCCATATAAAATTCAAAGCGTATCGCAATATAAATAACTATGAGTACCGAAGCTATTGCCATTGCGTACAAGCCGTTTTTCGCGAGTTCTTTCCCGACAGTCGGCGTTACTGTGCTAATGCTTGGTTCATGTTTATATTCTTTCTCAAAATGCGTTTTAAATTTCGCAATTTCATCTTGCGAAAGAGCACCTTTGTAGGAAACTACCGCCGTTTTGTTATCCTTACCTTGGAAAACAATATTATCAGACGGCATATCAATGTCATCTAAATCTTTTTTAATCTGCTGTTCTGTTAGCGGTGAATCAGACGTAATTTCTGCTCTCGTACCACTCGCAAAATCAATGCCCAGATTAAGTTTAAAGAAACTTAAAACAACAATCCCAATAATGGCGATGCCCGTAAAAATCCACAAGAACAACCGGTGATTCTTAACGAAATCAAAGCGATCAAATGGTGTTTTTAAGTCATACGTGCTAATACCATCATGCAAATTATGAATGGCATCAGGTTTCACACTAAAGGCACGTGGTTTATTGTTTAATACGTTGCTCTTAACAAGCAAGCCAAGCAGTACACGCGAACCCCAAACGGCCGTTAGGAAGCTGACTAAAATACTAATAATTAGAACCGTCGCAAAACCTTTAATCGAGCTTGTTCCAAAGTAGAACAATACACAAGCAACAAGTAAAGTCGAAATGTTTCCATCGAAAATGGCACGGAAGGCTTCTTTTACGCCGACTTCAAACGCCGCTTTCGTCGATCGCCCGACTTTCAGTTCTTCTTTTATTCGCTCATAGGTGATAACGTTCGCGTCGACGGCCATCCCTATCCCGAGAATCAGCCCGGCAATCCCTGGAAGCGTCAGCGTTGCGTTCAGCAAGGCTAGAACGAGTAAAACAATGTATGTGTAAGCAACAAGTGTTACACATGCAATAATCCCAGGAATACGGTATACAAGCATCATAAAGATGAAAATAGCCGCAACCCCGATAATTCCAGCAAGAATTGTTTCATCAAGCGCATCTTGACCAAATTGTGCCCCAACAGATGTCGAGTATACCTCGGTCATCTTAACTGGTAAAGCACCCGAATTTAGCAAGTTCGCTAAGTCTTTTGCTTCTTCAACAGAAAAATTACCCGAGATTTCAACCTTATTTGTGTCTAAAACTTGGTTGACATTTGGTGCCGATAAGTAAGCAGGATCTTTTTTAGTTCTCTCTGTTTTATATTTTTGGCCCTCTTTCCAGTCTAACCAAATAACGAGTTGGTTGTCAGGTTTTTCAGCCAAAATTGTTTTCGTCACATCAGCGAATTTATCAGCACTTTTTAGTTTCAGTGTGACAATCGGTTGATTATTTTGATCGAAAGCTTGTTTTGCTCCCCCAGGAACTAAATCAGAACCATCCATCATAAGTTTATCGTTTGCGTCCCTAAAAGAAAGTTCCGCTGTTGTCGATAACATTTTTCGTGCTTCATTTTGATCCGTCACCCCAGCAAGCTGGACACGAATACGGTTATTTCCTTCAATTGTGATGCTAGGCTCAGCTACGCCGATACTGTTAATCCGGCGATCGAGGGCACTTACAGTATCCGTAAGTGTCTGTTTAGTCACTTCACCTTTTCCAGAAGCAGGCTCTACTTGATAAAGCACTTCAAATCCGCCCTGTAAATCTAGTCCCAAGTTAATATTTTGTAAAACCATTTTCCCTGTGCTGAAAACGACCCCAAAAATAATTGCCACGACTAGGAAGAAGGTTACTAACCTACTTTTCTTAATCATTTCTTTTCCTCCCTCATCTAAACCATGAAATGCTATTTAGAAAGTTCAGAAGATGTCGCTTCATTATCTTCCAAATTCTCTGTTTCATTGTTTGCGCTAGCGCTAATTGCTGGCTCGTTAGATGTTTTTGTAATAAAGTCCATTAATTGTCCAATGTTCATCTGCATTATATCATTGACACGTTCATGCAAATTCGGAGTGGGATTTGTAGCCCATTTAACTTCTGTTAAAAATGACCAAATGTGTTCTGGTTTGATTTCTCTATAGCTAAGAAGATGGAAATCTTCCACTTTAATTAAAATAGCTGGTTCCAAACTTTCATACCAGTCTTCGTGCGACATCGCACTTCCCCTCCCTCATTTTACAATCAACTATTCCCATTTTATCTAAAAATCAACCAAATGAAAAGCAGAAAGTGAAAAATCCACATAAATGACACATTTAATTGTTCAAATTGGTACTTCCTAACAAAAAAGAACCGCCCTAGTTTGAACTAGAGCGATTTCTTTATTTTTCTTCAGTTTCTTTTTCAGTTTCTGCTACTTCTTCAACTGGCTCAGTAGGTGCTACTGCAGGAGCAGCGTTTCCTTTTTCAAGAACCGTACGAATCGCATTGCGATCGAATGTCAGCTTCGTGTTGCCAGTTTTTAGTACGACAGTGCCATCTTCAATTGCTTCAACTACGCCATGAAGACCACCAATCGTAATAATTTTGTCGCCTTTTGCTAAACTATTTTGCATGTTTGTTACTTCTTTTTGACGCTTTTGTTGAGGTCTAATTAGTAAGAAGTAGAACAAGACAATCATCAAAATAATTGGAATAAATGCTGTTAAACCACCCAAAAATTGTCAGCTCCTTTAAAAAAATATTTATTAAAAATTTTTCGCATTTGGTCCGTTAAAACCATATTGCTCAAAAAATTCTTCACGAAATTCTAGCAGACGATCAAAGCGAATTGCTTCACGTACTTGCTCCATTAAGTTTAACAGAAAATGCAAATTATGATAAGTCGTAAGTCTTATTCCAAATGTTTCATCGCAGCGAATTAGATGGCGAATATAGGCTCTGGAATAGTTTTGACAGGTGTAACAATTGCAGTTTTCATCAAGCGGTCCAAAGTCGTTTGCGAATTTGGCGTTTTTAATAACTAGGCGTCCGTTTGAAGTCATACATGTACCATTACGCGCAATGCGTGTCGGCAAGACACAGTCAAACATATCGATGCCTCTAATGACCCCATCGATTAATGAATCTGGCGAACCAACACCCATCAAATAGCGGGGTTTTCCACTTGGAAGAAAAGGTGTTGTGAATTCAAGCACTTCATTCATGACGTCTTTTGGTTCGCCTACTGAAAGGCCGCCAATCGAATAGCCTGGAAAATCAAGTGAAACGAGATCTTCCGCACTTTGACGTCGTAAATCTTCATAAGCGCCGCCTTGTACGATGCCGAATAGACCTTGAATATTAGGCTTCATATGCGCTTTTAGACCGCGTTCTGCCCATCTGGACGTACGTTCTACGGAGCGCTTCATGTATTCATGTGTGGCCGGATATGGTGGACACTCGTCAAAACTCATCATGATGTCAGAACCGAGTGCATTTTGAATTTGAATAGCTTTTTCAGGTGATAAAAATAGTTTGTCGCCATTTAAATGATTGCGAAAATGAACGCCTTCTTCTTTGATGTCGCGCATATCGCTTAAGCTAAAGACTTGAAAGCCACCTGAATCGGTTAAAATAGGTTGGTCCCAGTTCATAAACTTGTGCAGACCACCAGCCTGCTCAATCAATTGCTCACCGGGTCTTAACCATAAGTGATAGGTGTTGCTTAAAATAACACCCGCACCCATCTGTTTAAGCTCTTCTGGCGACATTGTTTTGACAGTTGCTTGCGTGCCAACAGGCATAAACATTGGCGTATCAAACGTACCATGCGGAGTATGTAGTTTTCCTAACCTCGCACCTGTTTTTTTATCAGTTTTAATTAATTCATAACGAATAGCTGTCATGTGTTACCTCTTTCTTTTTACTCTACTAAATAGCATAACGAAAATAAACATAGAAAACAAGGTTTTTCACAAAATTAATGGATAAACATCGCATCGCCAAAACTAAAAAAGCGATACTTGTCTTCTACAGCATGCTGATACGCTCGCAAAATATTTTCACGCGTGGATAAAGCGGAAACGAGCATGATGAGTGTCGACTTCGGTAAATGGAAATTAGTAATTAACGCATCTACCGCTTTAAACGTATAGCCAGGGAAAATAAAAATATCCGTCCAGCCAGAAGCGGCTTTTAATTCGCCGTCAAATTTTGTTGCAATTGTTTCTAGTGTCCGAATGGAAGTCGTACCAACAGCCACAATTTTTTTGTCGCTTGCTTTCACTTGATTTAAAACCGTTGCAGTTTCTTCCGTCAGACGATAAAATTCCGAATGCATTTTATGGTTTTCCGTATCGCTAACGTCTACCGGACGAAACGTGCCAAGACCAACATGGAGCGTCACAAAACATACGTGAACTCCTTTAGACCGAATCGCCTCTAAAAGTTCTTCAGTAAAGTGCAGACCCGCAGTTGGAGCGGCAGCAGAGCCATTTTCGCGCGCATAAACCGTTTGATAGCGGTCCTGATCGCTTAGCTGCTCTTTAATGTAAGGCGGAAGCGGCATTTCTCCTAGGTTTTCGAGCACCTCATAAAATATGCCCGTATAGTGAAACTCCAAAATACGACCACCATGCTCAAGCTCCTCAACACACGTCGCCGAAAGTTCACCCTCACCAAATGTGATTTTCGCACCTACACGAATGCGTTTCGCAGGCTTCACAAGCGTTTCCCACTTATTTTCTTCTTTTTGTTTTAATAAAAGCACTTCGATATGTGCGCCCGTCTCCTCTTTAATTCCGTGGAGGCGAGCAGGTAGAACGCGCGTATCATTTAATACAAGCGCATCTCCTTCGTTTAAATAATCGATAATATTCGTAAATTTTTTATCGCTTAAATCCCCCGTTTTTTTGTCCAGCACCATTAAGCGACTTGACGTGCGGTCAAGTAATGGCGTTTGAGCAATGAGGGAGTCTGGCAAATCAAAATCAAAATCTTCAACTTTCATTCATGGACACCTTTTTCGTTTTGAATTCCAAAATGGTCGTACGCTAATTGTGTTGCGAGCCGACCTCTTGGTGTACGTTGCAAAAAACCAATTTGCAGTAAATATGGCTCATGCATATCTTCAATCGTTTCGCGTTCCTCACCGATGCTTGCTGAAATTGTATCAAGTCCAACTGGGCCACCACGAAATGATGTCATAATCGTTTGCAAAAGCTTCTGGTCAATCGTATCAAGTCCGCGCGGGTCAACACGTAGAAGCGTTAGCGCATCTCTTGCTACTTCATAAGAAACAAGTCCATCGCCTTTAACTTCGGCAAAATCACGCACGCGTTTTAATAAACGATTGGCAATCCGCGGGGTTCCGCGCGAACGCCTAGCAAGCTCAAGCGCGCCGTCTGCATTAATTTCCGTCGTTAAAATTTTAGCCGTCCGTAAAATGATATCCATCAATTGTTCTTCCGTATAAAATTCCAAGTGGTCAATTACACCAAAGCGGTCGCGCAGTGGCGCCGATAATTGCCCCGCACGCGTTGTCGCTCCAATCAGCGTAAATGGTGGTAAATCGAGGCGTACCGACCGCGCAGATGGCCCGTTTCCGATAACAATGTCCAAACAATAATCCTCCATCGCAGGATAAAGCACTTCCTCAATGGATTTTGATAACCGGTGGATTTCATCAATGAAAAGCACATCGCCCGGTTCGAGTGATGTTAAAATTGTCGCTAAGTCGCCTGGACGTTCAATCGCGGGTCCACTTGTCGTTTTGATGTTTGTTCCAAGCTCGTTCGCAATGACCATCGCAAGCGTCGTTTTCCCCAAACCAGGAGGGCCGTATAAAAGCACATGATCCAGTGCTTCTTCCCTTCTTCTTGCTGCCTCAATAAAAATGCCAAGATTATGTTTGACCTTGTCTTGACCGATGTATTCTGCAAGCAATTGTGGCCGCAAGCTTGTTTCAAACGAGATTTCTTCAGGACTCACATTTTCGGAAGAAACAATACGCTCATCCATGCCACATCCCTCCTTAATTTGTCATTAATTTCAAAGCTAGTTTAATATAGCCGTCACTTGTAAGCATCTCATCTTGCAGTTTCGGCACGATTTTCTTCAGTTCGCGCTCACTATAACCGAGTGCCTGTAAGGCAAGAACCGCCTCCTCGAGCTGCGGCGGAAGCCCATCTGTAATTTCTTTTTTAGCCACAAAATGAGGAATCTCACTTGTCACCACGTCGCCTAATTTTCCTTTTAGGTCAAGGATAATCTGACGCGCTGTTTTTTTCCCAACACTAGGGAATTTTGTTAAATACACATCGTCTTCGATTTCAATCGCATTAATAAGCTGCGTAGCATCTCCTGCGGCCGTTATAGCGAGCGCGCTTTTAGGCCCAATTCCTGAAACACCGAGCAGTTTTTTAAACAAATAACGCTCTTCCGTCGTTTGAAATCCGTAAAGCGTAATATTATCTTCACGAACATGTTGATGTAAATAGACTTTCGCTTCTTTTCCTTCTTGCGCCGCAAAAGCAAACGGGTTGCCGGCAACAATTTGGTAGCCGACCCCGTAAACTTCTACAACGATATATTCAGGTGTAATGGCCGCAACTTGGCCTTTCATATAATCATACACGTCAATTCGTCCCTTCTGTCATACCATACCTTTCATGATAGCATATTACGAACGTTTGTGCTAACAATCGTCTTACAGTTGTGCAATGCAGTCTTTAATGACACGTGCTGAATGCTTGAACGCCTCTTCTTCCTCGCCGTTCAGCTTTAACTCAATAATTTCTTTGACGCCGTCCTGATTAAGAACCGCTGGAACACCAATCGCCAAATCGCGCTCCCCGTATTCGCCTTCTAACACACACGACACCGTAAGTGCACGTTGACTTCCGCTAAAAATATGCCGACAAATCTCAACGATTGTGCCACCAATTCCGTATTCCGTACAACCCTTTTGATGATAAATTTCAAAACCAGTATCGCGTGCAATCTCCCCGATTGCTTTCAAATCAAGAGAATCGCCTAGCTTCTCCGCGCTATATTCGTTCACCGGTTTCCCGTAAATGGAAGAATGCGACCAAACAGGAAACTGCGAATCACCATGTTCACCTAAAATGAAGGCATCAATACTTTGCGCCGCAATATCAAGACGCTCCGCGAGTAGCCTCCGAAGCCGCGTTGTATCAAGCCATACACCAGTACCTAAAACGCGATTTTTAGGTAGCCCTGATAACTTCCAAACTTGATAGGTAATGATGTCACAAGGATTTGTAGCCACCAAAAAAATGCCATTAAAGCCACCTTTCATCATTTCCGGAACAATACTCGCAACAATTTTCGATGTACTTTTTTGCTCATCAAGCCGCGTTTGCCCTTCCTTTAAAGCACCTGCTGTCACCGTAATGACCGCAATATCCACATCTTTACAATCTTTTGCTTCACGTACAGAAATATCCATTTTTCCCGGAATAAACGCAGCCGCATCAGCCAAGTCTTTCCGATTTCCTTCCACACGATCTTGATTTATGTCAACTAAAATAAGCTCTTCAATAAAACGCTGATTCACAAAAGCGTGAGCCGCTGCAGTTCCAACGTTCCCCGCCCCAATAATCATAACTTTCCGTGGTTTCATTCGTTTACTTCCCTTCATTATTTCACTACGCTCTCTATTCTACAAAAAAAGTAGAAGCTTCCGCAACTTATTTTAAAAAGAAACGCAATAATTTTTCCCGATATTTCGAATTCGGATAACGAAATTTCATATCAAAAGCAGTCGTCTGCCGCAGCACACTTTTCTCGTGCGAAAACGTCCGAAAACTGGCTTCCCCGTGATAGTTCCCCGTGCCGCTATCACCCACACCACCAAACGGCAAATAAGGCGTAGCAATGTGCATCAGCGTATCATTAATGCACACACCACCAGAAGATGTTTTAAAAAGAAACTTCCGCTCGATTTTTCGACTTGCAGTAAAAAGATAAAGCGCAAGCGGCTTAGGACGCTCACGAATAAACCGAATCGCATCTTCTGTCTCCGCAAAACGAATGAGTGGCAAAATCGGACCAAAAATTTCCTCCCGCATCACAGGACTATCCAAATCTGGCGCTTCCAAAAGGTACGGCGCCATTTTCAAATTCGCTTCATCGACGAATGCATCTGGCACATAGCTTTGAAGCCGTTTAAAATGCGCCTCGTTTACAATCCTTCCGTATGCTTCATTCATCAGAGGGTTTCCACCGTAAAGTTCCGTTATCGCTTCTCGAAGCTCCGCTTTAAATTCATCATAAATGTCGTCCTGAACTAAAACATAATCCGGGGCAATGCACGTTTGCCCAGCATTCACCCATTTTCCGAAAGCAATGCGTTTTGCAGCCAGCTTCATATTTGCATCGTTCATCACAACAAGCGGACTCTTTCCACCAAGTTCAAGCGTGACAGGAGTCAAATGATTCGCCGCTTTTTGCATCACAATTTTCCCAACGTGCGTCGAACCCGTAAAGAAAATATAGTCCATTTTTTGATCCAGCAATTCCGTCGTCACGTCCACGCCACCATTTACAACCGCAATGATTTCTTCACGAAAGCGCGATAAAACGTGCATCAGCACTTGTGCTGTATGAGGTGCGAGTTCCGATGGTTTTAAAATCACCGTATTCCCAGCTGCAATGGCCCCAATCAGTGGTGCGAGCGCTAATTGGTACGGGTAATTCCACGGGGCGACTACAAGCACCGTGCCGTACGGCTCACGTTGAATAAATCCCTTGGAACCAACATGCGTCAAGCTCGTCTTCACTTTCTCGACACGCATCCATTTTTTCAAATGCTTTAAAGCAAAAGAAATCTCTTCATAAATAATCCCAATCTCTGTCATGTATGCCTCAGAATTGCTCTTCCCCAAGTCCTTTTCGAGTGCTTCCAAAAACAGTTTTTCGTTTTCTTTCAATAGCATCGCCAAATTTTCAAGCGTTGTTTTTCGGTGTAGAAAACGCTTCGTATGCCCCTCATCAAAATAAGCTTTTTGCCGCCCCATAATATCACTAATTTGCATGGTTTTCCCTCCTAAAAAAGGCGCCACATTTTGTCGGCACCTCTCTCGTTTAGTCGTTATTCGCGTTTGTATAAACTTCTTGCACATCATCATCGTCTTCTAAAATGCTAATCATCTTGTCAAATTCAGCGCGCTTATTTTCTGGAACTTCCTGATAAAGCGTAGGTTGCATCGTAAGTTCTGCCGCTTCAAATTTTAAGTCTGCCTGCTCCAACTCATCTTTCACCACCGTAAAATCCGCTGGCGCCGTAAAGACTTCAAACGCTTCATCACTCGTAATAATATCTTCAGCGCCCGCCTCAATCGCAAGTAGCATGAATTCATCTTCACTGAGGTCTAAATTTTCCCGCAGCACAACTAAGTAGCCTTTCCGATTAAACATATAAGCCACACTACCCGTTTCCCCTAAACTGCCGCCATTTTTATTGAAAGCAACGCGCACATTCGTCCCCGTACGGTTTTTATTATCCGTAAGCGCATGCACCAAAACAGCCACACCACCTGGACCATACCCTTCGTAGGAAATTTCGTCATAGTTTTCCCCCGCCTGATTGCCAGCCGCCTTTTGAATTGCGCGTTCCATATTATCATTTGGCATATTCGCCGCTTTCGCCTTATCCATAACAAGTCTGAGTGCAGGATTTAATGCGGGATCAGCTCCACTTTTCGCCGCCACATAAATTTCCTTGGCAAGCTTCTGAAAAACCTTCGCCCGTTTTGAATCCTGCGCATTTTTTCTTCCTTGAATATTCTTCCATTTTGAATGCCCCGCCATAATCCGCTCACTCCTTCATTAAAATTCTAACGTATTCAATCTAGCCATGCAAGTTTATAGGCAAAAGAAAAGCACCCAGATTTCTCCGAGTGCTCTTCTTTATTTCGCGTATTCAACCGCTCTTGTTTCCCGAATCACCGTTACTTTAATGTGTCCCGGATAATCAAGTTCTTCTTCAATACGTTTGCGAATATCTCTAGCTAGGCGATATGATGCTAAATCATCAATTTCGTCTGGCTCAACCATAATCCGAACTTCACGTCCAGCTTGAATGGCATACGATTTTTCAACACCCTCGTAAGATTCCGAAATTTCTTCCAGTTTTTCTAAACGACGGATGTAATTTTCAAGTGTTTCACTACGCGCGCCAGGTCTAGCAGCAGAAAGCGCATCCGCAGCAGCAACTAAAACAGCAATGACAGATGTCGGCTCAGTATCCCCGTGATGGGAAGCAATACTGTTAATGACAACATCATTTTCTTTGTATTTCGTCGCTAATTCGACACCAATTTCAACGTGACTACCTTCAATCTCATGGTCAATTGCTTTCCCAATATCATGAAGTAAGCCAGCGCGTTTTGCCAGTGTCACATCTTCACCAAGCTCCCCAGCTAAAATTCCAGCCAGTTTAGCAACTTCCAGTGAATGATTTAAAACATTTTGTCCGTAACTTGTACGGTAACGCAAACGACCTAAAATTTTAATTAAGTCTGGGTGAATCGAATGAATCCCAATTTCGAAAGTAGCTTGTTCCCCAACTTCACGGATGTGCTCATCCACTTCTTTACGTGCTTTGTCGACCATTTCTTCAATACGTGCCGGGTGAATTCGTCCATCTTGAACTAATTTTTCCAGTGCAATTCGCGCAATTTCACGGCGAACCGGATCAAAACCTGATAAAATTACAGCTTCTGGCGTATCATCGATAATTAAATCAATACCAGTTAGCGTTTCAAGCGTACGGATATTTCGTCCTTCACGACCAATAATTCGACCTTTCATTTCATCGTTTGGAAGTGTTACAACAGATACTGTCGTTTCAGCAACATGATCTGCCGCACATCGTTGAATGGCAAGTGATAAAATGTTTTTCGCTTTTTTGTCCGCTTCTTCCTTCGCCTTGCTTTCAGATTCCTTCACCATGATAGCTGTATCATGAGAAAGCTCCTCTTCTACTTGGTTAAGGATGACTTTTTTCGCTTCTTCTTTAGTGAGTGCGGAAATGCGTTCGAGCTCATCTTGCTCTTTTTGAATCATCTCATCAATTTTGCTTTCCTTCTCTTCAATATGTTGTTGTCGTTTACTGATATTCTCCTCTTTTTTCTCGAGTGTACCTTCTCTTTTACTTAAAGAAGTATCTTTACGGTCGAGGTTTTCCTCCCTTTGCAATAAGCGATTTTCTTGTTTCTGTAACTCTCCTCTTCGCCCACGAAGTTCATTTTCGATTTCAGTACGTACTCTATGGCTCTCTTCTTTTGCTTCTAGCAACGCTTCTTTTTTCGTTGTTTCCGCCTCTTTTTTAGCATCTTCAACGATTAATTCAGCTGTTCCACGAGCAGCAACCAGTTTCTTTTCAGAACTAGCTTTATAAATAAGTGAGCCGACAACCAAACCGACGATTAAGAAAAGCAAACCGGAGATGATTGCGACTACTACGCTCATCCTTACACCTCCTTCGCTATTCAGTTTTCGTTATCATTATGTCGGTGGCCAAAAATGATTGGCACAAAGTGTATTTTCTATCATTAGCTGGATAGACTCCAACTTTACTAAAAAGCAGTTTTATTTTCCATCATCACTCTTTAGCAAATGTAAAATATACAATCTAATTTTATATTTGAATATACGTATTGTCAAGGAAAGGGCAGAATAATACGAGAAAAAATACCTTTTCGCCTGTTTTATACAAAAAGCCTAGTTTATATTCAACTATAAACTAGGCTTTACTTTTATTTTATTCGTCTTCTAAAAGACTAAATTCTTCATCTGCATCTGGTGTATTAGCTTGTTCTGAACTCGCGTCAATGCCATACTCCGCACGAACACGCGTTGAAATTTCATCCCGAATTTCTGGATGCTCTTTTAAGAATTGTTTCGCGTTTTCACGACCTTGACCAATACGTTCCTCATTGTAGGAGTACCATGAACCGCTCTTATTGATTACATCTACTTCAGAAGCCATATCAACAAGTTCACCTTCACGAGAAATTCCTTCCCCGTACATGATATCTACTTCAGCCACTCGGAATGGTGGTGCCACCTTGTTTTTAACGACTTTAATTTTCGTTTTATTCCCAATCACTTCGGTTCCTTGTTTCAACTGTTCAGCGCGACGAACTTCTAAACGAATTGTCGAATAGAATTTCAATGCACGTCCACCTGGCGTTGTTTCTGGATTACCAAACATTACACCAACTTTTTCACGAATCTGGTTGATGAAAATCGCAATGGTTTTGGATTTATTAATAACACCTGATAATTTACGCAAAGCTTGCGACATCAAACGAGCTTGAAGACCTACATGGGCGTCCCCCATTTCCCCTTCAATTTCCGCGCGTGGAACTAATGCAGCAACGGAGTCAATAACTAACATATCTACTGCGCCACTTCTTACAAGTGCTTCTGCAATTTCAAGCGCTTGTTCACCTGTATCTGGTTGTGAAAGCAATAATTCATCGATATTGACACCTAAATTTTTCGCATATGTTGGATCTAAAGCATGTTCAGCATCAATAAAGGCAGCTGTTCCACCTTGTTTTTGCACTTCAGCAATGGCATGAAGGGCAACGGTCGTTTTACCAGAACTTTCTGGCCCGTAAGTTTCAATAATTCTTCCTCTAGGATACCCACCGACGCCTAAAGCAATATCAAGAGCTAATGAGCCGCTTGAAACAGTGGAAATATTTTGGTCACTATGTTCACCTAATTTCATAATAGAACCTTTACCAAATTGTTTTTCAATGGATTTTAAAGCTTGGTCTAAAGCAGCTTGACGATCGTTCACGTTATTGCCTCCTCTATATATCTCTCTTAGTCATATTTCTCAATTTGAAATCCTCTTAATTTAAATTCCTAAAGTAACTATACCTTATTTCAAATTAAGAATCAAGCAAAAAGCGAACATTTATTCGCATTTTTTAAAAATCGCTTTTTAACATTCTCACACAAGTATTATAACGCGTGCTATAGCTGTTCGTCCAACTCTTTTTTCAGCGCCGTTTCTTACTTTTCACAGTACTTCACAGCCTTTTCGCCTTAATCAAAAACCCATCTTTTCCGTTAAAAAGTGATTAATAATTTGAAATCCTTGTTTTACCGCACGATTTCGATTATGATTCCGATCTCGCCCAAAAACAAAAGAATATGTTTCCGTTTTGAAGCCTGCAACACTAAGGCCAATAAAAACTGTTCCTGGTAAGTGTCCATCTAATTCACCTGGTCCAGCTACGCCAGTAAAACTAATTCCCATTTTTGCATCACACAGCTTGCGTATATTTTCAGCCATCGCTTTCGCACATTCTGAACTTACTACGCCGTGTTCAGCAATAATATTTTCTGAAACACCAAGAACATCCTTTTTCATTTCAGTGCTATACGTCACCATACCGCCTTTAAAAATATCCGATATACCTGTTGTAGCTCCTAATTCAGCTTGAAAAAGCCCTGCCGTTAAACTTTCGGCCGCAGAAATCGTTATTTTTTCTTTTAACAACTTCGAAATGACTACATCTGCAAGGGACGCCTCACCGTAACCATATAAAAATTCACCATCTCGTTTTAAAATTTCCTGCTCCGTTTCGAAAAGTAATTTATTCGCTTCTTCTTTTGTTGCGGCTGAAGCTGTAATTCGAATTTCAACTTCATTATCCGTTGCATATGTTGCGATAGTCGGGTTCGTCTGCTTCTCAATTAAATCATGTAAATCAGCAGCTAGTTTTGACTCGCCGATACCGAAAAAATGCATTATTTTCGACTCTAAATGAACTGCTTCCCCTAGTGAACTTTTGAGGAGCGGTTTCGCATACTGCTGAAACATTGGCTTCATTTCTGACGGAGGTCCAGGCAGGAGCATATAATTTTTGTTTTCCAACTCGAAAAACATGCCCGCTGCAAACCCAAAGTCATTTTGTAAGACAGTGGAACCTTCAATGACTAGCGCCTGCAATTTATTGTTTTCCGTCATCGCCCGCTTGCTTGCGGCAAAGTAGTTCGTTATTTTATCTAGATGAAACGCATCCTCCACCAAATTTTTATGAAGATGACTCGCTAAAACTTGTTTCGTCAAATCGTCTTGCGTTGGCCCTAAGCCGCCAGTAAAAATAAGGAGGTCACTCCGCTTCTCAGCAATCGTAATGACTTCATGAAGGCGCTCAGGATTATCTCCTACCACCGTATGATGATAAACAAAAATGCCAACATTCGCTAACTCTTTGGATAAAAAAGCGGCGTTTGAGTTTACAATTTGACCCATTAAAATTTCTGTTCCGACCGCAATGATTTCTGCACGTACCATATCCACACCCCTTTTAATTTAACGAGAAAAAACAAAATACTTCCTCCAAAAATTGCTTGGCTGAAGTATTTCTGTTTGTTACATAGAGCCTTTGAAAACTCCACGATTTTTATAAAAATAGTCGATTCCCGACCAAACTGCGAAAAATGCGCAGACATATAGGAAAATCATATCGACGCGAATTCCCGTCCAAGCAAATGGGAAATTGTCTAAAAACATTAACGGAATTGCAATCATCTGTGTAAATGTTTTTATTTTTCCAAGTTGCCCAGCAGCAAGCACTTCGCCTCCCTCAACAAGAAGTAAACGCAAGCCTGTTACGGCAAGTTCACGGCTAATAATTAAAATGACAATCCAAGCTGGCGCGATATTCATTTCGACCAAAATGATGAATGCCGCTGTAACAAGTAGTTTGTCCGCCATTGGATCCGCAAATTTACCAAAATTGGTAATGAGATTGTATTTCCGAGCTAGGTGCCCATCAAACCAATCCGTTAGTGCCGCAACAACAAAAATGATTGTCGCAATTAAACTTGTTACAGGAATTGTAGAATCCAACCATTCAACATTTCCCCATGAAAATGGCACAACACAAATAATGACAAAAATCGGAATTAAAATAATACGTGCCACCGTGAGTTTATTAGGTAAATTCATTCTTCCATCTCCCATCTTTTACTATTATTCATAAAGAAAGTATAGGCAAGCAATCACCTATACCTCTTTTATGTTACTAATTAGATGTCGTTGAACTATTTGTACTGTCATCACTATTGTCTTGAAGTGTCACAGTTAATACTTGCTTCACTAGCGTTGGTGCAAGTTCGAGCGTTTCGCCGTTTATTTTAACAGTAGTTACAGGGGCATTACCAACAACAATCGAAATGGTTTTGTTTTCACCACCATCAATGGCTTCACTCTTTTCCCCGTCTTTTAAAATACCGTTATAAATGTTAGCGCCTGCTTCTGTAGAAACGCCTACCCAGCTATCGCCACCAGATGCTGATAATTCAATCGTTAGCTTATCCGCATTTGCGACTGTATACGTTGTTGCATTACCTTGTGTTTCACCTTTTGTAATCGTAACTTGTTTGTCTTCCTCTTTTTTCGCTTCTTCTTCTTTCTTCTTAGCATCAGCAGCTTTTTGCTCTTCTTCTTTTTTCTTCGCCTCATCATCACTATTAGTTGATTTTTTTGTCGAAGAACCGGTATCGTCCTGAACTTTAACCGTTTGATTATCGTTCGTCGAAGTCACCTGATCATCATTTGATTTATTGGCAAAAACAAAATACCAAATAATAAAGAGAATAAACAGGATAAAGAGCGCAATAAGCACTTTTGGTAAAATATCAAAAAAACGATTTCGCGTTGAAGCAGACCCGCCAACAGAATGCGTTGTAAGTGGCGCCGCCTTTTTTTGTGCCCTACTTTGCTCTTGGTTCACCACTTCTTGTTGCGAATAAGGAACTTCCGATTCGAATTCAGTAAATAATTCTGCGCTGTCTAAATCGACTGCTTCCGCATATTGTTTAATAAAAGCACGCGTATAAAATTTACCAGGCATAACCGAATAGTTGCCCTCTTCAATTGCAACTAAATATCTTTTTTGAATTTTAGTAATTTGCTGTAAATCATCCAAACTGAGTCCTTTTTCTCGACGTGCAGCTTTCAGTTTGTCGCCTAAATCAGTCAATATAAAACACCTACCATATTAAATCTTAATTTATCTATCACATGTTCCAGCCACCATTAACACCCAGAGTCTGTCCAGTAATATAATTATTTTCATCACTCAGCAAATAAGAAGCGGCATTTGCAACATCAACAGGTGTAGCAAGTCGTCCTAACGGAATTTCCTGCTTTAAGTCAGCCTTTTCACTTTCAGAAAAACGCTCTAGCATCGTCGTATCTACAGCGCCTGGTGTAATCGCATTGACGGTCGTTCCAGTATACGCTATTTCTTTGCTTAACGCTTTTACAAAAGCAAGCTGTGCACCTTTCATTGTTGAGTATACAACTTCCATTGCTGCTCCAACTTCTCCCCAAATAGAACTTATAAAAAGAATTTTGCCACACTCGCTCTTTTGTATTTTGGGTAAAAAAGTGCGAACTAAGCGGAGCGGCATTTCAACATGTATTTGATAAAGATGTTTCAATGATGCATCTGAACTATCCATAAAAAGTGTATATTCAGATTCCCCAGCAGCATGAACAAAAACATCAAGTTGAAAAATGGAGTCCACAATGTTTATTAAACTTTCAGGATTTCTAAAATCAGCTTGGATTGGAAAAATATCGACTTGCGAATTAGCAAATTCAGCCATAATTTCTTTAATACTTTCGAAATTCTTGTGATAATGCAAATAAAGATGGAAACCATCCTTTGCAAGACGCCTCGCAATTGCTTGTCCAATTTCACCACTTGCTCCAGTTATAAAAGCATATTTATATGTTTTATCCATTTTAAAACTCCCTGAAAACCTATTAAATTCATAATAGCATGACTTCGTTTATAATACCATTTTTTCGTTGAGTTTGCTCATAAAAACTTGAGATTTTATACTTTTCTTTAATTTTGTTCAGGTAAAAGGGTGAAAGTTGTAATTTTATCCTCATCAGCCAGAGATTGGATAAAAGAATCAATGTCCGATTTAGTCACCGCTTCAAGTGCTTCTGGAATATCAAATAATGAGGCATCTTCTAAAATATATTGACTAAACTGATTGGCAATAAATTCAGGTGAATTAAGCGATCTCAAAAATTGCCCGATTTTTTTACGCTTAACAAGTTCTATCGTTTCTGCTGATACACCTTCTTTGGCGCTTTTAAAAATAGCGTCTTGAATCGCTTTTGACTGTGCATCAGGGTCCTCGGCATCCCCACCAATAATCACAAACGAAAAGCTGTCTTGTAGCGAATAATCAAACCCAAATGTGTCATCAATGACGCCCGCATTGTAAAGGTTTAAATAGTTTTCTGATGTTGTTCCAAATAAAATTTCTAGCGCAATATCCGCCGTCATTTCATGTTTAACTGCTTCAAAACCACGCAATAACCCGATATCCTCTTTCACGCCCACTAAAACTTTCGCTACTTGCACAGGAAATGATACATTTCTATGCTTCATAGCCACTTGTTTTTGTTCGTTCGGGAAAGAACGTTTTATTTCAGCTGGCGGAGCAAACGATTTTTCACTTTGATTTTTACGAATGTCTGCCATCATTTCCTCTGGCTCAAGTTGTCCGACAACAAATAACACCATATTGCTTGGATGATAAAACGTGTGGTAGCAAAGATATAGCAAATCTTTGTCGATTTCCGCGATGGATTCAACCGTTCCCGCAATGTCAATTTTAACTGGATGCTCTTTATACATATTTTCAATTACGCCGAAATAAGCGCGAAAGTCAGCATCATCGTCATACATTCGAATTTCCTGACCGATAATTCCTTTTTCCTTCTCAACCGTTTCTTTTGTAAAGTAAGGTTCTTGTACAAAATTAAGTAGTGTTTCTAAGTTTTCCGGAATGTTTGATGTCCCCGAAAACAGGTAAGCGGTTCTAGTAAAAGATGTAAAGGCATTTGTAAAAGCCCCTTTTTCCCCGAATTTAAAGAAGATATCGCCTTCCTCTTTTTCAAACATCTTATGCTCTAAAAAGTGAGCAATACCGTCTGGAACATGTTTCATTTCCGTTTCGCCAAGTGGAACAAAGGTATTATCAATCGAACCGTAATTCGTTGTAAAAATCGCAAATGTTTTACTGAATCCTTTTTTGGGCAGCAAGTACACTTTCAAACCATTATCAAGCTGTTCATGATAAACGCTTTCGCCAACTTGTTTAAAATCGATTTTTTCCATCAAACTCACTCACCTTTCTCCAAGAAATAAATCGTATCTTCTTGAATTTTTTGTATCGCGGCAACAACTTCTGCTTTTGTCGTCGCTCTAATTTTTCGAATCCAATTTTCAAGCGTTAAATCGCTCTTTTTAAGCACGTTACTATACGCCAGCTCAATTAGTCCTTGGGCGCCGTCACTTGTTTCAAGCAATTGGTTGATATACAATTCTTTTGTTTGCGCAAGCTCTTCTTCTGTAAAATCTCCAGCTTTCATTGCGGCGACTTGTTCTTTAATAATCGTCATTGCTTGTTCGCGATTTTTTTCGTCAATGCCTGCTGAAATGAGCATAAATCCTTTAAAGGAATCTACTCGGCTAGAGGCATAATACGCCAGACTCGCTTTTTCACGGACATTGATAAAAATTTTCGAATTCGCGTAGCCACCCAATAAGCCGTTTGCAATTTGCAGTGGGACAAAATCAGGGTCACCGAATAAAACGCCCGTATGGTAGCCTAACACGAGCTTTGCTTGGTTGATGGGTTGGTTTTCGGTAATCAAACGTTCAGCAGTTGCTGGTTTTGACGGGACAACCGTTAGCTCTTTCATTTCGCGTTCACTAAAACCTAATTTTTTCACAAAAGGAGCTACTTCATCACGTGACAAATTACCACATATGAACAGTTCAATCGTATCTTCGCGAAGAAATTCTTGATAATAAGAATAAAGATTTTCTGCGGTGATACCCTCAAGCTCTGAAAGAATGCCCGCAGCCGGATATTGAAAAACGTCATCTGCGAACATTTCCTCGATAAGGCGCATATTCGCATAACGAATTTTATCGTCATAAACGCTCTCAAGTCGACTCTTCAAGTTCACTTTTTCCCGAGCAAACGTTTCTACATCAAAAGCTTTTTCAGACACATTTGGGTTGAAAAACACTTCGTTTAAAAAAGCAAACGCATCGGCTAAAAGTTGTTCTCCTTCTGGCACAAGCTGCCCGTCCACCATATCTAAGACAGCCGTAATGATATGCTCATTGCCTTTTTTCTCGACCGAAGTAAAAAAATTGGCGCCGTACAAATAAGCAAGCCGCCGCCTAAAGGTCGTTTGCGTTTTATATGTAGCATTATTCGTTTCAAGCATCATAGCAAGAAGCGATCGTTTCGTAATTGTTTCACGTTTTAACGGCGAACGAAACTTAAATACAATACGATTTGATTTAAATTTTCCCGTTTGAATAAATGTTGTATGTATTGTTCCTAATTTTTCTTGATAATAATCCATATTGAAGGCTCCTTCCGATTTTACCCTACCCCTCATTTTAGCGTAACTGCTGCGGAAGTACAATTCTAAAAGCTGAGCCTCTGCAAAATGCAGAGGCTCAGCTTGTGCGCATATTTATAAGGGTATTATTTTCCTTTAATGTAATTGATGCCGTCTGCTTTTGGCGCTTCTGCTTTACCAATGAAGCCGACAAGTGCCAAGATTGTTAAGACGTAAGGTGCAATTTGTAAATAGATATCTGGGATTTCTTTGAAGAATGGCAATGAGCCTCCCGTGATGGCAAGACATTGTGCAAATCCAAAGAAAATAGCAGCGCCCATTGCACCAAGCGGATTCCATTTACCAAAGATCATGGCAGCTAGCGCCATGTAACCTTGTCCTGAAATTGTTGCATGACCGAAGTCTAACGTAAAGGACTGTGCGTATACAGCACCACCTAGGCCACCTAAAATACCAGAAATAATCACACCTTGATAACGCATGAAGCGTACTTTTATCCCCATCGTGTCAGCCGCAAGCGGATGCTCCCCAACCGAACGAAGACGAAGTCCAAAACGTGTTTTATAAATGATGAACCAAGAGAGTATTGCGAATAAAATCGCCACATAACTCATAACTGGCACATTCATGAAGAAAATTTCACCAATAAATGGAATATCTTTTAAACCAGGAATATCCGGTTTCCCAAAATAATAGGTGATTTGATCCGTTTGACCTTTATCATAAATGACTTTTACGAGAAAAAGTGAAAGTCCTGTAGCTAAAAAGTTAATCGCTACACCCGAAATAACATGATCAGCACGGAAATTAATCGTTGCAACTGCATGGACAAGGGAAAATATCCCACCAACAAGCATCGCTGCAATTAGTGATATCCACGGAGTTAACGCACCAAAGACATCTTGAAAAGTAAGGTTAAAGACGATTGCCGAGAATGCACCCATGACCATCATACCTTCTAGCCCGATGTTAACGACACCGCCTCGTTCAGAATAAACGCCGCCAAGTGCTGTGAAAATTAGTGGTCCTGCCATGAGTAACGTACTGGAAACTATCGTTGCTAAAATCGCAGTCATTCTGCTTTCGCCCCTTTCTTAAATTTCGCCATCGTCCAACGAATGATATAACTAGATGCTACAAAGAAAATAATAAGGGCGATGATGACATTAACTAATTCATTTGGAACTCCTGCAACAGCTGGCATATTGAGCGCACCAATTTTAAGGGCACCAAATAGTAAAGCCGCGAATATAATTCCAATCGGAGAGCTTCCGCCGAGTAGGGCTACGGCGATTCCGTCAAAGCCGATACCAGGCGAGGCACTCAGGACGTATGCATTTCCATATGTACCAAGGCCTTCCATAACGCCGCCAAGTCCTGCTAGACCACCTGCAATGACCATTGCCATAACGATTGTTTTCTTAACGCTCATTCCGGCATACTGGGAAGCGTTTTCGTTAAAACCAACTGCTTCAATTTCATAACCAAATGTTGTTTTATTTAGCATCAGCCAAATAATTAAAGCGAAGCCAAGTGCAATTAAAATCCCCCAGTGCAAGGTCGAATATTGTGTGATTTCTTGCAAGAACGCGGATTGTAGCGAAGCACTTTCGCCAACAGTTTTGGTTTTATCAAGCCCATCGGTTAAGAGATTTTGAACGACATAGTTGAAAATATAAAGCGCCGTATAGTTAAGCATGATAGTTACAATAACTTCATTTACGCGCAAAGTTGCTTTTAATATCCCTGGAATGAACGCCCAAAATGCGCCAAAAAGGATACCGGCAATAACGGCTAGTGGCAAATGAATCCATTTCGTTAAGCCGTCAAATTGTAGCGCTACGATAATCGATCCTAGCCAGCCCATAAGCATTTGCCCTTCTGCTCCGATATTGAAAAGCCCTGCTTTAAACGCAACCGCTACTGAAAGCCCGACTAAAATGTAAGGCGTCGATTGACGAATGGTTTCACCAATGTAGTAAGGTTGACCGACAACGCCGTCAATCAGAGCGGAATAACCAGCAATTGGATCATAGCCAAAAACAAGCATGATGATAGCTCCGGAGATGAGTCCCAAAATAACGGCAGTCACGGGAATAACAAGTGCATTTAACATACTTTTGACTTTACTCATGAACTTCTTCCTCCGTTTCTGCCTTTACTTTCGAGCCAGCCATTAAGAGTCCTAGTTCTTGTTCCGTTGTTTCTTCTGGCTTCACGATAGCTACGATTTTGCCTTCGTAAATAACCGCGATTCGGTCACTCACATTCATAATTTCATCAAGTTCAAACGACATTAAAAGAACCGCTTTTCCTTTATCGCGCTGCTCAATCAAGCGACGGTGAATAAACTCGATTGCCCCAACATCTAACCCACGTGTTGGTTGAGCCGCAATGAGAAAATCAGGGTCGCGACTTACTTCCCGAGCTATAATCGCTTTTTGTTGATTCCCCCCTGAAAGGGCTTTTGCTGCCACGTATTCGCTACTTGCGCGCACATCATATTCTTCAATTAAACCACGCGCAAAATCATACATCGCTTTATGATTTAAAAAGCCTTTACTTGAGATTGGTTTCTTATAATACGTTTGAAGCGCAATATTTTCGCCTAAACTCATCTCGAGCACTAAACCATGTTTATGGCGATCCTCTGGAATATGTCCTAACCCAGATTCTGTAATTTTACGCGGTTTATTGTTTTCAATAGATTGTCCGTTTAATTTAATCGTGCCTGCCGAAACTTTTGTCAAACCGCTAATGGCTTGAATCAATTCACTTTGTCCATTTCCATCTACACCAGCAATCCCAACAATTTCTCCTGCACGAACAGACAAGTTTAAACCACGGACGCTTTCAACGCCTCGTGCTTCTTTTACTACTAAGTCTTTCACTTCAAGAACATCTTTACCGGGAGTAGCTGGTTTTTTCTCCGTTGTAAAGACGACTTCACGACCAACCATCATATTCGCTAGTTCTTGTGGATTTGTTTCGGAAACATTAACAGTTCCCATTCCTTTACCACGTCGAATAACAGTGACACGGTCACATACATCCATAATTTCTTTTAATTTGTGCGTAATTAAAATAATCGATTTCCCTTCTTTAATTAAAGCGCGCATAATTTGAATGAGCTCTTTAATTTCTTGCGGCGTAAGCACCGCTGTTGGTTCATCAAAAATTAAAATATCTGCACCACGATAAAGTGTTTTTAGAATTTCAACACGTTGCTGCATCCCAATTGAGATATCTCGCACAACGGCATGCGGATCTACACGTAAACCATAACGATCAGAAATTTCTTGAATTTCTTGAATGGCCTTTTTCTGTTCAATGACGCCAAATTTATTAGGTTCTTTACCTAAAATAATATTTTCTGCCACTGTGAATTTGTCGACAAGCATAAAGTGTTGGTGGACCATTCCAATACCGAGATCATTAGCTTTATTTGGGCTATGAATATCTTCTTTTTGACCTCTTACGCGAATTTCACCACCATCTGGTTCATACAAACCGAATAGTACGTTCATTAGTGTCGACTTTCCTGCGCCATTTTCACCTAACAAAGCATGGATCTCTCCCTGCTTTAACTGTAAGGTAATGTTATCGTTAGCTACAAATCCAGAAAACTCCTTTCTGATTCCTAACATTTCAATAACATAATCCACATTCTCACTCCCTTTATCCGCTTCTTCAAAACGGAAAAACAGCCACTCGCGCATTTCTCACGAAAGACGCCGCCTCTCCCCGATCAGTCTAAAAGCGATTCTCGAGTTTTTTATCCGTTTATATCAATGCACTTTTCTGTAAAAATATGTATGTACGATAAATCCTAGTATCAATAAAAAAGGCATCACTTTATTTTATTTCTATTTGCTTTCCAATGCAATCATAATTTATAAAAAAACAAAAATATCTTTTGGGTTTCTTAGTAAAAGGGTTTACCTATCACTAGAAAGCGGTTTCATTTAGAAATTGAATGACAGGCCGCCAGTGAAGGCGGCCTTGCCAGTCTTTATTTCATCACGGTTTTTCTGGAACTTTAATTTCACCATCAACAATTTTTTGCTTATATTCGTCAACTTTTTTCAGAATATCAGCAGAAATATTTTCTTGATGTGGAGATAGTCCAACAGCATCCTTATCTAAACCATATTCGATTTTCTCGCCACCAGGGAAATCCCCTGCTTTAGCACGAGTAGATAAGTCTTTAACAGCGATATCAACACGTTTAATTTCAGAAGTTAAAGTAACATTGTACTCTTTACCATCGTTTGCTTTAACTTTTCCTTCGTCCCATTGGTCACGGTCAACACCGATTACCCAAACAGCACGGCTAGGATCTTTTTTCTTCAAGTTTTTCGCTTCTGCAAACACACCGTTACCAGTGCCGCCAGCAGCATGGAAGATAACATCTACGCCGCTTGAATACATTGTCGAAGCAATTTGTTGTCCTTTATCTGCTTTTGCAAAATCATTTGCATATTGAACATCAATTTTCGCATCAGGATTTACAGCTTTTACACCTTCAGTGAAACCAGCTTCAAAACGGTCAATAACTTCACCCTTAACACCGCCGACAAAACCAACTTTATCAGTCTTCGTAGTAAGTCCAGCTACTACACCAACTAAGAAAGATCCGTCATTGTCTTTAAATCCGATACTTACAACATTATCACGATCATCAATGTTATCATCGACAATAGCAAAGTGATTATCTGGATTTTGCTTAGAAACTGTTTCAATCGCTTCTTTTAATTTGTAACCAATACCGAAAATTAAATCATAATCAGAACGAACAGCTGTGTTTAAGTTTGTTTTGTAATCAGCTTCAGATGCAGATTGCAAGTAGTTATAGCCATCTGTACCTTTTTTCATGTCGTTATCTTTACCGAACGCTTGAAGACCTTCCCAAGCTGATTGGTTAAATGAACGATCATCTACACCGCCAGTATCAGTAACCATAGCAACAGTGAAGTTTTTATCACTATCTTTGCTACCTCCGCTTTTACTATCCGAATCATTCGAACCACAAGCTCCCAAAACTAAAGCAGAAGCTAAAACTGTTGTTAGTGCTAAAGCAAATGTACGCTTTTTCACCTGCAAACCCCTCCCAAGAGATAAAATGTCAGCTAGATTTAACGGTTTACTACGAACATTCGTATCTTTTTAGGATATGTAAGTTCCCTTTTTGCTAAAAACGAAAATTCTTTGTAAACGTATACCTCTAACTGTTTTTAATATACCATGTTCTGCCTTAGAAATAAACAATGAAAGTCACATTTTTTAAATACAAGTAAATTCCGAAAATTTATTTTTATTCTAAACCCGTTCACTTAGTAAGCGTTTACATTTATTTCTAAAGAAAAACCAGTTCAAAAAATGAGCTGGTTTTCGTTATTATTCTTCCCCTTCAATTCGTTCAACGTTCACTCGGCGGGGTTTACTACCTTCATGTGGACCGACTACTCCGCGTTGCTCCATCTCGTCAACGAGTCTAGCAGCCCGGTTATAGCCAATTCTGAATTTCCGTTGTAACATCGAAACAGAAGCGGTTTGCATCTCTATGACAAGCTGGACGGCTTCATTGTAAAGTTCATCTTCACTTTCTTCTGCTACATCAGGCACATCATCTGGAATCATTTCTTCGTTATACTGCGCTTTTTGTTGCGCAATCACGAAATTCACCACTTTTTCTACTTCTTCATCGGATAAAAGCGCACCTTGTACACGTGTTGGCTTACTTGAACCTACAGGTAAGAACAACATATCACCACGGCCTAGTAACTTCTCAGCGCCTCCCATGTCTAGAATTGTTCGCGAATCCGTTGCGCTAGAAACCGCAAAAGCAATGCGTGAAGGAATATTTGCTTTAATTACACCCGTTATGACATCTACAGAAGGACGTTGCGTTGCAATAATGAGGTGGATACCAGCGGCACGCGCCATTTGGGCGAGTCTCGTAATGGCATCTTCCACATCATTTGAAGCAACCATCATTAAATCAGCAAGCTCATCGACAATGACGACAATAAATGGCAATTCTGCTTGTTTTTCTTCATTTTCTTCGTTATGGCGGCGAACATGTTCATTATATCCTTCCATGTTTCGTGTCCCAGTATGTGAGAACAAATCATAGCGTCGTTCCATTTCAGCGACTACTTTTTGCAAGGCTTGTGCCGCTTTTTTCGGATTGGTTACGACAGGTGCTAATAAGTGTGGAATGCCATTATATACATTTAGCTCGACCATTTTAGGGTCAATCATCATCATTTTCACTTCATGCGGCTTGGCACGGAGTAAAATACTTGTGATGATGCCATTAATACAAACTGATTTCCCGCTACCTGTTGAACCTGCAACGAGTAGATGAGGCATTTTGTTTAAATGGGCTAACGTTGCCTCGCCGGAAATATCACGCCCGAGCGCAATTTGGAGTTTATCTTCAGGTTTATTTTGGCTGTTATTCTCAAGCACTTCACGCAATGTGACGACTGCCACATTTTGGTTGGCAACTTCAATACCAATAGCCGATTTCCCTGGAATTGGTGCCTCGATACGGATATCTTTCGCTGCAAGGGCAAGCGCAATATCGTCGTTTAGCGAAACAATTCGGCTTACTTTCACACCAACTGCGGGTTGCACTTCATATTTGGTAACAGCGGGTCCTAAATGCACCTGTGTTATTTTCGCCTTTACACCGAAACTTTCAAATGTTTCTTCCAGTTTCCTAGCATTCGCTTTAATTTGGTCATACTCCGCAGATTGATCGGTCGGCTTAGCTTCTACCAATAAATCAAGAGAAGGCAATTGATAGATTTCATTTTCAAAAGACTCTTGTTCAAATTTCAATTCAGCTTGAACAACTTCCTCTTTTTTCTCCTCCGCGATAGTTTCTACAACAGGTTCTGGAGCTTGATTTTGGCTGAAATTAGAAATAATCGGTGGCAATTTTTCTTCGACGTTTTCTTTTTTAGGTTCCTCAGCTAGTTCTTTTGGTAATTCATTTTCTTTTGGTAATTCATTTTCTTTTGCTAGCTGTTTTTGCTCGCGCTCAGCTTTTCTTTCTTTGCTTTTTTCATTCCAAGCTTTGCATTTTTGGACGACGAAAGTTACCGCTTGTTTGACTTTTTCTTTCACAACAGCAAGCGGAACTCCAGAGGCAAAACACAAACCTACGAAGACAAGAATAAGTCCGATTATATTTGTTCCTACTTTAGACACGAGAAAATAAGTAATCGAGGACACGAAAGCCCCAATCATTCCGCCCCCAACGGTTAGGACAGTGCTTGGGTGAATGAGGTTTGTGAACGCAACTTCCCAAGAATATTCCAAAAACGCTCTGTCTGCTGGAAGGTTTTGCGCGATAAAAGTCATATGTAAAAGGGTTGCGAGTCCGATAAATATTAAGTAAATGCCAATGAGTCTTTTCGAAAACATTTTCGGTCGCACGCGTTTAATCATCAAATAGCCACCGAGAATAACAAGGCCAATTAGCAGGCCATAGCTAAGCGAGCCAACTAATAGTTCGCCGAGCGCGTAGACGTGTTGGCCGATAAACCCTAATTTGAATATACCAACGAGTCCTAATGCAATTAAAATAAGACCTGTAATTTCGAAACGAAAAATAGGATTATTTTTTTTCTTTGAACGCGAATTTGTTCGTTTGCGCGTCGCCGTTTTTTTCTTTTGAGTTGCCAATATTTTCCCCACCTTATTCTCAGTTTCTCATGAAAATCCTGCTTTATTATAACATATTTCAACTTCGCTTGACTCATTCAAAAGTCCTATTTACCAAACAAATGTACGTAAAAAACCGCAACACTTAATGGAAAAGTCGCGGTTTTCTTGTTACAATTCGGCACCACTTTGAATAATTTTATTGACAATGCCGTATTCAATCGCTGCATTAGCAGAAAGCCAAAAATTACGATTGGTGTCTTTTGCAATTTTGTCAAGCGGTTGTCCAGTTGCTTCGCTAATCATACGGTTAATTCGTTCACGCATTCTAATAATTTCACGCGCTTCAATTTCGATTTCGCTATTTTGACCTTGCCCCCCACCAAGAGGCTGATGAATCATGTAATGCGTGTTCGGCAAGCTAAAACGATTTTTCTTTTTAGCTGCTAAATAAATTGTGATGCCTGGACTAGCCACCCAGCCAGTGCCGATAATACGGACTTCCGGTTTGACAAAACGTATCATATCATGAATTGTATCTCCTGCTTCAATATGGCCACCTAGGCTATTAATAAAGATTGTAATCGGATTATCATTCAAAGATTCTAAAAGCAACAACTGACTAAAAACTTCTTTGGCTAAATCTTGATTAATTTCGCCGTATATTAAAATGGTCCGATTATCAATCATTTTTCGTGTTAATAAATGATTAATGTCTTGGTTTCTGTCTACTTCCATTCTGCACTCCTCTTCAAAACAATTTATTTGTTCATTGTACCTTTTTGAGCAAACAAGTTCAAAAGATATGTGTAGTAGACTATAGAAAACTTCAAAATAAAACGCAAGCACACCTTCCACAGACAATGAACGAGAGAATTTGCGTGCATTGAACTAACAGTTTCCCCGAGGCCAGAAATCCGAAATTTGCTGTTTGTCAGAGTTCGGTGCATTTTATAAATGCGGCGTCCGTTTCGGTCTCATTTTACCGCCGCGGACTTCTGACATACTTCCGCCAACTGCCAAAAAGGCCTCTGGATCAATGTCGTCTAAAATCGCTTTTAATTTGACTTCTTCAAACCGAGAAATAATAACAAAAATCACTTTGCCCGTATGGCCTGAATAACCGCCAGTAGAATCAAGATAGGTCACACTTTTGCCAATTTGCTCCATAATTTCAAGCCCAATTTCTTCATAGTACTTGCTGATAATAAAAGCACTTTTTGATTCGTCCATTCCTTGAATGACAATATCAATGACTTTATACGCTAAAAAGTATGTAATGAGAGAATACATCGCTCTATCCCAATTAAAAGCAAATCCTGCTACACAAAAAATAATAATATTGATGACCATAATGATTTGTCCTGTAGAAAAAGGCGTTTTACCATTAATGATGATGGAAACAATTTCCGTCCCGTCAAGCGCCCCTCCGTTACGAATTACAAGTCCCACGCCTAGTCCAAGCGTCACACCGCCAAAAACAGTTGCGAGCAGTAAATCATCTGTTACAGGTTCAAAATCATGCAGTAAAAGTGTCACAATAGACATGACCGCAATGCCATACAATGTGAATAAAGCAAATACTTTACCAATATGCCGGTAACCGAGAATAAAGAAAGGAATATTTAAAACAAAGGTTAATATACCTAGAGGAAGCGGCGAAAGTTGCGAGATAATAATGGAAATCCCCACTACGCCACCATCTAAAATTTGATTATTTACGAGGAAAAGTTCAAGGCCGACACCCATTAATATTGCGCCGACAGTAATAATAAAAATTTTATAGAACAGCCACTTTATTTTTTTACGCCTACGAATCTTCACTTCTCGTAATGCTTGTTCTTCTAAAAAATCCGAGTTTACTTGCAAAGCCATCACTTCCTGTTTTCCGCATTTTATCTCTTTTTAGTATAGCATAGCCACTTTTAAGTTGTATAGAAACTTCATTTGGTGAAGTACTTTTACACTTGCCGAATTCTCCTTACTTATAGTAAGATAAAAGGTGCGCAACTTGTGGAGAATAGCATAACAATGCGTATCTTTTCACATAATAAATTAATAAAATAAGGGTGATAAAAAATGAGTGACTATCAAGTGTTGTTATACTACAAATACACGACAATTGATGATCCTGAAACATTTGCAAAACAGCATAGTGCTTTTTGTAAAGAAATTGGATTAAAAGGAAGAATTTTAGTAGCGACCGAAGGGATTAACGGAACAGTTTCAGGCACAAAAGAAGCTGCCAAGCAATATATGGAGCATATGCATGCCGACGCTCGCTTCCAGGATATGGTTTTTAAAATAGATGAAACCGACAAACATGCCTTTAAAAAAATGCATGTCCGGCCTCGTACGGAAATTGTATCGCTTCATTTAGAAGATGATGTAAACCCTCTCGAAGTAACGGGAAACTACATGGCACCTGAAGAATTTCGCGAAGCTCTAAAAGATCCAGACACGGTTGTCCTAGATGCAAGAAATGATTATGAATTTGATTTGGGACACTTTCGCGGTGCCATTCGTCCAGATATTAAAGCATTCCGCGACTTACCAGAATGGGTAGAAGAAAATCGCGAACAATTTGATGGTAAAAAAATCGTTACTTACTGTACAGGCGGAATTCGTTGTGAAAAATTTTCTGGCTGGCTGAAAACGGCAGGATTTGAAGACGTTTCGCAACTCCACGGCGGTATTGCCACATACGGCAAAAACGAAAATACAAAAGGCGATTTATGGGACGGCATGATGTATGTGTTTGATGAACGTATTTCTGTACCTATCAACCGTGTTGAACACCGAGTTGTTGGCCGTGACCATTTTGACGGGACACCGTGCGAACGCTATATTAACTGCGCGAATCCTTATTGCAACAAGCAAATTCTTGCTTCAGAAGAAAATGATGAAAAATATTTGCACAGTTGTTCTCATGAATGCCGCGTTCATCCTGAAAACCTCTATGTAAAAAATAACCACCTTTCTCAAGAAGACCTAGAAACTCGCCTTCTTGCAATTGGCGAAACGTTATCAAAATCCATTCGTTAAATGGAAAAAGCAAAAATGCGTCTTTGCATTTTTGCTTTTTATTTTGCCAACTTCTGAAAATCAATTCCTCGTGCCACACAAAAATCTTGCAACTCACCCTTCACAATGAGCGGCGTGTCAGAAATTTCAAGCATATTTTTAGCGTCAGCAAGCACGAATAGAGCCGCCAAATTTTCTTTAAAAAGTCTCAGCTTCTGAATAGTTGCCCCCTTCCCTTCTTTTTTCAAAGAATGAAGAACAAGGCCAGCGATACCAGCAGCTTTTGCACCTAAAATAAAACTTTTCATCATATCAAGTGGCGTTTTGATTCCTCCTGACGCGATAAATTCCATGTCGCTAAACTCTGGTCGCTTAACATCAAGCAAAGACTCTGCCGTTGTTAACCCCCACTCTTGCATAAAATCATAACCTTGATCTCGTCTTCGGTCATTTTCAATTTCTGCAAAATTAGTTCCACCACGTCCGCCAAGATCCACAGTTTGAACCCCAAGTTCTTTTAAAAGCCGAACCGTTTCAAAGCGCATACCAAAGCCGACTTCTTTGACGATAATCGGGATATTTATTTGTTCCGTATATTTTTTTATCGCCTCTGCCCAGTGCGCAAAATGACGGTCACCTTCACGCATCACGAGCTCTTGCGCCGGATTAATATGAATTTGTAATATATTTGCTTCTAACATTTCGATGGCACGCTTCGCTTTTTCAACGGAAACTTCCGGGCTTACATTTGCAAATAAAATGCCGT
Source organism: Listeria sp. ILCC792 (assembly GCF_900186135.1). NCBI lineage: Bacteria > Bacillati > Bacillota > Bacilli > Caryophanales > Listeriaceae > Listeria > Listeria sp. ILCC792. The sequence continues at coordinate 49,652 of NZ_FYBO01000011.1, forward strand.
TTGGGTGTGTCTTCCTGACAATTTCATAGGTGGGAATTAAATCCGGATTTGAAAGAGCGGCAGACTGTGAACCGACAGCCATCGCAAGGCCGGCTTCACGTGCGATTTCGGCTAAATCTTGATTGATATTTTTCGTGTGTGCACTGCCACCTGTCATAGCGTTAATATAGAAAGGGACATCAAACGTGTGCCCTGCAAATTGTGTTTGTAGTGAAACGTCTTGTACGTCTAAGCGAGGAAGTGACGTTCCTAAGATTTGTAAATCTCGAAAAACATATTCCGTTCGCTCATAGTTTTTTAAAGCAAGCGTCACATGTTCGTCTTTTCTGCGTTCTCTAAGCAGCGCTTCTTTTTTATCCAATTTCTTCCCCACTTTCTTCATTTGAAAACTTGACTTCAAACGGGCTAATCTCGCTAAACCATTTTGCTTTTTCCCCTTCTGTCGGGGTGTAAACGGCATTATTCTCCATTAAAATTAAACCGTGAAATGTCTGAATATCGTCCTCACAGTCCTCGCAGTAGGCAATCTCATCTTCATTCCAAGCTGCGAAGAGAACGTCTTTTTTTAAAGCTTGATGCGGATAATCTAAAATGAGTTGTTGGGCGATTTCGCGATATTTTGAGAAGGCTTCTTCTTTCTTCTCAAAAGTAAAACTTGAAACGATATTTTCTTCCCATTCTTCAAAAAACCACCATGGTTCGTAGTCACCTGTTGTTAAAAGCACTTTCCATTCAGTCATTTGAAAACATCTCCCACACTACAGAATAGTTAAATTATAGCAATTGGACTGCGGAAAGTAAATTTTTGAAACTCGGGAGAAAAAGCGCTAAACTAAGATGTAAAGGATAAATGAAGGGTGTGTATCAGGATGGCAATTGAAACAGCAATTATTCGCGTTACTGGCTTTGTGCAAGGTGTTGGCTTTCGCTATACGACAAAACATGTGGCCTATAAATATGATGTTTGCGGGACTGTAAAAAATTTAGATGATGGTTCTGTTGAAATTGCGGCGCGTGCGGAAAGTGACAAGCTTGAAAAATTTATTGAGGCTGTAAAAAAAGGCCCCTCGCCTAGTGCGCGCATTCAAGAAGTTTTCATCTACAAAGGCGCTCCTGTTCCTGAAACGAAAACTTTTGATATCGTTTACTAAAATGAGGGCTTGAATTCCAGTACTATTTGAATTATAGTTAAGGAATGAACCGGGAAAGGAGCTGATGCGCGTCGTGACAATTCTTGTTCAAATGTTTTCAGAGCCAGAGTATGTATCACTTACTGTGACATTTTTACTTATGCTTGCGCTATTTCGTTTTTGGCCAGTTATCACACTGTTTAAACCTAAAATGTTATCGCGCGCTGAAGCAATCCATGTTTCTCATTTAACGATTGATAGGCGAATAGAAATGGTCAATGAGCATGTTAGTTTCGTCGTTAATTGGATTGTTGCTACTTTGAAAAAAAGTCAGTCCGATGACGAAGAAAGCCATCGTTCTTAATCTTTCAAGCAGAATGAACTTTTAGGAGGAAATAAGAACAGTGAAGAAGAAAAAAATTATACTCATTAGCATGCTTGCGGTGGCGCTACTCGTCCTTTCTGGATGTAGCATGGATCCATCACAAAATCAGGACGGCTTTTTCTATACGTATTTAATTGCACCACTTGTTTGGTTTATTCAGTTTGTGGCATCATTCTTTAACGATAATTACGGGATTTCTATCATTATTACAACTCTTATTATCCGTGCCATTATCATGCCGCTAAACTTGCGTACAGCGAAAGCACAAATGTCCATGCAGTCCAAAATGGCTGTTGCGAAACCTGAAATTGATGATATTCAAGCGCGCTTAAAACGTGCGGCAACAAAAGAAGAACAATCAAAAATTCAACAAGAAATGATGACCGTCTATAAAAAATATGATATTAATCCGATGCAAATGGGTTGTTTGCCACTTCTCATTCAAATGCCGATTTTAATGGCGTTTTACTATGCTATTCGTGGATCAGAAGAAATCGCAAGCCACACTTTCTTATGGTTTAATTTGGGCTCACCAGACACGATTCTAGCTATTATAGCCGGGCTCGTCTATCTTGGTCAATATTTTATTTCAATGATTGGTTATACTCCTGAACAGAAAAAACAAATGCGTATCATGGGATTACTATCCCCTGCGATGATTTTATTTATTTCGTTTTCAGCGCCTTCTGCACTTGCTTTGTACTGGGCTGTCGGTGGGATTTTCTTAGCTGGTCAAACGTTACTTACGAAAAAACTTTATATGAACAAACATCCAGAAGTTAAAGAAATGGCGAAAGAAGAACGCGAATTCGAAAAAATTGTCGAGGAACAAAAGAAACAACAATAAAAAGAAGCTGGGGCGTTATAACCCCAGCTTTTTTTATTTAGTTACCTCAGCTTCTTCTTTTTGAATAACAGGTAACGTGATGGTAATTTCTGTGCCTTTATCTTCTTCGCTTTTTGCGTTAATGGTTCCTAAATAGCCTTCAACTAGCTGTTTGGCGATAGCTAGACCTAGGCCGTTACCACCTTTTTCGCGACTGCGTGCCTTATCTACGCGGTAAAAACGATTAAATACTTTATCAATTTCATCAGCAGAAATTCCGACACCGTGATCGCGAATTGAAATGTGAATTTTGTCTTTCACTTTGAAAACATTCATATTCACTTCTTTCGCTCCGTCCGAATACTTCACAGCGTTGTCCATAATAATAATGAGTAGTTGTTCCAAATGATTGTGCTGAATCATCGCATGTAAATCGGTTTCTTTCTCGTCTAAAGTAAAAGTAAAATCTTCATACATGACTTCAAAATTGCGTTTTACTTGCTCCACAACATCGTTCACATTGACGATTTGAAGTTCTTTTGTTTGAGAAACTTGTTCAGCGCGCGATAAATCAAGCATTTCTTGCACTAAGCGTTTCATGCGGTTGAGTTCGGTTAACGAAGCATTTAATGATTCGTCTAACACCTCTGGATCACTTTTCCCCCACCGATTAAGTAGTTTCAAATGACCTTCCATAATTTGCACTGGTGTCCTCAGTTCATGCGAGGCATCTTCCACAAATTGTTTTTGCTGCTCAAAGCTCGTTTCAATTCGCGTCATCATGTCGTTAAAAATAACGGTAAGCTCAGTAATCTCGTCACGCGACTTGGATGTCGTTTCAATTCGTTTTTGGAAACCATTATTGCGAACATCATTCATTCCTTTCGCCAGTTTCGTTAACGGACTCAGGAAGTTTTGTGCGAGCAAATAACCCAACATTCCACTAATAAATAGTGCAACCCCGCCAAGAATGAACATCGTCACAAGCAATTTACCCATAATTTTGTTGTAACTTGTTAACGGATTAATAATTTGAACATAACCGATAACAGTAGAATTATCACTTATGGATGTAATTGGACCTTGTGAAATCAACATTTTATCCCCATTAATCGTGGGCTTACTTGTCACCCGTTCATTCGTTTGCCGAAAATATTGTGTAAAATCGTTGTTGGCCGTTTTTGTACTGGCCGTTAAAAAGTACTTTTGAATATATTGCCCATCTGCATCATAAAGCGCAATGACTTGGTCTTGTATTTTACGGCTGATGTTCGGATTTTTATCGAAAACTTCGACCAGCAAATCCGTATTATCAAGATTTCCACTTTTCAGCACTTCATTGGCTGTTGTTTCAGCTAACAACGAATCGACTTTCTGCTCTTCTTCATTTAAAAGCATTTGTCCAATGCCTTGATAAATTGCGTATGAAAACAGGAAAAATGTAAGGAAAATGGCGGCACTGGCGCCGAATGTCCATTTAAACTTTAAAGAACGGCTCTTTAGTGAAAAGTTACTCGTCGTCATGTACGCATCACATAGCCTGTGCCCCGAACGGTCTGAATATAGCTTTCTTCATCAGGGTGATCGATTTTATTCCGCAAATAACGGACATAGACGTCCACCACGTTCGTTTCAACCTCAGTTTCGTAACCCCAAACCTTATTTAAAAGCACTTCTCTGGTTAAAACAATGTTGATGTTTTCCATTAAGGTTAAAAGTAACTCATACTCCCTTTTTGTTAAGTCGATAACTTCCTCACCTCGGCGAACAATGCGGCTTTCCTTTTCTACAACTAAATCACGATATTCGAGCGTCGTTTGTTTTAAGGATTGCTCAGCATTTTCAACGCGACGAAGGAGTGAGCGCAAGCGCGCAAGAAGTTCTTCTATCGCAAATGGTTTTACGATGTAATCATCTGCCCCGTGATCCAGTCCTGAAACTCGGTCAATAACTGAATCTCTTGCTGTTATCATTATAATTGGTGTTTGCTTCACTTGACGAACGCGTCGGCATACTTCTACACCATTTAAATGCGGTAACATTAAATCAAGTAAAATGGCATCCCAGTCTTCTTCGAGTGCAAGTTCTAGCCCCGCTCTTCCATCATTAGCCACTTTTGTTTCATAGTTTTCATGTTGAAGTTCAAGCTCGATAAAACGTGCTAAATTTTTTTCATCTTCAACGATTAAAATTTTACTCATCTGAAAAACCTCTCTTTCGGTTTCAAAAACATCATACCTATTACTATTGTAACTAACTTTGCAGATAAAACAACTAATAATCCCTTTATGACAACTTTTTTGATAAAATCTTAGCTGATTTTAAGAAATCAGACTTATTGCTGTAAGTATACCAGCCTCCATAAAAAGCTGTAAACAAAAAACACACCTCTTAAAAGAGATGTGTCTTAGTTATTTTTATTCATCAACTTCTGGCCACTCTGTATGGAACACGCCAGGTTTGTCGACACGCTCGTACGTATGAGCGCCGAAATAATCGCGTTGAGCTTGGATTAAGTTCGCTGGTAGAACTTCGGAACGGTAGCTATCATAATAGCTGATTGCCGCTGTGAACGTTGGAACCGGAATCCCAGCTTTTACAGCTTCAGAAACTACTTCGCGAAGTGCTCCTTGATAGTTATGCGCAATATCTTTAAAGTATGGATCTAAAAGAAGATTGCTTAAATGCTTATCATTATTGTAGGCATCTGTAATTTTTTGTAAGAAACGGGCACGAATAATACAACCCGCGCGGAAAATTTTCGCAATTTCCCCGTATTGAAGATCCCACTCATACTCGTCGCTCGCCGCTTTCATTTGCGCAAAACCTTGGGCATAAGAAGCGATTTTACTGAAGTACAAAGCACGACGTACAGATTCAACAAACGCCTTCTTATCACCATCAAAATGATAGCTAGACGGGCCGCTTAAAATGGTGCTGGCGTGTTTACGTTCATCTTTAAGCGCAGAAATATAACGCGCGAAAACAGATTCTGTAATGAGCGAAAGCGGTACGCCTAAATCAAGCGCGCTTTGGCTTGTCCATTTACCAGTACCTTTTTGGCCGGCTTTATCTAAAATGACGTCAACGATTGGTTTCCCAGTTTCATCGTCACGCACTTTTAAAATGTTCTTCGTAATTTCAATTAAGTAGCTATCTAGTTCGCCTTCGTTCCATTCTGCGAAAACGTCAGCTAATTCATCGTGATTTAAACCAACAATATCTTTTAAAATCGTGTAGGCTTCAGCGATGAGTTGCATGTCGCCGTATTCGATGCCGTTGTGCACCATTTTAACGTAGTGACCAGCACCATCTGGACCAATGTAAGTGACACACGGTTCACCGTCTGCAACAGCTGCGATTTCACGCAAAATTGGCGCCACTAAATCGTACGCTTTTCTTTGTCCACCAGGCATAATAGATGGGCCTTTAAGTGCGCCTTCTTCTCCGCCAGAAACGCCTGTTCCAATGAAGTTGAAACCTTCTTCGCTCAACTCTTTGTTACGACGAATTGTGTCTTCAAAGAATGCATTTCCGCCATCAATTAAAATATCGCCTTCTGTTAGGAAAGGTTTTACCGCTTCAATCATCATGTCCGTCGCATTACCTGCTTGAACCATAATCAAAATACGGCGCGGTACTTCAAGAGATTCAACAAACTCCTCTAAACTATAAGTCGGAACTAATTTTTTATCCGGATTTGCTTCCATAACCGCTTTTGTTTTTTCAGTAGAACGGTTGAAAATCGATACCGTGTGCCCGCGACTTTCAATATTTAGTGCAAGGTTACGCCCCATTACACCCATTCCAATAACGCCAATTTCTTGTTTTGCCATATGAAAATTCTTCCCTTCCTCGTATTTTTAAGGCAGAAGTCCCCTGTCTTACATTTTCTTTCAACCACTCTACTATACCAAATATTGAGAATCACGGCAAATGAATGTTTCTAGCCATTCACAACATTTTACAAATTTTTTGAAAAAGAAATCGCTTCCCCAAGATTTTCTCCGGATAAAGCAAGGGCTAACACCAGTTCTGTTAACCGTTCAAGCGTATTTTCAGAAATTTGTTCTTCCTTTGAATGCGGATTTTGATACCCAGCAGAAAGGAGTACGGTAACAAGCCCGCGCTCGTTAAACACACTCGCGTCTGATCCGCCCGCAAAACAAACGGATTCGACTGGCCATTTTAAGCGGTTTAACGCCCGCTTTAGTAATGCCACGCTATGATGGCGCTCTTCTAAACGGAAACCGGGATGTGTCACATGCGACTCCCCTTCAATTTCAACGTCGTATTTGATACCCGCCTCAAAAAATAGTTGCTTCACTTCTTCCATATACGGCATCAATTCTTCAAGCGGCATGTAACCAGATAGCTCCAATTTCATGAAAACAGTTTCATCAGCATTTTCATTAATTGCGCCTTCAAATTGCTTCACCGCATGTTTTACAGCTGGCGGCAAATTGACTTGTTTCAACTTATGGATGATAGTTCTAGCAACATTAATCGCGGATATTTGTGATTTTTTGAAATTTTGGATAATCGTAAAATCGAGCACGACATGTGACTCGCAGGCGATTTGAAAGCTCCCCACTTCTCCCGGTGCGTCCAGCGAATATCCGAAGCGTGACGTCAGCACACTTAAATCGAGCATTTTAGCCCCGAGCATCCCTACCTCTTCTTTTGCTGAAAAAATGAACTCAAGTGTTCCGTGCTTCGCTTCTGAATTCGTTTGTAGCGTGTCAATCAGCTCGAGCATAACTGCGACGCCAGCCTTATCGTCCGCCCCTAAAAAACCATTCTCACTCGTGTAAACTCCATTCCGCTTTTCCAGCTTCGGAGCCTCCCCGTTCGTTGCTGTATCCACGTGAGCATTAAAGAACAGCGCAGGAAAGTGTTCATCCGTTTTGTCTAAGCGCGCCATAATCCCGTCGTCTGATTTAACAAGTATTTGCACATTCCGCTTTTTGAGTTCTGACTCGATGTAGTCCAGTATTTCCGCTTCGTTGTAAGACGGGGAATAAATTTTTACGAGCTCTTCAAAAAAATCGGATGCGGCCATCATTCTCTCCTTCTTTCCTTTGTTTTTATATAGAATAACATAATTCTTCTTGAACAGTTACTACTATCTTGGTAAAATAAGGTAACAATGTTTCGAGAGGAGCTTATGCTGCATGTCCAACAAAAAATTTGTCCGTTTTGTGGTCATCTTAATGCTTATCGCCATCGTTCTTTCAAGTGTCATGGCTGGAGTATTGATGTTTCTTTAAAAATAATCACAATCGCCAAAAAGTCGGAGGTTCTCCGGCTTTTTTTATGCAAAAAAAGAGCAGCACTGCAAAGAGTACTACCCAAAAACATCTAGGGAGTTTAGGGGTATGGATCTAGATGTACAGTACCATACCCCTATATTCACAAAATAAAACGTTAATAAAGCGGCGTGTTATCTTGCGTCATCTCTTCCACAGACTTTTTAATGGACTGCAAGAAACGTCCTGCTAACAGGCCATCTAAGATACGATGATCAATGGATAAACATAGATTTACCATATCACGAACAGCAATCATATCGTCCACAATAACCGGACGTTTCACAATCGCTTCCACTTGTAAAATGGCTGCTTGCGGATGATTAATGATTCCCATGGACTGAACGGAGCCAAATGAACCCGTACTGTTTACTGTGAATGTTCCACCTGACATATCGTCATTTGTTAGCTTATTCGCACGCGCTTTGGCAGCAAGCTCACTAATTTCACGCGCAATACCTTTAATTGATTTCTCATCGGCATTTTTAATAACTGGCACGTAAAGTAAGTCGTTCGCCGCAATAGCGATCGAAATATTGACATCTTTATGCTCAATAATTTTGTCACCAGCCCACGTACTATTAAGCGCTGGGAACTCTTTAAGTGCACGTGCCACAGCTTTAATAAAGAACGCAAAATACGTAATGCCAAAGCCTTCTTCTTTTCTAAATGACTCTTTAATACTGTCACGATAGCGTACTAAACTCGTCGCATCAGCTTCAACCATCATCCAAGCATGTGGAATTTCATGTTTACTTTCCACCATATGTTTAGCGATAGCTTTGCGCACGCCATTTACAGGGATTTCACGGTCGCCATTCGCCGCGCGCGGATAGTCTTTCGGCGCTTCTTTAACAGCTTTTTCAGGCGTCGCTTGCTTAGCAGGAGCAGCTTTCACACCGCCATTTTCGACAAAACGAAGCACATCTTTACGCGTAATCCGACCACCTGCACCAGTTCCTGTAAGATCAGCCAAGTCAATTTGATGTTCTGAAGCCAAGTGCAACACGGCTGGGGAAAAGCGCGCGCCAGACGGGGCACTTGCTTTCGCTTCTTTTAGACTACCGCCGTTTTGTTCCACTTTAGGTTCAACTTGCGCCGTTTGTTCTTCTTTAGGAGCTTCCGCAGATTCAGCACCGTCTGCGTCCGTTTCAATCGTACAAATAATCGCACCAACTTCAAGCGTTTCATCTTCCTTGGCGATAATTTCTTTAATGACACCACTATAGGAAGATGGAATTTCTGCCGTCACCTTATCTGTTAATACTTCAGCCAAAGCATCATATTTTTCAACTTTTTGTCCCGGTTCTACAAGCCAAGAACTAATCGTTCCTTCCGTGACACTTTCACCAAGTTTTGGCATTGTAATTTCCATAACAGCCACACTTCTTCACTCCTTCTTTAAAATTCCGCAAGTTCCCGCATTTTATCTAAAATCTTATCCGGATTGATCATGAAATATTTTTCCATTGTTGGTGAGAATGGCATTGCTGGCGTATCTGGACCAGCTAAGCGCGCAATTGGCGCATCCAAGTCGAATAAACAATGTTCTGAAATAATTGCCGCCACTTCTCCAATAATGCTACCTTGTTTATTGTCTTCGGTCACTAAAAGGACTTTCCCAGTCTTTTTAGCCGCTTCAATAATGGCTTCCTCATCAAGCGGGTAAATCGTCCGCAAATCTAAAATATGCGCCTCATACCCGTCACTAGCTAGCCTTTCTGCCGCCTGTTGCGCGAATTCAACGGCAAGCCCGTAGGTAATGATCGTAATATCATCCCCTTCGCGTACAACATTGGCTTTTCCAATTGGAACCGTGTAGTCCGTCTCTGGAACTTCCCCTTTAAGCAAACGATAAGCTCTCTTATGTTCAAAGAAAAGCACTGGGTCGTTATCGCGAATCGCCGCTTTTAGCAACCCTTTTGCGTCGTAGGGGTTCGATGGAACGACGATTTTTAGCCCCGGTTGGCCGAAGAATACTTTTTCGACGGACTGCGAGTGATAAAGTGCTCCGTGGACGCCGCCACCAAAAGGCGCGCGAATGACCATCGGAACAGTCCAGTCGTTGTTTGAACGGTAGCGAATTCTTGAGGCTTCGGAAATAATCTGATTGACTGCTGGCATAATGAAGTCCGCAAATTGCATTTCAGCTACAGGACGATAGCCATACATAGCCGCCCCGATGCCAACACCTGCTATCGCTGATTCTGCGAGCGGCGTGTCAATAACACGTTCTTCACCAAATTTATCATAAAGTCCTGCTGTTGCTTTAAAAACGCCGCCTTTTTTACCGACGTCTTCTCCTAAAATAAATACTTTATCATCGCGTTCCATTTCTTCGCGAAGCGCCATCGTAATGGCATCAATATATGAAATGACTGGCATTTTTACTCCTCCTCCGCATTCTCTTCGTATACATGTAGAAGTGCTGATTCCGGCTCCGCGTATGGTGCATTTTCCGCATATTCTGTCGCCTCATTCACTTCTTTTGCAATTTCTTTTTCAAGTTTTTGCAAAATTTCTTCTGTCAAAACGCCTGCTTCTAAAAGCTCGTTTTGGAAGATAAGCAGCGGATCTTTTGCTTTCGCATCATTCACTTCTTCTTTTGAACGGTACGCGCTATCATCATCATCAGAAGAGTGTGGTGTAAAACGATATGAAACTGTTTCAATTAACGATGGGCCTTCACCCGCACGAGCGCGGTCCACAGCGCGTTTGAATGCTGTATAGACTTCGGTAATATTATTTCCATCCACACGTTCACCCGGCATGCCGTAACCAATGGCACGGTCAGAAAGCTTTTTCGCCGCATATTGTTTTTCTGCAGGTACACTAATCGCGTATTTATTATTATGAATGACATAAACCACAGGTAATTTGTGCACACTAGCAAAGTTAATTCCTTCATGGAAATCACCTTGATTAGAAGAACCTTCACCTGTTGATGTATAAGCGACAATATTTTCGCCAGCCATACGAGCAGCTAACGCAATCCCTGCCGCATGTGGGAATTGTGTCGTAACAGGAGAACTTTGGGTGACAATGCGCTGCGCTTTATGCCCGAAATGGGCGGGCATTTGTCGTCCACCTGAATTCGGATCTTCTGCTTTGGCAAACGCAGAAAGCATAATATCTTTCGCTGTCATTCCAAATGCAAGAACAACTGCTAAATCTCGGTAATACGGCAAACAATAGTCTGCATCTAAATCAAAGGCATAAGCCGCACCAATTTGTGCGATTTCCTGCCCTTGCCCAGAAATTGTAAATGGAATTTTCCCTGAGCGATTTAATAGCCACATACGTTCATCTAAACGACGCGCTAATAAAGTCGTACGAAACATTTCCAGTAATTTTTCATCAGATAATCCAGTATCTTTTAAAGCCATTATCTTTCCTCCTAATTATCAATCAAGGTATTTATTACCCGTGAATTTGATTCCCATCAACAGTAAGAGCTGCTTCTGCAAAAGCCTCTGATAAAGTTGGATGCGGATGAATCGTCGCCCCAATTTCCCAAGCTGTCGCATCAAGCACTTGTGCAAGAGCTGCTTCACTAATCATATCCGTTACATGCGGTCCAATCATCGACACACCAAGGAGATCATCTGTTTCTTTGTCTGAGCAAACCTTAACAAATCCGTCAGATTCCCCAAAAACAAGTGCTTTCCCAATGCCGCGGAAAAAGAATTTCCCTTTTTTCACCGCATGTCCACGTTCTTTTGCGATGTCTTCGCTCATTCCGACACTTGCAATTTCTGGTGAAGTATAAATACAACGTGGAACCAAGTCGTAATTTAATTTTTCCACCTGCTTGCCAGCAATGAAGTTCGCCGCAATCGTTCCCTCGTGCATCGCAACATGTGCCAGTTGAAGCGTTGGGATACAGTCGCCAATTGCAAACATATGGCTTTCCTTTGTTTGATAAACATCATTCACTTGAATAAAACCTTTTTCAACAACAACATCTGTATTTTCTAAACCGATATTTTCAACATTAGCCGCGCGACCAACAGACACAAGCATTTTTTCAGCTGTAAATGTTTGCTTTTCGCCCTTAACAAGCGCATCAATCGTGACAGAGCCATCTTTTTTGATTAAAGAATCCGCCTGAACTTCTGCACTCGTAACCATTTTAATTTTTTTCTTTTTAAAGAGCCTCATGAGTTCTTTCGAGATTTCTTTATCTTCCGTTGGGATGATTCGGTCTGCATATTCGAGAACCGTAACATCAACGCCAAAATCGTGCAGCATCGAAGCCCATTCCATACCGATTACACCGCCACCAACGATTAAAATTGACTTCGGCAAAGCTTCCATTTGGAGCGCCCCGTCAGATGAGAATACATCTTTTTCATCAAGTTCGAGTCCTTTTAAAGAGCGTGGTCTTGAGCCTGTTGCGATAATAAGATTTTTTGAAATAAGCATTTCATTTTCAGAGCCGTCAAGAAATTCGACGGATACCGTTCCTGCTGTAGGCGAGAAAATAGATGGACCTAAAATCGTTCCTTTTCCTTCGTATAGGTCGATTTTCCCTTGTTTAAACAGTTGATGGATACCATTTGTTAATTGCTCCACAATTTTCGCTTTGCGTTCTTGTGCCTTTAAGAAATTAAGCGATGCACCACCTTCAACTGTAACACCAAATTCTTCTGCTTTTTTTACAGTTTGAAAAACTTCAGCAGAGCGCAGTAGTGCTTTACTCGGAATACAACCTCGATGTAAGCATGTTCCGCCTAGTTTATCTTTTTCAACAACCGCTACAGATAAGCCATTTTTTGCCGCACTAATCGCTGCAACATAACCACCTGTTCCGCCGCCCAAAACGACTACATCATACTCTTTCGCCATCTAAAAATCCTCCTCCTAGTATTCTAAAGCAATCTCTTGTCCTAACAAAATTCGCTGTGCGCCTTCATTTAAAGCCTTCATTTCGTCTTCACCTGGTGAGACAATAACCTTGGCAATCCAAGACGTCAGCTCCGTTATTTTCTTCGTAAAAGAAGCGCTCCTTGCAAGCCCGCCAGTTAAAATAATGGCATCCACTTCACCAGTAAAATGCACAGCAAGACTCGCGATTTCCTTACTCACTTGAAGGGCCATCGCATCAAAAATGAGCGCTGCGTATTCATCACCATTTGCAATCATCTTTTCAACTTCACGCATGTCCGTCGTACCTAGATACGAAGCAACGCCGCCCTCACCCATAAGTTGCTTTTGCAATTCTTCTTTTGAATGATTTTGGTCAAAACACGCGTCTAGAAATGCGTTAAGCGGTATAGTTCCAGCGCGTTCAGGGCTAAATGGACCTTCGCCGCCTAGCGCATTATTCACATCAATAGCAAACCCGTCCTTATGCGCCGCAACCGAAATACCACCGCCTAGATGTGCAATAATAAAGCGACTCGCTTCATACTCCTGGCCTAGCTCACTTGCTATCTTACGCGCCGTAGCCTTATGATTTAGCGCATGAAAGATACTAATTTTTTCATAATCCTTATGACCAGAAATACGCGCTACTGGTTCTAATTCATCAACCACAACCGGATCCACAATATAAATCGGAATTTGAAAGCCCTCGCCTAATTCAGCCGCAATTAAACCACCTAAATTAGATGCATGCTGCCCTGAAACACCAATTCGTAAATCCTGAATCATGTTCTCCGTTACCTTATACGTGCCACCTTTTAGTGGCCTTAAAAGCCCTCCACGTCCCACAATAGCATCAAGTTCCTCAAGCGAAAATGCTTTGCTTCGCAACGTTCGAATGATGATTTCCTTACGAAATTGAAGCTGTTCAAGAATTGTTCGAAACCCCTTTAATTCTTCATGTGAATGCCTTATTTCTTCTTCAAAACGTAAAGTATGTCCATCAAAAATTGCGAGTTTTGTTGATGTTGAACCTGGATTAATCGCAAGTACTGTAAAGCTCATTTCTGCCCCCTTCTAGCGCTAATCGCCTACTGAATTAAATTTGTGAAATTTATTATGTGTTATCAGTTATTTCAGCACTATTGTAACATGCACGCTTCACAATCCAAAAACTCTTTGCATCAAAAACAAAGAAAACGCTTTATTCCGATTTTTATAACATATTCAGACCATTCTGCCAGTTAATAAAAAGGGCAATATTACATTTAATTTTGAATCACTTGCAAAAAAATTACCATCAGGACTTTCGAATCAACAATGCTGTCATAAATGAACTTAATCCGCATTTTCAGTAGGCCTCATAAAATATCTGCACTCTTCACAGAAGGAATTCTAAATAGTGTCTTTCACAGGCGGCTCATGCTTTGAGACTTTCTCGCTAAAGCCTCAAAGCGCACTTGACCTTGCTAAGAATTTCATCATTCTAATAACGAGGAGCTGCGTTTTAATTTACGTGAATTTAGAGTTTTCCACTAATCTGCTTAAAGTTATTTTCTTCGTTACTATTTCCTCATACTCCGCATCATCTATTTTTTCTCCTAAATCAGGTGCACTTTTTCATCACGTAATCTGTTGCAAATAAGATGATATGGCAGAACAACCTCTTCGTCCGAACTCGTTTGAAAACTTCCAAACCACCATGACGACTAAAACAAAAACTTAACTTTTGGATGAAAGCAAGTTTTACCGTCCCTAAAATGATTGCATCACTCTTGGCTTTCCCATAAAAAAAGATAGCTACATTAAAAATTAGTAGTTGTTTTTATAGGTAGGTAATAAAACTTACTCTTATATTTTAAACAAAAAGCTTTTCGTATGCAAGCAATTTTGTTTTTTTATCGTGCGGATTTCGTCTTACTTGCTTGGGAAAGCATTTCTTCCGCATGTTGTTTCGCTAGCTCAGTAACTTCTGTCCCCGCAATCATCCGACTGATCTCCAAACTTTTTTCAGCTCCGTGAAGAATTTCCACGTTAGTAGACGTTCGTTCATTTTCAATATTTTTCGTAATATAGTAATGATGATCCGCCATTGCCGCAACTTGCGGTAAATGCGTAATACAAAGGACTTGTGATCCCACCGAAACCGCGTAAATTTTTTCAGCAATAGCCTGTGCCACGCGCCCGCTTACTCCCGTATCCACTTCATCAAAAATAATCGACGTAATCCCTTGATGCTTCGAAAAAATCGTTTTCAGCGCCAACATCATACGCGATAGCTCACCGCCTGAAGCAATTTTCGTCATCGGTTTTGCCGGCTCCCCAGGATTTGTAGACATATAAAAAACCACTTCATCTTGCCCCGTTTCTGAATACTCTTCTTTGGTTGAAAAATGGACCTCAAATATGGCTTTTTCCATATACAGTTGACTGAGTTCTTGCTTAATTTGCGCTTCCAATTGGGTGGCGGCTTTTTTTCTTAGGGAAGTTAGGCGCGTGGCTTTTTCAGCGACTTGTTTTGCCAGCCGTTCGACGTTTTCCGAAAGTTCACCAACATGTGCTTCGCTATTCGCGAGTTTTTGAATTTCATCTTGGATTTCAAGATGGTAAGCCATTATGTCTTCCACCTTTTTCCCGTATTTCCGTTTCAATTGGTTCATTTCCGCCAAGCGATTTTCAATTTCGTTCAATTGCTCTGGCTGGAATTCCATCTGCTCAAGCGCCTGTCTAATTTGCATCGCCGCATCTTCCAATTGGTAATAGCTTGATGCAATGGTTTCGTGTACGCTATCAAAATCGGGCGACACGCCTTTTGCCGTTTCCATCTGATGCATCGCCTCACTCACAGCTGAAAGTCCGCCAGAATCTGCTTGAAGCGCACTATACGCGCCATTCAAATTTTCATTTAATTTCTCGAAATTGGCCAGAATATTTTTTTCCGCAAGAAGGGTTTCTTCTTCGCCAGCTTCCAAGTGGGCAGCTTCAATTTCCTGATTTTGAAATTGAAGCATATCTAAGCGCTGTGCGAGTTCTTGTTCATTTTTTGTGAAATCGCGAAATTCTTTTTGCGCCTTTTTATACAAAGTAAAAGTTTCTTCATATTCTTGAAGCGGTTTTGTTTCGCCGCTGTACCGGTCGAGAAGTGTAAGGTGAAACTCGTCATGCATCAACTCTTGGTGCTCATGCTGACTATGAATATCAATTAATTTGGAACCAATATCTCGAAGAAGCACTGTTGTCACAAGCTTCCCGTTTATGCGACAAACATTTTTCCCGCTTCTAAACATGGTCCGCTCTAAAACAACCATATTATCCGTTGCATCGATACCGTTCTCCGCAAGTGTTTTTTGCGCAGCGATGTTATCTTCTGCAAGGATAAATAAACCTTCTAAAGAAAGCTTATCTTCGCCGTGGCGAATGAAATGACTTGATCCCCGGCCACCTACAAGTAAACCGAGAGCATCGATAATAATCGATTTCCCAGCACCTGTTTCACCGGTTAAAACGGTCATTCCTTCTTCAAAAGACAGAGAAAGAGATTCAATGATAGCCAAATTTTTAATCGTTAATTCTTGTAACACCTGCCGAAGTCCTCCTTTTTATAACATTTCCACTAAACGTTCTGAAACTTTTTGCGCGTCTTCTTCCGAGCGACAAATAATTAGACAAGTATCATCGCCACAAAGTGTTCCGGCTTTCTCAGGCCAATTTAAATTATCGAGCAAGGCGCCGATTGCGTTTCCGTTTCCCGGCATTACTTTTAAAAGCAATATAAACTGAACTGTATCAATACTAATAAAGCAGTCAACTAGCGTACGCTTTAATTTTTGCTGTGGGTTGAATTTGTTATCAGCAGGCAAACTATACTTATATGTTCCATTTTGTGTTGGCACTTTCACCAAATGAAGTTCCTTAATGTCACGAGAAATGGTTGCCTGCGTAACTTTCACGTCACGCTTTTGCAAAAGTTCTACTAATTCTTCTTGCGTATCAATCTCATTTGAAGTTACAAGTTCACGGATAATAATGTGTCGATGACCTTTATTCACTATTTTTCACCTCGCGTTATTTTTTATATCTCCATATTAACGAAAAAATCGCATAAAGTCACGGATTTAACGCAAATATTTTTTGAATTGACAAATTTTTATTTATTCATGAGGGTTTATATTTTTTGTAAAATGCGTATAAAATAAAAAAACCAGCATAAAAAACTGGTTTTCTAGTCTAATTGTGTATGTGCAAGCGCAACAATTTTTTCTAGCGCGTGGCTCTCTAATAAAATTTCACCTGATTCATTTCCCGTCCATTTAAGATGCGCAATAAATTCAATATTCCCTTCGCCACCTGTAATCGGTGAGAAATCAATGCCTAGCACATTAAAACCAAGCTTTGCGGCTTCCGTTAAAATATCTTCTAAAACCGCTAAATGAATTTTAGGATCGCGCACAATACCTTTTTTCCCAACATTTTCTTTCCCTGCTTCAAATTGCGGTTTAATCAGTGTCATCACATCGCCGCCAGTTACAAGCACCGTACGCAAAACAGGCAATATAAGCTTTAAAGAAATAAATGAGACATCAATGGTCGCAAAATCTGCTAAGCCAAGCGCGAAATCTACGGGTGTGACATGCCGGAAATTAGTTCGCTCCATCACGGTAACCCGCGAATCATTGCGCAGCTTCCAAGCTAGCTGGTTATAGCCTACATCAAGCGCATATGAATGCTTCGCCCCGTTTTGAAGCGCACAATCCGTGAATCCTCCTGTAGATGAGCCAATATCAAGCATCAATTTATCCCGCACATCAAAATCAAAAACTTGCAGTGCTTTCTCAAGTTTTAATCCGCCTCGACTGACATACGGCAAAGTTTTTCCTTTCACGCGTAGTGCGCTATCCACAGGAATTTTCTCGCCAGGTTTGTCGATTCTCGTATCCGTCCGGAAAACAATTCCCGCCATAATGGCGCGTTTTGCTTTTTCCCTCGTTTCAAAAAGGCCTTGTTCCACTAGCAAAACATCCGCGCGTTCTTTTTTTACACTCATAATAAATTCGCCTTTTGCTTCCCGAAACGCGCAAGCATTTCTTTTATTTTCATTTCAATGCCAGAAACCGATAAGCCATATTCCTCTAAAATGACTTCTACTGAACCGTGGCTTATAAATTCATCTGGCAAGCCTAGTCGACTAATAACGCTGTCGCTATACCCATGTTCTTCTGCAAATTCCAAGACCGCACTGCCGAATCCACCCGCTAAAAGGGCTTCCTCAACCGTTAAAATCGGCATTTTTTTCGCAAAAAGTTGGTGTAAAAGAACTTCGTCAAGCGGTTTGATGAAGCGAGCATTAATAACGCCGACGCGTAATCCTTGTTTGCGTAAGTGGAGAGCCGCCTCACAAGCGATAGAAATGGTTGTGCCAAATGTCAAAATTGCAGCATCTACTGGTTCAATCAATGTTTCAAATTCCCCAATGGGAAGAGCTTCTGCTGCTCCGCTCAAATCAACGCCTAATCCGTTGCCTCTTGGGTAACGAAGTGCGAATGGACCTTCAAACTCATAAGCAGTCTGAATCAGTTGGCGTGCTTCAAATTCATCTTTTGGCATCGCAATCACGATATTTGGAATTCCGCGTAAAAAACTAATGTCAAAAATACCTTGATGCGTCTCACCGTCCCCGCCTACAAGGCCAGCTCGGTCAATTCCAATTATCACATTTAAGTTTTGTCTGCAAACATCGTGGACAACTTGGTCGTAGCCGCGCTGTAAGAAAGTGGAATAAATTGCTAAAAACGGCTTTAAACCTTCCGCAGCAATTCCAGCAGCGAGCGTAACGGCGTGTTGTTCGGCAATCCCTACGTCGAAAAAGCGTTCTGGAAATTCTAAAGCAAATTTTTCTAGCTTAGAGCCGACTGGCATAGCTGGTGTAATCGCAACAATTCGCTCATCTTTTCTCGCTAGTTCCAAAATGCCTTCACTAATGACCTCACTCCATGCCGGCGCATCTGTTACAGGTTTAATAAAAGCACCTGTTTCAACTTTGTACGGTCCCGTGCCGTGCCATGTTCCTCGCTTATCAGTTTCAGCAGGAGCATAGCCTTTTCCCTTCGTCGTGACAACATGAATAAGCGTTGGCCCCTTCACCTTTTTAGCAAATTCAAGATTCGTAATTAAATCTTGATAGTCATGACCGTTCACCGGTCCTAAATATGTGTAACCCATTTCTTCAAAGAAAGTTCCTTGGACGAGCAAATATTTTACGCTATCTTTTACTCTTTCTGCAAAACCAGCGATTTTATCTCCCGCTGTAGGAATTTTTTTCATTGCCGCCTCTAAATCTTTTTTGGCACGTTTAAATTTACCCGAAGTTCGTAGCTTTCCGAGCATATTGTGCATCGCACCAACGTTTGGTGCAATCGACATATTATTATCATTTAAAATTACAATCACTTCTTTTCCCATATCGCCTATATGATTAAGTGCCTCTAGCGCCATTCCGCCTGTCAAAGCACCGTCACCGATAATAGGCACGACATGAAAATGTTCGTTTTTTATATCTCGCGCAATTGCCATCCCTGCTGCTGCGGAAAGAGAAGTAGAACTATGTCCCGTTTCAAAAACGTCATGAGGAGATTCTTTTCTTTTTGGAAAACCATCTAATCCGCCCTGTTGCCTAAGTGTATCAAATTTATCTGCCCTACCCGTTAAAATTTTATGCACATATGACTGATGCCCAACATCCCAAATAAATTTGTCATCTGGGCTTTGGAAAGCATAATGAAGTGCAATCGTCAGTTCAACTACACCTAAATTAGGTCCAATATGGCCACCTGTAACCGAAGTAGATTCAATCAAAAACTTTCTAATCTCTGCGGCTAACTCTTCCATTTCAGGTATCGCCATATCTTTTAAGAAGGCAGGATCCTTAATTTTAAAAAGATCCAATAGAAACAGCTCTCTTTCTTCATAATTTAATAAAAAGTGCCCATTCTATTTGGGCTTATTTGCCATTACTTGAAATCATTATATCATTTTCAATCTGTTTCACCAAGTGAATTCAAGTGAAAATACTTTTAGACAACAAAAAAAGCAAACCTCAAAATTGAGATTTGCTTTTGATTTTAAAATAGTAATTACGCTTTGTTAACGTTAGCCGCTTGTGGTCCACGAGCGCCTTCTTCTACGTCAAAAGTAACTGCTTGACCTTCGTCTAAGCTTTTAAAACCATCAGATTGGATAGCGCTGAAATGTACGAATACATCGTCTCCACCTTCACGTTCGATAAATCCAAAACCTTTTTCTGCGTTAAACCATTTTACTGTACCTTGTTCCATTTTAAATATTCCTCCTCGTGCTCCCGAGCACATTATATTGTACTATTCTTGCTTATGGCACGAGATGGAATGCTGTTCACAATCGTATCCTTACCCACAAAAATAATGCTATTTAAGCATATCACGTAAGAATCAAAAAAGCAAATGTTTACCTCAAAATAGTGAAACAATTTTTACAACTATTCAATTATCTCGCTTCACAATTAAATCAGCTAGACCAATTAAGAAATCCGTTTTTAAATCGCTACCTTGAAGTGCTGCAATTGCCAAATGATAATGCTCGTCTAACGCTTGCTTTGCACCGTCAAGTGTTAATAAACTTGGATAGGTGCTCTTTTGGTTTCGCTCATCAGAACCTGTTTCCTTACCTAATTTCGCTTTATCCCCTGTCACATCCAAAATGTCATCGCAAATTTGAAAAGCGATTCCAATATTTTGAGCATACGCGCTCAAGCGTTCCTGCTGACTAGCTGACGCATTTCCTAGCACGCTGCCCGCATAGACAGCCGCATGGAGCAGTGCTCCCGTTTTCCGCACATGGACTGATTCTAGCTCCTCAAGCGTGAGTTGTTTGCCCTCGCCCGTTAAATCTGCTTGCTGTCCGCCTACCATACCAAGAGCGCCAGCGTTTTTGGCGTAACATTGAATAATTTTTATCCGTTTATTAGCATCAATCGTTTCATCGTTTGCTACTTCCGAAAAAGCCATCGTTAGGAGAGCATCTCCTGCAAGAATAGCCGTTCCTTCATTAAATTTCTTGTGGTTCGTTAGTTTGCCGCGGCGATAATCATCATCATCCATCGCAGGTAAATCATCGTGAATTAAGCTGTATGTATGAATCATTTCGATAGCGCTCGCCGCGTGGCTACCTAAGTTTTTGTCGCCTGATAAAGCATCGATTGTCGCAAAGAGCAAAAGTGGACGAATTCGCTTTCCACCTGCTTGAAGCGAATAGTGCATCGCTTCTTTTAAAAGTGGTTCAATCGCTTCGTTTTCAACTGCGGAAAAGAGGCGTTCTTCAAGTTTTGCTTTATACGTATCTATAAAAGCATCAATGCTTGACAATGTTATTCGCCCTCCACTTCAAACGGCTTCTCTTCGTCCGTTTCCGTTACCACTTTAGCCATCTTCTCCTCAGCCGCTTGTAACTTCGTTTGGCAAAGTTTCGTTAACTCGATTCCTTTTTGATACATATCAAGCGATTCCTCTAAAGATGCATCGCCACTTTCTAAAGCTTCCACAATTGCTTCTAGTTCCTTCATCGCTTCTTCAAAACTTTGTTGTTTTTTTGTTGCCATTTATTTTTCCTCCTCTTTGCTCGTCACATTTGCCAGAAAGGCTCCATCGCTTAAAACAACCTTCACTTCATCACCCGCAGAAAGTTCGCGCACTTCTTTCACGACCTTTCCGGTTTTATATGTCACCCCGTAACCTCTTTTTAGGAGGGAAAGCGGACTTAAAAGTTCCAACGCCGAAATATGCTTTTCAAACTCATATCGCTTCAATTTGATGATATCAGTCGTAGCAACTTGTAATCGCCCCGCCAGTTCCTTTGTGTCGCGTTTTGCATCCGCCACTAGGCGTTCGGGTGAAACCAGTTGTAGCCGATTGGAAAATTGTGTCAGACGCGTTTCTTGTTGCCAAATAACCCGCGAAAATGCATTTTGCATCCGCCCCGAAAAATAATCCAAACGTTCAGTCTGCTCATCAAGCAATTTTCTTGGCCCACGTAGCAAAAGTCGCTCCCGCTTCGCTCGCAAATTGACTTCAGAACGCTCTAAAGTTTGCCGCATTAAATTTGTTAGCCGATACTTCCGTTCAAGTAAACGTTCATTTAAATCTTGATAGTGTGGCACCGCGAGTTCCGCAGCAGCAGTTGGAGTCGCCGCCCGAACGTCCGCCGCAAAATCAGCAAGCGAAAAGTCCGTTTCATGCCCGACCGCTGAAATGATAGGCACGTCGGAATCGAAAACCGAGCGTACTACGATTTCTTCATTGAATGCCCAAAGCTCTTCGAGTGAGCCACCGCCTCGTCCAATAATCATCAGGTCAATATCGTTGCGCGCATTAATACGGGCAATATTTTCTGCTATTTTACGAGCGGCCGTTTCTCCTTGAACAAGTGTTGGGAAAATGAGTACTTCCACACTGGGCATTCTGCGGTGAATCGTCGTCAAAATATCGCGTACCGCAGCCCCAGTTGCACTTGTCACGACAGCAATTTTAGAAGGGAAAGAAGGAAGCACTTTTTTATGCGCTGCATCAAAAAGTCCTTCCTTGTCTAATTTAGCTTTTAATTGTTCAAATTGAACGTATAGCGCACCGACGCCGTCTGGTTCCATGCTGTCCACGTAAAATTGATAGCGTCCTGCCTTATTGAAGATGGACACTCGACCGGTCACGAGAACGTTCATGCCATCTTCTGGTTGAAATGGCAATTTGGCAACTGATTTTGCAAACATGACAGAACGAAGCATGGCCGCTTCATCTTTTAACGTAAAATAAATGTGGCCGCTCGCAGGTGTTTTTAAATTCGAAATTTCCCCTTTGACAAAAACTTGTTTTAAATATGGGTCTGCCTCAAATTTGCGTTCAATGTATTTTGTAAGTGCTTCAACTGTTAAATATTTTTCTTGCAAAATCATCACGTCCAATTTTTATTGCTTATTATAAATTCGTTTTGCGGCTTTTAGCGTGTTCGTAAGGAGCATTGTAATCGTCATTGGACCAACGCCGCCTGGAACAGGTGTGATATAGCCTGCTTGTTGGAAGACATCGTCATAATCGACATCGCCGCACAATTTGTTGTTTTCATCGCGGTCCATGCCGACATCGATGACAATTGCGCCTGCTTTGACATAGTCTTTTTTCACAAATTTAGCAAGGCCGGTTGCGACAACTAAAATATCCGCTTCACTTGCGACTTCTGCTAAATTTTTTGTTCGGCTATGCGCAATTGTTACGGTTGCATTTTCTTGCAATAAAAGTTGCGCAACTGGTTTTCCGACGATGTTACTTCGTCCAATGACAACCGCGCGCTTACCTTCAATTGTTTCACCTGTTGATTTGATGAGCTCAATAATCCCTGCTGGCGTGCACGGAACAAGCGAATCTTTGCCAACGAATAAGTTGCCGACGTTAAGAGGATGGAACCCGTCTACATCCTTCAGTACGGAAATCGTGTCAATGACCTTTTCCTCCGAAATATGTTTAGGAAGTGGCAGTTGCACTAGAATCCCGTGAATGGTTTCGTCTTCGTTTAGATCTTTGACGGTTTGGAGCAGCTTTTCTTCTGAAACATCTTCTGGAAGTTCGATAAGTACTGACTTCATGCCGCTTTCTTCTGTGCGCTTTTGTTTATTTCTTACATATGTACGTGACGCTTGGTTATTTCCTACGAGCACAACTGCAAGCCCTGGTTGTTTGCCTTCGCTTTTTAGCGCGCTAACTTCTTTCGTTACATGTTCCTGAATCTCTTTTGCTAATTTTTTACCATCAATAACTTGTGCCATCTTCATTGCCCCCTTGAAAACTTATGATTAAATAGACTTGGCGAAAAATACTTTTTTCACCAAATCTACAGTAAAACCATTAATCGTTTTGTGCAATATTTGCGAGTACGCCATTGATAAATTTGCTTGCTTTTTCATCGCTATAAATCTTTGCGATTTCAATTGATTCATTTAAACTTACACGATCTGGCACATCTTCTAAAAAGAGCATTTCAAATGCGCTAACTCGCAAAATGGAGAGGTCAACTTTATTTAAGCGGCTTAGTTGCCAATTATCTAGATGTGCTTCGATTTTTTGATCAAGTTCGCTTTTATGTTCTGTCACTCCATTTACAAGTGTTTCAACATAATCATCTTGTTCCTCATCCATCACATTTTGAATCGCCTGCTCGACTGGCATTTCATTCAATTCCATTTGGAATAAAGCTTGAAGCGCTCTTTCGCGTGCTTCTCTTCTTTTCATTTTAATACTCCTTTAAAAACGTCTCTTAAAATGTTAGGTCATCAAAAGAAAGCGATTCGGTTTTTTCAAATTGAACGCCTACAATGTGCACATTGACTTCTAAAACATGAAGTCCTGTCATGCTGAAAATTGTATCGCGAACCGTATTTTGGATGCTTTCAGCGACTAGCGGAATGCTTGCACCGAATAAAACTGTGCAATAGATTTCAACCGTGATGCCTTCTTCTAGTAAATCCACTTTGACACCTTTACGATAGTTCACTGCCCCGCCAAAACGTTCACGCATTTCTGTCGCAAAACCGCCTTGCATGGCCGCCACTTGCTCTACTTCATTTGCTGCAAGTCCAGCAATGACACCAATAACCTCAGGCGCAATTTCAATCTTCCCAAGTGGTTCGTCCTGTCCTTTACGTAAATCTTTTGTATAGGCCATAAATTACTCCTCCTCAGTGTTTTTCATTACATCATTTTTTTCTAAAAACTTCGTATTGAAATCTCCTGAACGAAACGCCTCTGTTTCAAGCACTTTTATGTGGAATGGAATGGTGGAAGGAATTCCATCAATCGCAAATTCGGAAAGCGCGCGTTTCATTTTTTCGATAACTTCTTCGCGTGTATCGGCGTAACAGATTAATTTTGCAATCATTGAGTCGTAAAACGGCGGAATTTTATAATTTGGATAGGCTGCCGAATCGATTCGAACACCGTTTCCACCTGGCGGCAAGTAAAATTTAATTTCACCTGGCGCTGGCATAAAGTTGCGTTCTGGATTTTCAGCATTAATGCGGCATTCCATTGCCCAACCGCTTAATTTCACGTCTTGTTGCTTGATGGTTAATTCTTCACCAGAAGCTACTAAAAACTGTTGTTTCACGAGGTCAATCCCTGTAACAAGTTCAGTAACAGGATGTTCAACTTGGATACGCGTATTCATTTCCATGAAATAAAAGCTTTTTTCTTTTGGTTCGTAAATGAACTCAATTGTGCCGGCGCCTGAATAATGAACAGCTTTTGCCGCTTTAACTGCAGCGCGTCCCATTTTTTGTCGTGTTTTTTCATCGAGGGCTGGTGATGGACTTTCTTCAATTAGCTTTTGTAAGCGGCGTTGAATGGTACAGTCGCGTTCCCCGAGGTGAATAACGTTGCCATGATTATCCGCCATAATTTGAATTTCCACATGTCTAAAGTCTTCGATGAATTTTTCAATATAAACACCCGGATCACCGAATGCTGCTTCAGCTTCTGCTTGGGTCGTTTTGATACCAGAAATTAATTTCTCTTCACTCTCCGCAACGCGAATTCCTTTTCCGCCGCCGCCAGCTGTTGCTTTAATGATGACTGGATAGCCAATTTTCTTAGCAATTTTCTTACCTTCTTCGGCATCTTGAACGATTCCTTGTGAGCCGGGAACAACTGGAACTCCGGCTTTCCGCATCGTTTCGCGTGCAACATCCTTCGTTCCCATTTGCGAAATAGCTTCCGCGCTTGGGCCGATAAAGGTAATATTGCAATCAGCACATAAATCCGCAAAATCGGCATTTTCTGCTAAAAAGCCGTATCCGGGATGAATAGCATCACAATTTGTTAAAACAGCGACGCTAATAATATTTGACATGTTTAAATAACTATCTTTTGTTGCGGCTGGACCAACGCAGTAAGCTTCATCAGCTAATTGACTATGTAAAGCATCGCGGTCAGCTTCAGAATAAATCGCAACCGTTTCAATTCCCATCTCTTTTGCAGCACGAATAATACGAACGGCAATTTCGCCACGATTGGCAATCAATACTTTTTTAATCATTTCGCATTACTCCTTATTTTTTTCTAACTTTAAAGAGAGGTTGACCAAATTCAACAAGTTCCCCATTAGAAACTAAAATTTCAGCAATCTCACCGTTTAAGTCAGCTGTAATTTCATTGAATAATTTCATCGCTTCTACGACACAAACAATTGTGTTGTTTGACACTTGAGAGCCAATTTCAACAAATGGCGGTTCGCCTGGGCTACCAGATGTATAAAACGTTCCTACCATTGGAGAGGTAATTACTTCTAAATCGCTTGTTTCTACTGGTGCTTCGGACACGACTGGAGATGGCGTATTTTCTACAACATTTACTTTTGGTGCAGCTTCAGGCAGAACGACTTGTCCTACTTCACTTAGTGCATGGGAAACTACGCCACTGTTTTTCTTTATAGAAAGCTTTGTTCCCTCTTGGTCTAATTCAAATTCATTTAAATTGGAATCGTCAATCAGCTCAATAAGCTGTTTAATATCATCAAATGATAGCATTTTTTTCTACACTCCTTAACATATCTAGTTCACAAACTAATTTCATTGTACCATAATTTCTTTTTAAATGGATAAATCACACGCTCATATTTCAATTTTTTCACAAAAAAATAGTACCTATCGGTGGATAAGTACTACTTCTTTTACTAAGCACGTGATACGTAACTAGCTTCTGTTGTATTAATCACAAGTGTGTCCCCTTCGTTTACGAAGAATGGCACCTGAACAACTAAGCCTGTTTCAAGTGTTGCTGGTTTAGAGCCTCCAGATGAAGTATCACCTTTAATTCCGGGTTCAGTTGCAGTTACTTCTAACTCAACTGTGTTTGGCAAGTCTACACCAATTGTTTCACCTTGATACATGATGATGTTGATTTCCATATTTTCTTTTAGGAATTTCAACTCATATTCAATTTGCGTTGCTGGCAATTCAATTTGTTCATAAGATTCGTTATCCATGAACACGTGATTTGTGCCATCTGCATATAGATATTGCATTTTACGGTTATCAATTTGTGCTTTGGCTACTTTTTCGCCGCCGCGGAATGTTTTTTCTTGAATCGCGCCAGTACGTAGATTGCGTAGTTTAGAGCGAACAAAAGCGGCTCCTTTACCTGGCTTCACGTGTTGGAAATCCAAAACGCGCCAAATCCCATTATCTACTTCAATTGTAAGACCAGTACGAAAATCGTTAACTGAAATCATCTTTTTTCCTCCTGTAAATCCCATTTTCTTAGTTCTTACTTATTTAACCACAAATGGCTAAAAGTTACAAAGAAATTTTATAAAATAATGAGCTCTTTTGGCGAATGAATTAAAACCTCATTCCCTGTTTCTGTAATTAAAATATCGTCCTCGATACGTACACCGCCAATTCCAGGTAGGTAGATGCCTGGTTCGTCAGTCACTACATTGCCGGCAATTAATTTTTGCGGACTCTTCATCGATAAGTTTGGACCTTCGTGGATTTCAAGTCCGATACCATGACCTAGAGAGTGTCCAAAATCCTCACCATAGCCGAAAGAAGCAATGTGATCGCGCGCAATTTTATCCGCCTCGATGCCAGTCATACCAGGTTTTAATGCCTCAATAACTTTAAGTTGCGCATCTAGCGTAATTTGGTAAATCTCTTTTAATTTTTCGCTTGGTTCGCCCATCGAAACTGTTCGCGTCATATCGGAACAGTATCCATTGTAATAGCAACCGTAATCCATTGTTACAAAGTCACCTGTTTCAATTTTTTTATCAGATGCCACTCCGTGTGGAAGCGCCGAACGAATACCGCTTGCCACAATGGTATCGAACGAAGATGAAGTCGCGCCTTGTCTGCGCATAAAGAATTCAAGTTCATTGGATACTTCAAGCTCTGTCATGCCAACTTTCATAAAGCGAATGATATGTTCAAACGCGGCATCTGCAATTTCGCATGCAGTTCGAATTTCTTTTAATTCGGCTTCTGTTTTCACTTGGCGCATCTTTTCAAAAAATCCTTGAACTGGAGAAAGTGCTGCAGAAAATATTTGTTCCATTCCTTTAAATTCAGCAACAGTAACATAAGCTTCTTCAAAAGCCAATGTTTTTACACCATTTTTTTGGAGTAATTCTTCGACAGTTTCAAAGATTGGTCCTTGGTGCTTCACAATTTCATAACCTACAGCTTGTTTAGCGGCTTGTTCCGTATAACGGAAGTCCGTCACAAAATAAGCTTTTTGGGGCAAAATTAGCGCCACACCACTCGTACCAGTAAAGCTAGAAACGTAACGTCTATTATATTCGCTCGTCACAAGAACGGCTTCCATTTTTTCATTGACAAGTGCTTGCTGTATCCTTGATAATCGATTCATTTTTAACTTCCTCCCTATATGTAAGTTTCGTTTTTTATTTTACCATAAGTCGCGCACAAAAACTCATCCGAGAGCTGGATGAGTTTTTGCGGTATACCATTTTTTAGTGAAGTGAGGTAGAACAGCCCAAAACGCATTGGACTACTCTTTTTATAGCCTTTTTTTATAAAATTAAAACATTCAAGAAAAAGTCAGCAACAACCTGTGCTTCCTGTGTTATAATTAGTTTTTAGAAATCATAAAGGCTGGTGAACTTGTTGGAAGATAGACAAAAACCTGCTTATGGTGGTCAAGCAGTCGTTGAAGGCGTCATGTTTGGCGGCAAAAAGCAAACCGTTACAGCCATTCGCAGACTAGACGGTACGATGGAGTACTTTTATTTAGAAAAAAATAGCCCTCAATGGGTTACGACTTTAAAGCGCATTCCTTTTTTAAGAGGTATTGTGGCACTCGTTGAATCTAGTGCCATTGGTTCCAAACATTTAACGTTTGCAACTGATCGCTATGATGAAGATCCAAATCAACCTGAAGTGGAAGAAAAAATTGAGAAAAAAGAATCGAAAGTTGCCCTCTGGCTCGGCGTTGCGGTTATTGGCGTCCTTTCATTTGTTTTCGCGAAATTCGTGATGACGCTGATTCCAGTGTTTCTCGCACAGTTTTTCCGTTTTCTTGTTCCAGGTGATGTTGGACAAGTCATTTTAGAAAGCTTTTTTAAACTTTTATTGTTGCTAACTTACATTTTTGCCATTTCACAAACCCCCATTATCAAGCGGGTTTTCCAATATCACGGTTCCGAGCATAAGGTGATCAACTGCTATGAAAACAACCTCCCTCTTACGGTAGAAAATGTTCAAAAGCAGTCGCGGCTTCATTATCGTTGTGGGAGCAGCTTCATTTTATTCACCGTAATTGTCGGGATGTTCATTTACTTCTTAGTGCCAACTGACCCGCTGTGGCTCCGTGTTGTGGATCGTATCTTGCTCATTCCGGTTGTGCTAGGCGTTGCATTTGAAGTGCTGCAACTAACAAACAAGTGTCGGAACATTCCCGTTTTGCGCTTCCTAGGCTATCCAGGACTCTGGCTTCAACTTATCACAACAAAAGAGCCTGACGATTCACAAGTTGAAGTTGCTATCGCTTCTTTTAATGAACTTTTGCGCGTTGAAAAAGAAGGCGTTCCAGAAGATGAATTGCCTCAAAATTTAGAGTTACTGGAGTAGATGAATATGAAAAAATCATCCAAAATTATTTTGACTCTAATTGTTGTACTGTGCCTGATTGGCATCTTTACAGGTGGCGCGATTTCACTTGTCACACTCATTATCATTGGGGCGATTTCCGCTCTGTTACTCTTTGTTTTATTTCATTTTATTGCAGCTCCAAAAGCGTCAGGATACAAAAAAGCGGTGAAGCAATCCAAGCAACTTCGCCGAAACGAAGAAAATCGCATTTCAAAAAAGAAAAAATCTTCGTTCAAAGTCATTGATGGTGGGAAAAAATAAGTTATAATAGAATTGATGTTGTATTGGAAAGGAGTTTACAGAATTGGATTTCAGTTGGATTTTAGCCATTGCCATTTTACTGATTTTACTTGGTTATGAAGTATATCAGCTAATTATGCGCAGAAAAGCAATCACCGTTTTATCAGAAGAAGAGTTTAAGGAGGGGTATCGCAAAGCACAGCTTATTGATGTGCGCGAGCCTAATGAGTTTGACGGCGGTCACATTTTAGGAGCACGAAACATTCCTGTGACGCAACTTAAACAGCGTATTTCTGAGTTCCGCAAAGATCAGCCCATTTACTTATATTGTCAGTCCGCACAGCGTAGTAATCGTGCAGGCATCATGCTTTATAAGCGCGGCTACCGGAATATTTACCAGCTAAAAAGCGGTTTCCGTAAATGGTCAGGTAAAACAAAAGCGAAATAATCATGAAAGCCGTCTCCGTTTACGAGGCGGCTCAAATTTTATAAAGGAGCCTATATATGTCTAAAATAGTAGCACCGAAAATTCCTCATCATTTAACAAATGCGTTTGAAGCAGACTTAACCGATTCTTATATGCAGCACATCCTTTTTACAGGCGCTTTCCCACTTCCAGAAACAGAAAGTCTTGTCATTAATCAGTCAAAATTTGAAAATGTCTTTTTCGAAGGTCGTTATTATCCGAAATTTGACCTGACTGATGTTCTTTTTGAAAAATGCAATTTATCAAACGTAACCCTCTATTCAAGCACTGTTCATCGCGTAACATTTAGCGATTGCAAATTGACTGGCGTTGATTTTTCCGACAGCTTGCTACACAATGTGACCTTCCAGAATTGTTTGCTCGATTTAGCAGGGTTTAGTTTTTCAAAATTTAAAAATGCCACATTTATAGATTGCCAATTGACTGGCGCAGAATTTGAAAGCACTGAATTCAAACAATTTTCATTTCAAAATTGCCTTTTAACGGACTGCCTTTTTGCTAATACTTCGCTAAGCGGGCTTGACTTCACAAGCTGCACATTTGAAAAACTAATTGCTTCGATTGAATCACTAAAAGGACTAAAAGTGAACGAGGGACAAGCCTTAAAATTATCCACCCTGCTCGGCATCATTATTGAATAAAATCAGACTAAATACTGACTTAGTTTCCATCTATCGTTGGTTATAAATCCTCTATTTTCTCGTTAAAATAATGGTATCGATATAAAAAGGGGATTTCAAAAATGAAGATATACATACTTTTAACTAGCACCAATACTCTACTCGCAAGAACGATTCAAAAATCAACAGGATTTCCGTTCTCACACGTATCACTTGCATTAGATGCTTCACTTTTTAATACATATAGTTTTGGAAGAAAAAGTGATTTAAATCCATTTCAAGCTGGTTTTGTTCGAGAAAACATGCATGAGCCAATATTCCAAAACGCAACCTGCATCATTTACGAACTTCAAGTTTCAAAAGAAAAATATGCACAAATTAAACGCTCCATCCATAAAATGAAACGCCGAGAAAAACTTTATCGCTATAACTTCTTAGGTTTGTTCGCTCTGCTTTTCCAAATCCCCTATAAACGGGAAAACCACATGTTCTGCAGTCAATTTGTTGGGCAGACACTGCTTGAGGCTGATATTAAAATTGATAATATCCCTCCTGAATTGTTAAAGCCAAGTGACTTTACAGCGTTTGAACCATTGAATGAAGTTTTCTCTGGGCAATTGAAAGACTATCCAATTTTTGAAAAAGACAATAAAATTGCTTAAAAAAACCGGGAAGAAGAGCCAACCTCTTACTTCCCGGTTTTTATTATTTTTGATAACGAAGTACTGGTTTTCTTGCAGCACGCGTTTCATCAAGACGTTTTACATACGTATCATGCGGCGCTTCTTGGACGATTTCAGGATCATCTTCTGCTTCTTTTGCAATTTGTAACATCGTATCGATGAATTTATCAAGCGTTTCTTTTGATTCCGTTTCTGTTGGCTCAATCATCATCGCCTCTTCCACAATGAGTGGGAAGTAAACTGTTGGCGGATGGAAATTATGATCTAACAGACGTTTCGCGATATCTGTCGTTCTGACGCCAAGTTTCTTTTGACGATTGCCGCTAAGGACAAATTCGTGTTTGCAGACTTGGTCGAACGGGAGATCAAACGCTTTTTCAAGTCGGCGCATCATGTAATTGGCGTTTAAAACGGCGTACTCGGTTACTTTTTTGAGTCCGTCTGGGCCCATGGTGCGGATATACGTATACGCCCTGACGTTAATTCCGAAGTTCCCATAATAAGGTTTTACACGGCCGATAGATTGCGGGTAGTTGTAATCAAACGTGTAGTTTTCCCCTTCTTTCGTTAAAACAGGCGTAGGCAAGAATAGGATTAAATCTTTTTTGATTCCAATTGGACCAGAGCCAGGTCCACCGCCGCCGTGCGGACCGGTAAATGTTTTATGCAGATTTAAATGCACCACATCGAATCCCATGTCCCCTGGACGCACCTTTGCCATAATCGCATTTAAATTTGCCCCATCGTAGTATAGCTTTCCTCCCGCAGCATGAATGATTTCCGCAATTTCCACGATGTCTTTTTCAAAAAGACCGAGTGTGTTTGGGTTTGTCAGCATGAGCGCGGCTGTATCTTCGCCAACGACAGTGCGCAAATCTTCAACATCAACAAGTCCTTTTTCGTTCGATTTCACGGTCACTACTTCAAAGCCTGCGACGGTTGCAGAAGCTGGGTTCGTGCCATGCGCAGAATCAGGAATAATCACTTTCGTACGCTTCGTATCCCCGTTTGCTTCGTGATAAGCGCGAATCAGCATCAGGCCAGTCCACTCGCCCTGCGCCCCTGCTGCTGGCTGTAATGTTACTTCGTCCATGCCCGTAATTTCCACTAGACTCGTTTGCAAATCATATAAAAGAGCCATCGCGCCTTGCACGGAACTTTCAGGCTGATACGGGTGAATGTTCGCAAATCCAGGAAAACGTGCTACTTTTTCATTAATTTTTGGATTGTACTTCATCGTACATGAACCGAGCGGATAAAAGCCTGAATCTACGCCAAAGTTATGGTTGGAAAGCTCGGTGTAGTGACGCATAATTTCAAGTTCGCTAAGCTCTGGTAAATCAGCTTTTTCCGAACGAATATAGCTCGACTCAAAAATATCTTCTAAGTTCGTTTCAGGAACATCTTGCTCTGGCAGACTAAAACCGATACGCCCAGGCACGGAACGTTCGAATACAAGTTTCATCGTTTCACTCATTTTACTCCCTCCAAACTCTCTACTAATGCTGTAATAAAGGCATCGATTTCGTCTTTCGTGCGCATTTCAGTTACGGCGACAAGCATATGATTCGCGTATTGCGGCGCATAGAGCCCTAGATCAAAACCGCCAATAAAACCGCGCTCAAGTAGCATTTCATTAACGTGTTTCACTGGCTCATCTAACTTCACGACAAATTCATTAAAGAAAGCGTCCGAGAATAAAACGGTAAAACCAGCCGCTTGAAACGCACTTTTAGCATAATGAGCTTTATCAATGTTTTGCTTGGCCATTTCTGGAAGCCCGTTCTGACCAAGCGCGACCATTGCAACAGAAGAAGCAAGCGCATTTAACGCCTGATTCGAACAAATATTTGATGTTGCCTTATCACGGCGAATGTGCTGTTCACGCGCTTGGAGTGTCAATACATAGCCACGTTTTCCGTTCTCGTCAACCGTTTCACCGACTAATCGTCCTGGAACTTTACGCATTAATTTTGTCGTACACGCGAAATAGCCACAGTGCGGGCCACCAAACGATTCAGGAATCCCAAACACCTGCGTATCGCCAGCCACAATATCCGCCCCAAACTTCCCAGGTGGGGTTAAAATTCCTAAAGCGAGCGGATTACTTGAAACAATGAGTAGTCCTTTTTGTTCGTGAACAATCGCTTCAATTGCCGCTAGATCTTCTACTTGTCCATAAAAATTAGGATAACCGACAACGACACCGGCAACCTCATCGTTCATAGCCAATTTAAGGGCCGCTAAATCCGTTTTTCCGTCCTTTTCAGGGATGAGCTCTACTTCGACATGTTGCCCACTTGCATACGTCCTTAACACGTTAATGGATTCAGGGTGAACCGCCTCAGATACTAACACTTTCTTCCGCTTTGTATGCCCTGATGCAAGCATAGCCCCTTCAGCGAGTGATGTTCCGCCGTCATACATCGACGAGTTCGCTAAATCCATTCCCGTCAACTCTGCAATCATCGTTTGAAACTCAAAAATCGCCTGCAATTCCCCTTGCGAAATTTCTGGTTGGTACGGCGTATAAGCCGTGTAAAATTCAGAACGCGAAATAACATGGTCCACAATTGTTGGAATGTAGTGCGAATACACGCCTGCCCCTAAAAATGAGGCTGTTTCTTGCGTATTCACATTTTGTGCAGCGAGTTTCGTAAGTTCACGCAATAAGTTGGGTTCCGAAATGGCCGGTTTTAAATCATAATCCCGATTGAATCTAATTTTCTCAGGAATATCCGTGAATAAATCTTGGATGGAACTGACCCCAATTGTTTCTAACATTTCTTTTTCATCTTGCTCCGTCATTGGTAAGTAGCGAAATTTTGACATGTTCTTTCCTCCTTTTAATGGCGTAAAGTTTATTTTCCTCGCTTATAAAACGGCGTTTCAACAACGACTGCTTTAAGTTTCTTGTTGCGCACTCCGACTTCAAGCTCAACTCCAAGTTCTGCGTAATTCGAGTCGATCAAGGCAAGACCTAAGTTTTTCCCTAAAGTAGGTGATTGTGTGCCCGATGTAATCTTCCCGATTTCCTTCTCGCCTAAGTAAACAGGATAATCGTGTCTTGGTATCCCGCGGTCAAGCAGCTCCACCCCAACAATCTTACGCGGTACGCCCGCTTCTTTTTGTGAAATGAGCGCTGCTTTTCCAATAAAGTCAGGCTCTTTTTTTAGCTTTACGGCGAAATTAACGCCTGCTTCAAGTGGCGAAATTTCTTTTGATAACTCTTGACCATAAAGTGCTAAATTGGCTTCAAATCTAAGCGTATCACGTGCGCCAAGCCCAATTGGTTTTGCCCCTGCACTCACAACTGCTTCAAACACGGTAACCGCATCTTTAGCCGCCATATAAATTTCGAATCCGTCTTCACCTGTATAGCCGCTTCGCGAAATGATTGCGTCTACTCCAACTACCTTTTCCTCTACAAAACCAAAGAATGGAATGCTCGCCAAATCGGCATCTGTCAGGCTTTGCACAAGTTTCTCGGCATTCGGTCCTTGAACCGCTAGTTGGCCATATTCTGATGAAACATTTTTAACTTCTACATCTTCACTAGCATGTTCTTTTAGCCAGTTAAAGTCTTTTTCTGTATTCGCAGCGTTGACAACGAGTAGATAATCTTCATCGTTGCGTTTATAAACAACTAAATCATCTACGGTGCCCCCGTCTTCGTAACACATAATATTATATTGCGCGCGTCCATCTTTTATGTTCGCAATATTATTTGTTAACATTTTTTCTAAGTATGCGGTGCTCTCTTTCCCTGTCACATGAATTTCCCCCATGTGTGAAACATCAAATACTCCAACATCGGTGCGAACTGTTTCATGCTCGGCTTTTATCCCTGCAAATTGTACTGGTAAATCCCATCCCCCGAAATCAATTGTCTTGGCTCCGTACTTCCCATAAATGGAGTGAAGCGGTGTCTGTAATAGCTCTGCCAAAATGAAAACCTCCTTTTAAATTTAAGCATAGGAAAAAGGCTTACTAAATCATAAGCCCTGTCGTAAAAAACTCCAGAGTTGCGTCCCATAAACATCCTTTTGCCTGAGAGTTTCACATACTTCATGCTTTCCCCGTCGGCGCTGTTTTAACAGTCTCTCTGTTTATTTTCAACCGCATTTTACATATGTATCCTGCCTTTTCCTATAGCTTATCACGCCTTGCAACGTTCGGCAAATTATACGTTCTAACGTATATAAAAGTATTTTCCAAAGGATTCGTTCGTAATGAAAGGGCTTTATTTATTTTCATTCATAAAAACGTACGCATAGTTATCGAATTCACAAAGTTTTGCTACTGGAAAATTTTTTTATGAAGTGATTATTTGTTTTTGGCGTCAATTAAGCGTTTGCATTTTTATAAATTTGTCGAAATTTCATTTTCGGGCGGAAAACCCCTTTTATACCAAAAAGGAGTTGTTGTGTATGTGGCGAATATAATTAGCAAGAGGTGAATTTTATGCCCCAACTTTTTTTTGATAGTATGTTAGAACAATGTTTTGAGCTGCGTGCAAGCGATTTGCACTTGCACCCTTCTATAACTTGTTACCTTGTGAGAATTCGTGTTTCCGGTAAGCTCCACCCGCTAGCCACTATCCCGTTTGATCTTGGCGATAAGTTAATTTCTTTCTTAAAATTTAATGCTCAAATGGATATCGGCGAAAAGCGTAAGCCGCAATCTGGACAATACGAGCGCATCATCAAAAATCAGACAATCGCTCTTAGAGTATCTACACTTCCGAATAAAACTGGAAGGGAAAGTATGGTTTTGCGACTCTATCATTATGAGAAGCCACTGCCATTTTTAGAAACAACTCTTTTTTATGCTACAGCAAAATCTATTTTCGAATGTTGTGCTTCTAAATCAGGTTTATTTCTATTTTCTGGCAGTACTGGAAGCGGTAAGTCAACATCTATGTATAGTCTTGCTACTGAATTAACGCGGCATACACATAAACAAGTTATCACTATTGAAGATCCTGTCGAACATCTTCATCAAGAGTTTTTACAAATTGAAGTGAACGAACGCGCGGGCCTCACTTATGGAACTATTATCCGTGCGATTCTAAGACATGATCCAGACATTCTTATTATTGGTGAAATTCGTGATAGTGAGACCGCACAGATGGCAATTCGAGCAGCTCTAACAGGGCATCTTGTTATTAGTACTATCCACGCAAGTAGTTTAGATGGCATCATTGCCAGGTTAGCTGAATTAGGCATATCCAAAGAAAATTTGGCGCATTGCTTACTTGGCATAAGTTTTCAAACAATACATGCGCTTTATTGCCCGCTATGCTTAAGTTCTTGCCAACTTTTTTGTACACATCTTTCAAGAAAACGTACGGTTCTTTATGAAGTCGAAACTCGGCAAATCAATCTTCTGCAAATGCTAGAAGGACAACGAAATACCCCCACATTATCACTTAACAAACAATTTCAGAAAGGACTCTGCTATGGCTTTTTTTAATCAATCTGACTGGAATAAAGATGGCGATTTCCTAGTTCGCCTTTCCGAACTTTTAGACAAAGGTTTTCCAATTGATACCGCTATCGCCTATCTAGCCATCACTTCAAAAAAAGAAAAAAGACGCTATCTTATCATGCTTGAAACATTGAATACGGGTGCAAACTTTTCAATCGCTTTACAAAAAGCAGGTTTTCCTTCCTTCATTTCGGCACCTGTCCTTTATGCAAATGAACATGGCTATTTTAACGAAACCCTGTTAGAGTGCGGCAAGCTACTAAAAAGAAAAGCCGAACAACAAAAATCTCTTAAAAAGACATTTCAATATCCGGCTGTTCTCTTTTCAACTGTTATCATCGTATTTTTCTTGTTACGGATTTTCTTGCTGCCGAAGTTTGACCTGCTGTTTAAGCAAATTGCTAACGGTGAAAATGCATCTGGTCAGTTCTCATATTTCTTACTACAACAATTACCGATTATATTATTTGGCCTGATGCTAGGTTGCTTCTTCCTATTCTTATTCATTTTAAGCAGGAGCAAACGAAAAGATGCTTTAAAACGCGCCTTGTTTTTCAATAAAATCCCTATCGTTTCAAGTTTTACGCGTATTCACTATTCTCAACTATTCGCGAGAGAATGTGGTTATTTATTGAAGAGCGGTCTTTCTATTCAACAAACTTTTCAGCTCTTCATGCAAAAGAAATCCACTTCTTTTTTTATGAATATAGGCGAAAAATTTACGATTTCCTTAGAAAAAGGGCTTTCTTTTACGGAAGCTGCAAAATCTATTGGAATCTTTGAAAAAGAGCTTGTTTATATTATTAAACACGGCGAGAAAAATGGTACTTTGTCAGATGAACTTTTATTTTATTATGATTTTTGTCATAGTAAAATGCTCGAAAAAACAGAAAAACTTTTTGGCTATATTCAGCCAGCTGTATTTCTTATTATCGGCATTTTAATTATTTCGATTTATTTATCAATCCTCTATCCCATGTTTTCAATGGTTAATCAAATCTAAAAGGAGTGTTTTCATGTTTAAAATTAATTGGAAAGACAATCAAGCGTTTACTTTAGTGGAAATGTTAATCGTTCTGCTCGTCGTCAGTGTTCTGTTACTCCTAACGATTCCGAACATCGTGAAGCAAAGTAAATCCATTAATGATAAAGGTTGTACTGCTTTTATTTCTGTTGTAGAAAGTCAAGTCCAAGCTTATCAATTAGAATTCAATCAAGTTCCTAGTTTCGCTGATTTACTCGCGAAAGGTTATCTATCTCAAGATCAAAAAAGCTGCCCGAATGGAAAAAGCGTTCAAATTGATGCTTCAGGAAATGTAAAGGAAAATTAGTGAAAAGAAATAGCTTTACACTCATTGAAATGTTGTTTGTTTTACTGATTTGCAGTTTAACCATTCAATTAACAATTACTCCTGTTCACCGCCTTATCGATCAAATTGCAGAAAAAGAGATGCTTGAGCAAATCAAAGCGGATATTTTTTTGGCCCAAACTATCGCGATTACAAACGGCGAACGAACAGAAATCATTTTTAATCCCGATCAATTTCAAATGGTTGTAGGTGGGCAAACACGCTATACAGAAAAATTTCCTAAGTCGCTAAAAGTTGTTCAACTAGAAAAATTCCAATTTCTACCAGATTCTGGTCATATTAATCGTTTTACAACCGTACACTTTAAAGGGCTTACACGTGACTACAAGTGGATCTTTCAAATTGGGAAAGGACGTTTTAGAATTGAAGAAGCCTAACGGTTTTACGCTGCTTGAAAGTATTTTTTCGCTTAGTATTTTAGTTTTGATCACGTCTTTTATTACGCCATTAATTTTGTTCATGCTTAGTCAACTTGAAACCGAGCGAGATTTAACGATACTTTATCAGCACCTACACGATCAAGCTCGGGCCCATCAATCTCCCCCTTTCAAAAAAGAAATTGATGGTTATTATATTGAGCAATTAAAAAAGGAGGAGATTTGTGGTTGGTCGAGTAAAAATAAAAAATGTCTCCCTCTCGCCGAATAAAAATGCCTTTAGTCTGCTAGAATCTATCATGGCTCTTTTAGTAACAATCATTATTTTTACAATGATCCCTTTCTTACTGCAGACCGAAAAAAAGATATTGAATGTGACGAATATTTCTCATAGTGCAGAATGGCATATTTTTGTGAAACAATTACGCGAAGAGATTGGAAACGGGAAAATTCATATTCGTTCAGACAATAAATTCTGTTCGATTTCAAACAAAGAAATTTGTTACGAATTCTATAA
Source organism: Listeria sp. ILCC792 (assembly GCF_900186135.1). NCBI lineage: Bacteria > Bacillati > Bacillota > Bacilli > Caryophanales > Listeriaceae > Listeria > Listeria sp. ILCC792. The sequence goes on from NZ_FYBO01000011.1 coordinate 88,633, forward strand.
AGATGTGATTCGCAAGCAAGTTGACGGGAAAGGTCATGAAACGTTGCTTACAAATGTCGCTCAATTTTCAATGTATTTAAATGATGCGGAACTAAGTTTGAAAATCAAAACAACTGCAAATAAAAATTTCACTACCATGCTTATGATGGAAAGGGAGTGAGTTAATTTTGAAGAACGGCTTTTCTCTCCCGATTACTCTATTTATCCTTTTCATTAGTTTTCTTATTTTAACAAGTGTTATTACTCTCTTTAATCGCCAAATGGAATTCGAACAGCGGTGGCAGAACTATTACATGGAGCAAATAAAACAAACCAGCAGATAGCTGAAAACCAATTTACTTCATTATATACAAAATGACACACTGTCTACTTTTTAACAGACAGTGTGCCATTAATAAATTCGTTCAGAAGACGAAACTAAGTTTGAAATTTTCCCATCTTTAGTGGAAATAAGTTGTTCAAACTGATAGCCGTATAAAACTTTTTGGCCATCTGGTGAACTAACAATTGGTTTATTATCCATGAGTTCTACGATAACACGATGTGATTTCTCTTCTGGATTAATCAATACAAGACGATATTCATTACCTTGTGGACTTATTTTTTTACTTTCATACGGTTCAAACGTCAGGAATGTTTTGGCCGTAAAATTTTTGTCGAAATACGGAATAAAGGTTCCTAATTCATCGTATTCTCTAGGCATCTCATATTTATAAATGGTTTGAAATCCTATTGTTCGAAAATCATACGTGACTTTTGATGGGTCATCAGGTCGTTCAGTTGTAAGAAGCATATTGTGGCTAACCGCAAATTGCAAAATATTGGCCACGATAAGACTTTCTGGTTCTTGTTCTCTAGTATCTTCCAAATACAAATTACCGAGTTCAATCCCAGGTTCTTTCCGGTTTACTACATACAAATTATCACTATACCAACTGACAAACTGCGATGTAGTTGTCACTTTTGAAATTTCACTCGTTTCTGTATCAATAACATTTACTGTATAAGCAAAATTTTGATCAAAGAGAACCATCATTATTTTGTTTATCGAATCCGGATTCCAATAAAAATTGGCAGATAATGGTTCCATCTCTTTACTCATAAGAGTACTACCATCTGATGTCGAATGAACAGATAAATTCACTTTATTGTTTTTTTGAATAGCATACACGAGAAACTGAGAACCATCTGGACTTAATTGCACATCAGAAATTAAGCTGTCTACAGCTAATATTGGTTTTTCTTTTCCTGTATAAATATTGTAGTTGACGAAGTTTGTGCTTTTTCCTTGTTGGGCTTGCACTAAGACACTATCATTATTTAGCCAACCGACAATGCGAACAAACTTCTGCTTACTTGTTTGAAATGGCTTGACAACCATATTCTCATCTTTCTTCGCATCTTTCTGCTTAGGAGGAGAGCAGCCAAATGAAATAGAAGTGATTACGACAACGAACACAACTAGGATAAGTACTTGTTTTTTCTTCATCTCAAGCCTCCAATCTGTTTATCTATCCATAAAAATACCCTTTTTAGAATAAGCTAAAACTAGATTAGATGGCGCTTTTTTTAATTATTACGCTTCCTCATTTGGGAGCGCTAACCATGCAGCTCCAATAACGCCTGCATCATTGCCTTTTGTAGCAATTGAAATTTTAGTTGATTCTCTAACTGCTGGAAATACCATTGTTTCAAAATAAGCAATAACTGGTTTTAATAAAGCATCACCAGCAGCTGAAACACCTCCACCGATAATAATCTTCTCAGGATTTAACATATTACCAATATGGCTAAGTGCTAAAGCTAAATAGAATGAAATTTTATCGACAACAAGTTTAGCTAGCTCATCATTTTCTTTTTCAAAATCAAAAACAAGTTTAGCTGTTACTTCTTCATCATTTATAATCGCATCACGGAGTTTAGACTTACCTGAAAAGTCTTTTGCTAAGTCTTTCGCAACCCGTACGATACCTGTTGCAGAAGCGATTGTTTCTAGGCACCCTTTCTTACCACATGTACAATCATAACCGTTTTCAGGCACGACCGTAACATGACCAATTTCGCCAGCTGCGCCTCTTACGCCATGAAGAATTTTGCCTTCAGCAAAGATTCCGCCGCCAACACCTGTACCTAATGTGACGAATACTACATTTGCACCGCCTTCACCAGCACCTTTCCAGCGTTCACCAAGTGCTGCAACGTTTGCATCATTATCTAAGTGAACTTTTAATCCAGTTATACGACCCAGATCTTCTGACACATTTTGTTCTTCTACCCAGTTCAAATTATAAGCGCCTTTTACAGTTCCCTTTTCAAAGTTTACAGCGCCTGGAGTTCCCATACCGATGCCATAGAATTCATCGCTTTTAACTTGAAGCTCAGCCAATTTTTGATTTAAGCTATTCCCAATATCTTGAACAATGTTTGAGCCGTTGTCTTCGATGTTCGTTTTAATTGTCCATTTCTCAGTAATATCGCCTTCTTTGTTTAAAAGCGCAATTTTTGCTGTTGTTCCGCCTAAATCAATACCAATTAACTTTTTGTCCATGTCCCTTATTCTCCTTTTATTTACTATTTTTCTTCTGTTCTTTTATTAACTCTTGTTTTAGAATACCTCGCGCTTTAGCATATAGCTCTCTATCTAAGATTTGGTGTTTAAAAAGTTCTGTCAGTTCATGCTCCATCATTTCGATATCATACTCGCGTTTACCAAGATAAACAATAATGCCATACTTTTTTAATAGCTGTGCTACATCGTAAACAGAATTCATAGTGCTCCCTCTAACTGGTTAGAATTTTTTAATTGATTATAGAAATCTAAAAAGAACTTTTCATCAGATAAATCTTTAGCTATTTCAGCTTCTTTTAAAGCATTTTCTCGGTCGCCTTTATGCAAATAGGTCACTGCTAAAATATAATGAGCTTGCGGAATTTCTGGATTCAGTAGAATGGCTTCTCTAGCAGCTGCTTCTGCTTTTGAATAGTGCCTGTTTTGTAAAGCTTCTGTGGCCATAAGGGTATAGCTATATTCATCAGCACTTCTTGTTTCTACTAAATAATCAAGTATTTTATTGGCTTCTTTATGATTTCCTTCTTGAAAATAAGATTGGGCTACACTATTACTAATAGCAGGATTCTGCACTTCACCAGCTTTATCAAATCCCATGACTAGAAATAGAATGGCTAGCGTAACAAAGCCAATTCCGTAAAAAAGTCGCCGCCAGTGAAAATATTGTAGTGGTAAAGATAATGCTCCTGCTAAAAAGAATCCTCCTACAAGGCCACCCACATGTCCAGCCAAATCAATTCCAGTTGCAAAAATATCGATGACTAAATTTACTGCAACCAATGCCGCAATACTAGAACCTATTGTTTTAGCATAAAGATGCGGTTTTAAAACAACTAAGTAGAGCAACGCGCCAAATAGAGCAAAAACAGCTGTACTCGAGCCAACAGCCACATTATTGTTTAACGCAAAGCTTGCGATATTTCCAGCAATTCCGCCGATGAGAAGAATTGTGGCGTAGCGCCATTTCCCATAAATTTTCTCTGCCCATGGACCAACTATATAGAGCATGAGGCAATTTGCTGCGATATGCATGAGTCCGGTATGCAAGAAAATAGGTGTAATTAGACGCCACCATTCGCCTTGATAAATTAGCGGGTTAAACTTAGCACCATATTCAACTAAAGTGAAGGTACTAAGCGACATATCTTTAAAAAACACCCAAAGAAAGTACGCGATTTGCATCGCAATGAAGGTATACGTAATATAAGGTTTTTCTTTTCTTGCTGTTTGTTGTTCTTCAGTTACTTTTTTGGTGATATAGTTGATAACGGTTTGCCGCTCCAATGCGACACGTGCTTCTGTCATTTCACCTTCTACAGAGAAAGTTCCTTGTTGAATCCCAAGTTCATTTTCTAACTCTCGTAACTTTTGTTCAGTATGTTCTGTTGAAATTAAAAAGTTTTGGAGTGAAATTTTATCATTTTTACCTGTTATTATTTTTTCAAATACAGGTTTGTCCCCCACAGGCTCAAAAGGACTGATGTAAATGTTCACGAGTGAAAGCTTTAATCTACCCATTTGTTTACGAAGATTTTCGGCCACGTTAAAGACATGGGTCACGTCGCGCTCCACTACACTTGCCCATCCTAATTCTCGCATTTGAATACGAATGACTGGGCGATCCTTTTTATTTGGATTATCTAACCATAGTTCTTGTTTTTCTTCATGTAAATGAATGAGTCGATAGTTTTCTTGCCCTAAAAAGTAGTTCGTTAACAGCCAGAAAACATAATTTTCTTGGAGGCTCAAAAAATTCCCTGCTTTCTCTCTAAAAATACAGATTACATTTACTACTATACGCAAAAAAATAGGCGTTGTAAACAAATCCTAAATAAAATTCTTAACGATTAAATAACCAAAATTTTCCCAACTGGTATATCATGTCTTTCTGGTTGTAAATCGCTACTTATTTGTTCGCTAAAGCAAAGTGAAATTGTTTGATTAGGATAGTTTTCGAGATAGCGGTCATAAAAGCCACCGCCAAAACCAATACGGTATCCAACATCGTTATAAACTACGCCCGGAACTAACAGTAGATCAATTTTTTCTTTTTGCACAATGGTTGCCTTTTCACTCGGCTCTTTAAGTCCTAGTTTTTTCTCAATTAACTGGTCACCACTTTGATACTCGCGAAATTGCATTTTATTACCTGGATAGATAGTTTCAGGAATGACAATTGTTTTTCGTTCTTGAAAGGCTTTTTCTATGATACATGTTGTATCTACTTCTGGAAATCTTGAGATTGTTACGCCAACAATCATTGCTTGTTGCCATTCGGTTGTGTCAAAAAGTTGGTTGGCTAATTTTTCTGATTTCTCGCGATGCTTTTCTTTATTCATCTGATTGAGTTGTTGCAAAACGTTTTGACGTAAGTCATTTTTATTCATTGGCATAAGGAAACCTCCCTTTTAAATAAAAAAAGCAACAGGGGAAATCCTGCTGCTTACTTTGTTTCGCGGTGTAAAGTTACACGACGCAATCTTGGACAATATTTTTTTAGTTCAATACGTTCAGGATTTTCACGTTTATTTTTAGTCGTAATGTAGTTACGATCGCCACACTCCGTGCATTCTAAAGTAATATTTACGCGCATTGTTTTCCCTCCAACTCTATTCAGAAAAATTATTTATAGACCTGTATTATAATATCATTTTTAGGCTGATTCTGCAAGGTTACATGTGATTTTCTTTTTATTTTCTTTACAAATCTTAAAAGGCATGGTCTTTTAGTAAGCTTTATGTTATAAATAAAGGTAGAGTTTTAGTGAAAAGAGGTGTTACTACATAATGACCGCAATCATAATAATTCTTCTTGTTGCTGCTATTGTCCTGTTCATTGTGTCTTTCTTGAAAAAGGGAAATACAGAACAGACAGAAAGCGAATTTGAAGAAGTTGCGTCGCAGCTGATGCATGAAAATTATCAGCTTAAAAAGCGTGTGTCTGCTCTTGAGAAAGCTATGCAGACTACTGAAACTAAAGAAGCGACTGAAGAAGTGAAAGAAGAAACAACTGAGATGGTAGCTGAAGAATCCTCTTCTACTCCAAGTCCTAAAATGCAATCTCTATTAAAAAAACAAGTTATCACTCTTTATACATCGGGGATTGCAACTGATGAAATCGTGGAACAATCATCTCTTCCGAAAGAAGAAGTTGAACAAATCATAGAAGAATATTTGGAACATTGATTCCAACTGGCAAGAAAGGAGTAAATCGTTGAAAAATAATTTACGCATGATTGCTCTAGGTCTACTCATTTCTGCTGTTGTCCTTTTTGTTTATTCAGAGTTTTTCTCTTCAGAAACCGATGCAGCAACAAAGGAACCAACAACGAAACAAGCAGCTGGAAATAGTAATACTTGGAAGCAAAAATATGAGAAACTTTTAGCTGAGCAAGAACTTGAAAAAAATGAAGTCGCCGAAAAAGAACGTCAAGAAGCTGAAAAGAAAGCGGCTGAAGAAAAGAAAAAAAATGAAGAAAAAAAATATACAGTAGTCGTTTCAAAAGGTGAACCTACTTCTCAAGTAAGTGAAGACTTGAAAAATAATGGTATTATTGCCAATGCACAAGACTTCGACAAGTATTTGAAACAAAATAATTATGAGAAATACGTTCGTGATGGTAAATATGAAGTCACAAATAAAATGACTTTTGATCAACTCGCGAAAAAATTAACTCATCAAGATTAAAAAAACCCAAAGTGTCAAAGCACTTTGGGTTTTTTTTATTTGGACTCGTCTTTTTTGAAACGAGGTTTGCGTGGGCGGTCTTTTTTCTCTTGCGCTTTTTTCTCATCGTAGCCTTCTGGCTTTTCAAGAAGTACTTTGCGAGATAGATTGACGCGACCTTGATGATCGACTTCAATAACTTTAACAGTGACTTCATCGCCAAGTTTTAGAACATCTTCTACTTTACCAACGCGCTCGTAAGCAAGCTCAGAAATATGCACAAGCCCGTCTGTTCCTTTGAATAGCTCAACAAAGGCACCGAATTTTTCGATACGACGAACTTTTCCTGTATAAATCTCGCCAACTTGAACTTCACGAACGATATCTTCAATAATGGCCATTGCTTTTTTGTTCATCGCTTCGTCTTGAGAAGCAACATAAACTGTACCATCTTGTTCAATATCAATTTTCACGCCAGTTTCTTCAATAATTTGATTGATTTGTTTTCCGCCAGGTCCGATAACATCTTTGATTTTATCTGGCTTAATTGTCATGGTCACAATTTTTGGTGCATAAAGAGAGAGCTCAGTACGTGGTGCACTAATTGTGCTCATTAGGTGTTCCAAAATGTGCAGACGACCTTCTTTTGCTTGTGCAAGAGCTTCTTCTAAAATTTGGCGGCTCAAACCATCGATTTTAATATCCATTTGAAGTGCTGTAATTCCTTCGCTTGTCCCAGCAACTTTAAAGTCCATATCGCCGAAATGGTCTTCCATGCCTTGAATATCCGAAAGAATTGTGTAGTCATCGCCTAATTTCACGAGTCCCATTGCAATCCCAGCTACAGGTGCTTTAATTGGTACACCAGCATCCATCAAAGCGAGTGTCGAGCCACAAATACTTGCTTGCGAACTTGATCCATTGGATTCTAGAACTTCAGATACAAGACGAATTGTATACGGGAAGTCTTCTTCAGATGGGATAATATATTGAAGCGCACGCTCACCTAACGCTCCGTGTCCAATTTCCCGGCGACCAGGCGCACGGCGTGGACCAGTTTCGCCTACACTGAATTGCGGGAAGTTATAATGGTGCATAAAGCGTTTGTATTCTTCAGCGCCTAATCCATCAATGATTTGATGCTCACGAAGAGGAGCTAGCGTACAAATACTTAGCGCTTGCGTTTGACCACGGGTAAATAAACCAGAGCCATGCACACGTGGAAGAAGGCCAGTTTCAGAGGATAACGGACGAATTTCGTTTACTTTACGGCCATCTGGACGAATTTTTTCTTGCGAGATAAGACGACGCATTTCATCTTTCTCAATTATTTCTAAAATATGTGCGACTTCTGCAAGAACAGCTTCTTCATCTTCAAGTTCTTTTGCTTTATAGCCTTCTAAAATTTCTTCTTTTACTTCTTCAATCGCAGCTTCGCGTGCTTTTTTCTCTTCTGTTTGAATTGCTGCTTTCATTTTCGCTTCACTTAAACTCTTCACTTCTTCTTCAAGTTCTGGATCTGTTACGAAAAGCTCAATTTCGCGTTTTTCTTTTCCAACGGCTTTAATGATTTCTTGCTGGAATTCACATAAGCGCTTGATTTCCTCATGACCAAACATAATTGCTTCAAGCATCGCTTCTTCGGATACTTCTTTGGCGCCTGCTTCAACCATGTTAATCGCTTCGTGTGTTCCCGCAACGGTTAATGAAATATCGCTTTTTTCAGCTTCTTCAATTGTTGGATTGATGATGAATTTGCCATCAACGCGTCCAACATCAACACCTGCAATTGGGCCGTCAAACGGAATGTCTGAAATGCAAAGCGAGATGGAAGAACCTAGCATTGCCGCCATTTCTGGTGAACAGTCTTGATCGACACTAAATACAGTTGACGTAATTTGTACTTCGTTACGGAATCCTTCAGCGAATAACGGACGAATTGGACGGTCAATTAGGCGTGCTGTTAGTGTTGCGCGGTCACTTGGACGTCCTTCACGTTTTAAAAATCCTCCGGGCACTTTACCAACAGAGTACATTTTCTCTTCATAGTTTACCGTAAGAGGGAAAAAATCTCCTGGTCTTGGTTTTTTTGATCCAACTGTTGCTGTTAGAACAACTGTATCGCCGTAGCGCACAAGTGCTGCGCCGCTAGCTTGTTTTGCTAATTGTCCTACTTCGATTTGTAATTTTTTGCCTGCGAGCTCTGTCTGAAATACTTGTTTTTCCGACATAAATCATTCTCCTTTTTTAGAGAACGTTTTCCTTTACCATGCATAAGAATGCTTCATGCACACCCCGAATGCGGGGCACGCATAAATCCAAAAACCTACCATAAAAGTGAGATAGCGCCCTTTTTAGCACGTTTTTGGATTCATGCGATAAATAAAAAATCGTTCTCTTTTTTCTTAATAAAAAAGCGGGAGACAAAATCGTTCCCCGCTTTTCTTGGTTTCGTTATTATCTACGTAAACCTAAACGTTTAATAAGTTCGCGGTAACGTTGAACATCTTTTTTACGTAGGTAAGTAAGTAGGTTACGACGGTGACCTACCATTTTCATTAGACCTCTGTAAGAATGATGATCTTTTTTGTGTACACGAACATGCTCATTTAAGCTGTTGATTTCTGCAGTTAGTACAGCAATTTGTACTTCCGGAGAACCTGTATCCGTATCATGAACACGGTATTCAGCAATGATTTCGTTTTTACGTTCTTGAGTTAAAGCCATTTAACTCCACCTCCTAAATTTTCTAATCCCCACTTACTGAGCAATGCGCCGGTGACTCGCAAATAGCCAAGTAAAGGTTCTTGTCGTACAGATTTAAAGATACACTAATTTGGGAATAAAATCAAGTTAAATCAAACTTTCTCCCTCAAAATAACGACGGGTGTTCTCTTCGTCTTTTTTTAGCTGCTCGATTAAGCCTTCCATACCATTGAACTTCATTTCCGGTCTAAAGAAATGGAACCATTCAATTTCGGCGCTTTCACCATAAATTTCGCGATCAAAATCCAAAATGTACACTTCAATGGAAAGCTCTTGGTCAGTTTTAAAGGTAACATTGTAGCCAATGCTTGCCATGCCCAAATAGCTTTCGCCGTTTACGATGAACTTCACGGCATAAATTCCGAGTTTTGGAATAAGGTAGTCGCCGTCAATGCGCATATTAGCCGTTGGGAAGCCTAACGTGCGTCCACGCTTGTCGCCATGAATGACTGTGCCGCGCACTTTATACGGGTAGCCTAAAAGTTCATTCGCCTCATCTAATTCGCCACTTTCGATGTAGTTGCGAATGTTCGTTGAGCTAATTTTAGCATTGAATGCTTCTTGCTTATCGACAATTGTGACGTCAAAACGCCCTTTTGCATATTCTGGTAGCTCACTCATTTTACCGGCGCCTTTTTTGCCGTAAGAGTAGTCGAAGCCAGCCACGACATGTTTGGCATGAAGACCAACTAAATATTGTTCGACAAATTCTTCTTTTGACAATTCGGAGAAAGCAGTCGTAAAACGCACCACGTATAAAATATCAACGCCAAGTGCAGCTATTTTTTCTTCCTTTTCCTCCAAAGGGGTTAAATATTTTACTTTCTTACGCATTTTGCTAAGCACAACAGATGGGTGCGGGTCAAAAGTGAGGACTGCGCACTGCTCATTGTTTGCCACAGCGATTTCTTTTGCGCGCAAAATGACTTCCTGATGTCCGCGATGAACACCGTCAAAAAAGCCTAACGCAATGGTTTTCGGCTGTAAATCCGAATTTAACGTATTAGGGTGATGTATAAAAATAGTTTCCATGAAATCTCCTTTTCACTCGTAACATTTCCTACATATCATATCTATTTTTCACCTTTTTGGCAAAAAATTAGTTTAGCGGACCATCTCTTAATTCGATGACTTTTTCAGGTTTTAAAAGCTGCGTTTTCGTCGGGTGTGGTTTGTAGATGGCAACCAATTTGCCGTTTCGCATCATCGCAAATAAATTCCCGCTAGGCGCACCAAAAAGCGCCGTCTCAAGCACAACACCGTTCAATACTTTTTTGTACAGCGTGTCATCTAATTCGAGCTGTGGCATATTAAAAATGCCTTTTTCGAGTGGCTGAAGGAAGTCAAAATTGCCACTACTGACTTGTTTTTCGATTTCCCCCAAAGTCAGGCAGTCTGCTTTTTCAAAAAAGCCGCTTTTTGTGCGTTCAAGAGTAGCCATATGCGCCGGCAAACCAAATTGTTCGCCAATCATCACGGCTAGCGTACGAATATACGTCCCTTTCCCGCAAGCAATGCGGATTTGGAACGTCGGATTCGCGGCCGTCAGCTCGCCTGAATCTAGTCGCTCAAGCGCATAAATTTGCACGGTGCGTTTTGGTCGTTCCACGGTTTGCCCAGCACGTGCGTATTCGTAGAGTTTTTTGCCGTTTACTTTTACAGCAGAATACATTGGCGGAACTTGTTCGATTTCGCCTGTCAATTTATCTAAAACTGCAACTAGTTTTTCCTCCGAAATCGCCGTTTGAAGGTCTTTTTTTGAAACGACTTCGCCTGTTGCGTCTTCCGTCGTCGTACTTGTGCCGAGCGTGACTGTCGCAACGTATTCTTTTCCTTCACCTGTTATGTATTCGGCAAGCTTTGTCGCCCGGCCAACACAAATCGGCAGTACTCCTTCAACTTCTGGATCGAGCGTTCCGGTGTGCCCAACTTTTTTTGTTCCTAAAATTTTGCGCAGTTTAAACACACAATCATGGCTCGTCATGCCACGCTCTTTAAATAGCGGAATAATTCCGTCCATAAAAAAATCCTCCTTTCACAAAAAGAGAGGCAAACAGCGCCCCTCTAGAAAGTTATTCACCTTTATTTAAATCTCTTAAAAGTTCATCGATACGATTGCCGTATTCTAGCGAGCTATCCATTTCAAACAGCAGCTCTGGAACTTTTCGCAGGCGCATCCGGTTGCCAATTTCAGAACGAATAAAGCCGTGTGCCTTTTCAAGCGCAAGAAGCGTATCTTCACGCTCTTTTTCATTCCCTAAAATCGAAATAAATACCGTCGCTTGCTGCAAATCGCCTGTCACTTCCACATCAGTAATCGTGATAAAGCCAAGACGAGGATCTTTTAATTTTCGGTTTAAAATGTCGCCGAGTTCTTTCTTCATTTGCTCCGCAACACGATTTGCTCTCAAACTCATTTTGTTCACCTCATAACCATTCAATGTCCGTCAAAAGGCGCTCCCATTCGGGGAAGGAGTCTAGAAAGCGTAACACTTCCTGACCTTCCTTCTCCGTTTGAACTCGCGAACTTCCGACAATCACAAAACCAATTTCCGTGCGCTGCCACTTATCTAGGAAGCCTATTTCAGCCATAGACACATTAAATTTCTGGCGGGCGCGCATTAAAACACGTTGTAATACGGCACGCTTTTCTTTTAAATTTTGGGCTTCATAAATGTGAAATGTAAGAGCGGCACTGTAAATGATCATTTTCTTTCGATTTCTTCCATAATGAATGCTTCAATCACATCGTCTTCTTTAATATCATTAAAGTTTTCAATAGTAATCCCACATTCAAAGCCTTTAGCTACTTCTTTTGCATCATCTTTAAAGCGTTTCAGCGTAGAAAGTGTGCCTTCAAATACAACGATACCATCGCGGATTAAGCGGACTCCGCTATCGCGTGTAATCTTACCATCTGTCACATAACAGCCGGCAATTGTACCAATTTTAGATACGTTGAATGTTTGGCGAACTTGCGCTTGTCCAATGATTTTTTCTTCAAATTCAGGATCAAGCATTCCTTTCATCGCTGCTTCAATTTCTTCAATCGCTTTGTAAATAACGCGGTGTAAGCGAATATCTACGCCTTCATTTTCCGCACCTTCACGTGCTTGAGCAGTTGGACGAACGTTAAATCCAATCACAATGGCATTTGAAGCAGCCGCGAGGGTAATATCCGACTCGTTAATAGCCCCTACTGCTGTATGAATGATTTTAACGTTAACGCCTTCCACTTCAATTTTACGAAGTGATGCTGCGAGCGCCTCAACAGAACCTTGAACGTCTGCTTTAATAATGACATTAACTTCTTTCATTTCGCCGGCTTTCATATGTTCAAACAAGTTGTCTAAGCTGACGCGATTTGTTGCTGAACGTTGCTCTTGGAGTGCTTTCGATGCACGAGTTTCCCCGACGCTACGAGCTGTTTTTTCGTCTTCAAAGACTACGAAACGATCGCCCGCTTGTGGCACACCATTTAAACCAGTAATTTCAACTGGTGTACTTGGTCCAACTTTTTTCACACGACGTCCTAAATCATTCACCATCGCCCGAACACGTCCAAACGTATTTCCGACAACAATTGGATCGCCGATATTTAACGTTCCATCTTGAACAAGCAGTGTTGCCACTGATCCGCGGCCTTTATCAAGTTCCGCTTCGACAACTGTACCAATTGCACGGCGTTCAGGATTCGCTTTTAGTTCCTCTACCTCAGATACAAGTAAAATCATATCTAATAGGTTATCTAAACCTTCACCAAACTTCGCTGAAATCGGTGCAAAAATCGTATCGCCACCCCAATCTTCTGGAATAAGCTCATACTCTGTTAATTCTTGCATGACGCGATCAGGATTCGCTTGTGGTTTATCAATCTTATTTACAGCAACGATAATTGGCATACCAGCAGCTTTCGCATGGTTGATTGCCTCAATCGTTTGTGGCATAACGCCATCATCAGCAGCCACAACAAGAATCGTAATATCCGTAATTTGGGCACCACGCGCACGCATCGCAGTGAAAGCCGCGTGACCAGGCGTATCTAGGAAAGTGATTTTCTTCCCGCGCACATCAAGCTGATAAGCCCCGATATGTTGCGTAATCCCGCCTGCTTCACCAAGCGTCACTTTCGTATTGCGCAAGGAGTCAAGAAGCGTTGTTTTCCCGTGGTCAACGTGTCCCATAATTGTAACAACAGGAGGACGTTCTTTTAATAGTCCAGCGTCTTCTTCAACTGCATTTTCAAAGTAAACATCTAAATCCGTAATATCCACTTTAATTTCTTCTTCTACTTCAACACCGTACTCAGAACAAATAAGTTCAATAGCATCTTTGTCTAAAGATTGGTTAATTGTGGCAACTACGCCAAGTAAGAAGAGTTTTTTGATAATTTCTGATGGTTCACGATATAGCTTTTTCGCCAATTCGCCAACCGTCAAAGATTCGCTGAAAACAATTTTTTCTGGAAGCTCTTTTGGTTTCGGCGGAGTTGGTGGTGTCGTGCTGAAATTTGTTTTCCCTTTGCGCTTCGTATTTTTACCGCTACGATTTTGCTGATTAAATCCACCGCGTTGGTTATTGTTTTTCCCACCGCGATTTTGATTATTATTTTTACCGCCTTGATTGTTGTTTCTATTGCCACCCGAATTACTGTTTTGATTATTCGAACGGTTCGCATTTTGCCCAGTTTGAGTCCCACGACTCGCTTGACCTTGCGTTTTATTTTGCGTATTTGTTTGCGGTTTTTCCGCACGATTTTGATTCGTTGGTTTTTTGTTTCCTTGACTATTCAGTTTGTTTGGCTCCCTACTTGTCCCTGTGCTCTGCTTCGTTTCTTTCGTATCTTTTACAGGCTGATTTTTTTTCGAAAAAGATTCGTCGAGTTGTCTAAGTGCATTATCGTTAATCGTCGACATATGATTGGCGACCTCTACACCTAACCCACGTAACTTTTCAATAACATCTTTGCTAGACAACTGCTGTTTTTTTGCGTACTCATATACACGAATTTTACTCATGCCGTACACCTCCATTAGGTAATCAACCGAGGAGTTCTTTTAGTTTTTTTGCAAATCCAGCATCAAGTACTGCAATAATTGCTCGTGACTCTTTCCCGATGGCACCCCCTAGTTCATCTCTTGTGCCAGCTTGTTTTATAGCCACTTCATAGTACTCACATTTATCATGGATTTTTTTCGCTGTTCTCTCTGAAATATCTTCTGCGATAATGACTAATTTCGCCTTTCCGCTTCGAACAGCTTTCAAAACTAATTCTTCTCCGGTCGTTAATTTCTTCGCTCGATTTGCAAGTCCGAGAAGTGCAAGTGCTTTATCATTCATGATTTGCATCCTCTACCGCTTTTAAGTATGAAATAAGTTCATCATAAAAACTTTCCTGCTCATCTATTTTAAGACCTCTAAAAAGCGCATTTTTTTGCTTGGCGCGCTCTGCAACTGTAACATCTTTTTTAATATAAAAACCACGTCCAGGCGCTTTACCAGTAGGATCAATCGTTAGCGTGCCTTCTTTCGAATACGCGATTCTAAGAAGCTCTCCTTTAGGCAGACGCTCCCCTGTAACCATACATTTCCTAAGTGGAATTTTTTTGTTACGCATTTTGGTTTCTCCTTTTATTCTTCATCGTCAGAAACTGGTAATTCTTCTTCCAAAATTGGTGCACCTTCGCGCGGATAGATACCCATTTCACGCGCGACACTTTCGCTCTTAATATCGATTTTCCAACCAGTCAGTTTTGCCGCAAGACGCGCGTTTTGACCGCGTTTACCGATAGCAAGTGAAAGTTGATAATCCGGTACGACAACCGTTGTCGCTTGCTCTTCTTCGTCCACAATAACATCTAACACTTTTGACGGACTGAGCGCGCTAGCGACAAATGTGAACGGGTCATCTGACCATTCCACAATATCGATTTTCTCACCCTTCAATTCATTTACAATCGTTTGCACACGTGCACCTTTAGGGCCAACACATGCACCAACAGGATCCACTTCTGGATTCGATGTGTACACCGAGATTTTCGAACGATCGCCCGCTTCACGTGCGACAGATTTAATTTCTACAATGCCATCATAAATTTCTGGAACTTCCATCTCAAAAAGACGTTTTAATAATCCAGGATGCGTTCTTGAAACAAAGATTTGCGGACCTTTTGTTGTTTTTTCAACTTTCGTTAAATAAACTTTAATGCGGTCATGCGCACGGTATGTTTCATTTGGCATTTGCTCATTTTGAGATAAAATCGCTTCAATTTTACCTAAGTTTACATAAATAAATCGTGAATCTTGACGCTCGACAATCCCCGTCATAATATCATCTTCGCGGTCGATAAATTCATCGTAAATAATACCGCGTTCAGCTTCGCGAACTCGTTGCGTCACGACTTGTTTTGCCGTTTGTGCTGCAATTCGGCCGAAGTCTTTTGGTGTTACTTCAAGCTCCACAACATCCCCTGTTTTATAAACCGGATTTACTTTGTGTGCTTCTTCAAGCGAAATTTCAAGGCGCGAATCAAACACTTGATCCACAACATCTTTTCTTGCAAAAACGCGAATCGAACCATTTTCTAAGTTTAGTTCCACCCGAACGTTTTGGGCTTGGTTAAAGTTTCGTTTGTAGGCGGATACCAGTGCGGCTTCAATCGCCTCCACAATGACATCACGCGAAATTCCTTTATCATGTTCTAACACATGAAGAGCGTCTAGTAGTTCTGAGCTCATTTTTTGCTCACTCCTTATTTAATTTTAAAATTTAATGGCTAGTCTTGCTTTGGCAACTTTGTCTTTTGGAATCACACAAATAATTTGGCGTGTTTTATCCATAATTTCTACCGTTAACGTGCTTCCATCATATGCAGTTAGCGTGCCTTCCCACATTTTACGACCTTCAATTTGCTCGTAAGATGTGACATGTACGTAAGCCCCTACAGCATTTTCAAAATCAGCTTCTTTTTTAAGCGGGCGTTCTGCACCTGGTGATGATACTTCTAAAAAGTAGTTTTCAGAAATCGGATCAGCTTCGTCTAGCTTTTCGCTAACGCGTTCACTAATTACGGCGCAATCATCGATATCAATGCCACCTTCTTTATCAGCAAAGATACGTAAAAACCAATTTTTCCCTTCTTTTTCAAAAGCTAAATCGACAAGTTCAAAGCCGAGCTCTTCCGTAATAGGCTTTACGATGGACTCTACTTGGTCTAGGACTTTACTCATTTCAGCCTCCTTCTAGATTCTCGCTCGCTTGCTTTTCGCAAAACGAAAGAGTGGGCAAATGCCCACTCTTAGCTGAGTTATCGTAGTATTTCATAAGTAATCATATCACAAACGGCGCAATTAAGCAAATTTACGGGTTTTTTCCTTATTTTGTAAAAGAAAAAAATTGTAACGCCTTTTGGATTTGCGAATCCCAGTAATCCCACGTATGACTACCTGGGCCTTCCTCGTATGTTAACGGCAAGTTCGTTTCCGTTGTTACAAATTTACGGAAATTTTGATTATGCGCATATAAAAAATCTTCCGTCCCGCACGCCTGGTACAGTCTTGGCGATTCCCCAGACACATTTTTCGCCAGCGCGAACAAATCGTTTTCACTTCCAACAAAGTCCGCCGCCGTTCCAAACGTATTATTTTTCTCCCGAGCTGCTTCTCCTGAAACCTCTTTTAAATAACTTTCCATGTCTAAAGCACCTGAAAAACTAGCTGCAGCAGCGTACCGCTCCGGAAAATGGAGTGCTAATTTCATCGCTCCGTAACCGCCCATGGAGAGCCCCGCAACAAACGTTTCATTTCGCGCACTGCTAATTGGAAAGTAATGTTGCACTAGACTTGGCACTTCGTTTGCTATGTAGTCAAAATAGTTCTCGCCGGTTTTAGTATTCGTGTAAAATCCCCGATACCCATTTGGCATGACGACAACAATTCCAAGTTCAGCGACATAGCGCTCAAGCGCCGTCCGACGAGTCCACGTGCTATCATCGTCAGAAAGTCCATGTAATAAATACAAAACGGGATAAGCCTCCTGTTTTTTAGCTCCTGCCATCCCAATTCGATTTTTTCCAACTTCAGGAAGGAGCACCGTCATTGAAGTCGAAATCCCGAGCACCTCTGAAAAAAACTCACATTTTACTTTCGCCATTTTTTATCACCTCTATGTGCAGTATACCTAAAATGAAAAGGTCTGCCTAGTGAAATAGATATCATTTAGCGAACAGCAAACAAAATGATTTTAAGTTATATAATCTAAGTTTTTTGAATGTATTTCACTGAAAAATTCACAAATTATCCATATTTTACTTTTCTTACGTATGTTAAACTAGAAAAAAAGATAATAGTAGGTGAATGCTTTAGTGAAAGATATCCATTATCAGGAAGATGACTTTGAAAAAGCAGGAAAAAGCATTGGCAGCCTTATCGGGAAAGGCGCATGGGGCAAAGGCACCATCGACCATTTAAAGAAAGTTTCCAAGAATTTAGAAGAAGTAGAAAAAGATATTGCTACATACGATACAGACGGCGTGATTTCTTTTCAACATACAAGCCAAACATCCAAATATCAGGAGATTTTCGAGGATTTTGACGTCCTTTACCGTTTTTCCGACCAAATCGGGGATATTGTAAACAACACAATCGACCACCCTTTTTATGAAAAGCTAGATGACTTTGTGGCAGGCATGCGCGACTTAGATGCGACCACGTTCACAACGGAAAACCGAATTGGAGCCACCACGACAACCACGCAGTTTGAAAACAGCTATACGCAAAAACAAGTAGAGGTCCCAAAAAGTAAAGTGAGCCTCGAGGATTTATTCAGCGGAGACACCTTTTACGCCGACCAAATGAAACTGCAGTATGATGCATGGAAACAGACGAACAAAGGAGAAGACGTCAGCCATCAAGATTTTCAAGCCGCGATGTTAAATTCCCGAGCCTTCACCTACACGTCCATTAAAGATGAACAACAGAAGACAGAATTTTGGACACTCGTGGTCGCCACTATCGTCATCGTGGGTGTTTCCGCATTTTGCCCGCTCGCAGGTGTAGCTTTAAGTGCCGCTTACGG
>NZ_FYBO01000009.1:0-118970 GCF_900186135.1 Listeria sp. ILCC792
CGCGGCAGGGAGCATCTTACAAGCTTCTGCGTATGTGGAGGACTGGGAAGGCCAACTAGCCGAATCCGGCATTATGTCGGCATTATCAGGCGTAGGCCTAGGCGCTGCGATAGCTCGTGGGAGTAAGACGTATAAGGGTGGTAGTGGGGCTAAGAAGGCTTCAAAAACTAAAGTAAAAGAAACGGCTGAAGCTCCTAAAAAAGGTGGAGAAACCGTTGCTGGGCATGCATTACAGAAACATGCCGGTAGAAATCCAGATATTTGGGGGAAAGTAAAGGGGAATTCTGAAGAAATAAATAAAGATGCTATGAAGCATTTGGAGGAAATATTAAATGCTCCTGGAGATTTTAAAGTTGTCAAAACGGAAAAAGGGATTTCATTTTTAGAAAAACAATTACTTGATGGACGTGGCGTGAGGTTAAATATGGATGGCTCATTCAAAGGTTTTATAGATTGAAAAAAACAATAACAGGAGATGTATTATAAAATGGAAGATTTAGAATTAATTTTTGGATATATTAGAGTGTCAGATATAGAGGGAATTTTCAATTGGATGTCCTTTAACAAAAAAAATATTGAGTCCTCGCATTTTTTTATAAATGGAGAAGATAAAGAATACCAAGATATTTCTAGTTTTAGTGATTATTTTAAAAATCAAGGAACCTGTAATATTTTGATTAAGGAACTTGATTTAGGTGTTGTTGTAAAGAAATCTATTATTGTTATTTCTTTTGATGAAGTTTATGGGGATTTGACATTGAATTTTTCAGAAGATGATTGGGGAACTGACGAAAAAACAAGTGATGAAAAAGTACGACTTCTATCTGAAAAGTTGGATTTAGTTAAACAGAATATTCACTATACCTCGATATTATTTGGTTATGAACCTGCTGAAGATGAGGATATGCAATTAATAAACTTGAAAAATTAGGAAGAAAGAAGTTTTAGAGTGGATTAGAAGGAGTTAACGGAGAAAATGGAAGAAACCGTGACAGATACAATAAATAATTGGAATTCAATCGATTGTAGTACGTGATTTGTTTAAGAAGAGATTGAGGTAATTAGTTTGTAATAGATTGAACAATGTTATGAACCATGAAAAAACGAGAAACAAATCCTAACACAGGAAAAGTTTCTCGTTTTTTATTCCTATCTTGAGCTAACTGAATATCCATGTCAAAAGTAGAAGCGGTCAATACTAAAAAAGGTATTGTCGGAGGTCATAATATGGATGACTTCAATAAGGCATTAAAAAATCAAGGGTTTAATCCCGAAGACTTGATTGTTTCCAAAAAACCACACCCAACTATTGATGGCATTTATGAAGTTGAATATAAAATACCTAGAAAAGATATGGCGGGCAAGGTCATAGAGCCAGTGTCGTATAAAAATATTAAGGATCCAAAAACAATTTATGATTCTGCTAAAATTAGTGACGAGAAAATATATAAGTGGGGACAAGAAGCAATGCAAAATGGGGAAATTAATGGAAGACTTGTTGAAGGAACAGCATCGAATGGTTTGAAATTCAGAGGGGATTTGGATGAAGCTGGTGAAATAGCAAACTTTTTTCCCTATTCTTGATTAATTGAACTATAATAATTTAGGAGGAAAACAAATGAGTGAAGGTTATCAAATTGTTGGCAATAAAACTGATATTGATAGAATAGTATCAACCTATTTCAACTTCATTAATGGTAACTATTTGAAAACAGCATTAGAATGTTTTGCAAATAAAAAAGGATATGGGCAAGAAATAGTTTTTGTTTCTTTTAAAAATGACTTAGATGACTACGATATGGCTCAATTACCTAAACCACTAGATGATAAACATGTTTTAGTTGAATTAGGCTATCCAGCTGTTGAAGTAGACCAAATAGCATATTTAGACTTCAAAAATTTTTATAGTTATTTAGAAGAGAATGTAAAAACTGAAATAGAAAAAAATTCAGGAGAAGGTGAATTAATAGAGCTATTAAAACAAGTTAAGAGCAGTTTAGACATATAGTTTTTGCAACCCTATCACTTGATTGCCAGTTAAATGAATGACAGAGAGTATACGCTCACGAATCAAGTTGCCAATAGCTAACAAAAGATAACTCTATCTGTTGTACAGAAATTTAATATTGAAAAAGAAGCGATTCAGTTTTTTCGTTTCTTTTTCTACTTTTATAACTTGGTTTTTAGACCTTAGAAAGCCAGTGGGTCTAACAGGTATAATTTGGGATGATATTAAAAGCACACAACTTCCAAGAGAAGGAACTACAATCCCTAAATCTTTTGAAATAAATGCTAATGGACAAAAACTTACCAAACAACAATGGTTAAGGAGTTTTCAATGTGCTGTAGAACAAGCTGCTCCTATAGAAATAAAAAAGAGCATGTTATGTTAAACTAAAAAGTGGAACGATGGTTATTTAATCTGCTCCATTTCCAAGGGAGGTAATGGGGCTACAAAAACAAAAGGGAAGATTGATACTTCTCTAAAAACTTTTGAATCACTTACAAAAGACGAACAAAGAGTGGTACAAGGATTGGTGGATGAAGGTAGGAACGTCAAACTTATACCTGAACAACCAAATGTGCAGAAAACTTACGACTTTTTAGTGGACGGGGTACCACACGAACTAAAAACGCTTAATGGGAAAAATATTAATACTCTTGTCACAAAAGTTGGAAAAGCATTAGACCAGTTAGATAATTCAGGAAACATAATTTACGACATCTCTAAAGCTGATTTTACACCTGCACAAATGAAAGAAATAAATGCGAGATTAACTGGCAGGTATGGAGAAGACATCATGAAAAAAATTATGTTTATAAAATAAGGAGCGAAGAAGATGAAAGTTAGATGTAGTTGTAGTAACTTGATGCATGATGAAGATTCCTCAACGTGTACAACGTATGGAATTTGTCCAGATGAAAAATATTATGAGCTGCTAGAGAAAGATTTAAAAACTGTAGAAGAATTTGTAGATGGATTAGTTTTTTCCACACCGGTATGGGAGTGTAAAGTATGTGGACGTCTATATTTTTTTAAACCTGGTAGAATAGATGTTTATAAGCTTGAAAAAGAGATTCTGGATGGTGAATAAAATTTGAACAAATAAAAGAGGGTAGCTTGTATTAGCTGTCCTCTTTATTAATATCATCCAAATAATTCTCGAAAATGTCATCTAAGACAGTTAAAAGTTCTTCCTTACTTTGCCTGTATGCGAGCTCATGCTTATCTGTGAACTCTGTATGATTATGGGAGTGTAAAGTATGTGGACGTCTAAACCTGGTAAAAAAGTAGTTTTTAAGAGGAGTTAAAAACATGCAATGGATTATTTTAATTGGCGATGAGAACTTTAATCTTGAGGTAGTAAAGGCGATTAAATATGATAAGAAGAATAAAATGGCGGATGTAGATAGAAATAGAATAGTTGTAGACTTTGGAGAAGAACATATTTTTTATGATTATGTTGAAAATCTATTGGAAGAGTATGAAGAGGAGGAAAAGAAAAATATTCCCTATAGTCACCCACATTTTATTATACTAACCTATTCTTCAGTCTCATTACTAAAGGAAATTTTTTCACAAAAGAATTTTTTGAATGATATTTATGTGGATGATGATTATGGGAGGATTATGAAAATCGAAGAATTTAAAGACGTTTTATGTAATAGTTGATGGATTCGTATAGCAGGGGGCATTGATTTAATTGTCACAATGACTAAAAAAGAGAAACAAGTCCTAAAACAGGAAATGTTTCTCTTTTTTATCCCCACATTCACTTTTCAGCAACTTTTGTCGTGGTTAAACTGCTTAAATACGCGTAAAGTAAGCCGTCTGATTTGCGGAGTGATAAATTGGTTTGCTCGTGGAATTTGTCAATGCGATATTGAATCGTGTTGCGGTGCATGAAAAGGGCTTTAGCCGTCATGCTGATGTTTCCTTGGTTTTCAAATAGGGTGGCAATCAATGGGAGCAGCGAGTCGTCTTTTTCAAAGGCAGCGTTTAGTTCTGCGGAAAGAGTGCTCGAAAGAAGTGGGCGCGCAAAATGTTTCAAGCTAGCTGATTCAACCGTTTGGACAAGCGCCTTGTCTTGCAAATCGAATAGGCGGCGCTCTTCGTTAAAGGCATCGCGCATGGACAAATGTTTTTTGTGGAACAGGCCGACGAAAAAATGTACAGGGAAATAAAAATCGGCTTCCAGCGTCGTCGCAACAGCCGCAAGTTCGTCCTCACCTAAGATTGAGCCTTCAATTTTCTCAGCGATGACACCGTACGTGCCAAGTTCGATCATTTCTGCTTTTTTGTTGAAAAAACTAAGTAAGGCTTTTTTCCACTCGGAAAATTCTTTTTTTGTGTAAGTTTCTTTCCGAATGTGGAATTGAACGAAGCGATAGCGCGAAGAACTTTCGGTTAGCGGCACCGCTTTTTGGGTGAATAAAAGGTCATACCAAAGTTGACTTTCCGCCGACTTAAAAGCCGGTTTGGGTGCATCAAAAAGCAGATTTAAAAAGGCCGCATCATTTTCTGCCACTTCATGTTTGGCAATAGTAAAATAATAAGGCTCTTCAAAGAAAGATAAGACGGTTTCATCAGTTGAAATTGGTTTTTTGGATACTTGTAAACTTGGGAATTTTTCCTTTAACTGGTAGATGTTCAAAGCGATTGCCCCCACGTGTTTTTAATTTTATTGTGACAAATTGCGTGCGACAAGTCAACCGCAAAATTAGTTGACCAGTCAACTAATTTTTGATACGCTAATTAGGCTGGTATTTAATTTTCAGAATGTAAGGAGCGGCTTCAATTGGGGGGAAACCACGAAATTGTAACGAAATCGATGTCAATCATTCACCGAGCTGAGCACACGTACAAAGAGGCGAAACTGGAGGAAACGGGTCTCCGCGTTTCGCAGCTCCGCTATTTATGGACGCTATATCAGGAAGACGGGATGTCACAAGAGCAACTGCGGCAACGGTTTATGACGGATAAGGCGAATGTAACGCGGCACATTAAACAGCTTGAGAAACTAGGTGTGATTCGGCGCGAATGTGACGCCCGCGATAAGCGAATGCAACGTGTTTTTTTGACGGAAAAAGGTCACAGCATGAAAGACTTGATTGCGGAAGTGACGGATACGTGGAGCGATATTTTAACCCAAGGCTTCTCGAAAAAAGAAAAAGATGATGTGTTGCGTCTCCTTGTGCAGATGGCGGACAATGCAACGCGTTTTGCGGAAGGGAGTTTAAAGAATGAAAGAACAAAGTAAACGGCTTGGTGTAGAGGGAATTGGCTCCCTGATGGCACGCCTTTCGATTCCTGCTTTTGTGGGCATGTTTGTGATGGGCATGTACAACATTGTTGATACGATTTTTGTTTCATATGGCGTTGGCTCAGACGGTGTTGCGGCGCTTTCGATTGCCTTCCCAGTGCAGATGATTTTAATGGCTATGGCGGCGATGTTCGGTATCGGGGGAGCCTCGATTATTTCGCGGTCGCTAGGCGCGGGCGAACAAGTTCGGGCGAATCAAATTTTCCATCAAGTCATTTGGTTGGTCATTTTGTCGAGTATTTTTATTGCCATTGTTACCTTTATTTTTATTGACCCGCTAATTACGATTTTTGGTGCACCGGCAGAAATCCACGGCATGACAAAGGACTTTCTATCACTCATTTTACTAGGCGCGGCTTTTCAGACGTTCGCGATGGCGATGAACAACATTGTTCGCTCGGAAGGAAATGCCAAAACGGCGATGCTGACGATGATTATTTCAGCGGTGCTAAATATGATTTTAAATCCGGTTTTCATTATGGGATTAGGCATGGGGGTGCGCGGTTCCGCGCTCGCAACAGTCATTGCCCAAGCCGTAGGCGCGGTTTGGCTCTTCATCTACTTTTTATCCGGAAAAAGCACGTTATCTCTTAGCGGTTTTAAATTCCGTCTGGACGGCAAACTGAGTCTGCGCATTATGGCAATTGGCTTCCCGTCTTTCATCATGATGTCCGCGGGGAGCGTTGTGACCATCGCCGTGAATTGGATGTTGCAACTTTTCGGCGGAACACTGGCGATTGCGGTTTATGGTGTCGCCAACCGAATTGCGAGCTTCGTCATCATGCCGATAAACGGTATCACACAAGGCATGCAACCCATCGTCGGCTTCAACTACGGATCGCGCCAACTTGACCGCGTTATCCGCGCCGTAAAACTGGGCATAATTGTTGCAACGTTGTTATCGCTCATCGCGTGGGGCATCGTGGAACTTTTCCCAAGTGAACTCGTGCGCATTTTTTCAAGTGAACCAGAGATGATTTCGGAGGGAACGAATGCCCTGCGGCTCATGCTTCTTGCCGCCCCAACAATTGGCTTTCAAATTGTGTGCGGTGGACTCTATCAGGCGCTAGGTCAAGCGCGCATTTCATTTGTTATTTCTCTTATGCGCCAAATCATTTGCCTTGTCCCACTACTGCTTATTTTGCCCCAATTCTTCGGGCTAATGGGCGTCTGGTACGCCTTCCCAATTGCTGACGTCATCGCCTTTTCCGTCTGCTTCTTCATCTTAACAAAAACATGGCGACGGATGTTTAAAAATCCGGATATGGTGTGATGGGTTTAAAGAGCAAATATAGAAAATGCACAAATATATTCTGACAAAGAAGCTATCTTGAAAACCTACGCTCGCATCACAGAAGAAAATAACCCCAATTAACACAGCCTAAAAACTACCGATTTCGGTAGTTTTTTTATTGGCGGAACCAGCGTTTAGTGCGCATTGTTTTAGGGAATTTTAAGGTGAGGCAAGTTAAAATGACGGTGTTAATGTGGCCTGGTTATGAGGAGGGAATTTAATGGATTGGTACAAATTGCCACTTGGTGAAATTTTTGAAAAAATGAGGGCAAATGAAGCGGGACTTGCGAATTCGGAGCGCGGCAGGCGCCTCGCTGAAAATGGGTCCAATATTTTAAGCAAAGGGAAAGAGGACAGCGAACTAAAAAAGTTTTTGAAGCATTTCAATGATTTGTTAATTTATGTGCTGATTGTCGCGGGTGTTTTGAAGGGCGTCGTTGGCTCGTACATTGAAATGGTGATTATTTTCGTCGTCGTGATTATTAACGCGATTATCGGCTACTCGCAGGAACGGAAGGCGACGAACTCGCTAAATAGTTTGACGAATATGTTGAGTGAAGAAGCTACTATTCTTTCGGAAAATCAAAAAGAAATCGTTCCTGCTGAATCTTTAGTTGCCGGTGATGTCGTTTTGCTAGGCCCTGGTGATATTATCCCAGCCGATTTACGTATTATTGAGGCGTACAATTTAGTTGTGGAAGAAGCGATTTTGACTGGAGAATCAACTCCGGTCACGAAAAATAGTGATGTTATCGCTCGCAACGCGGATTTAGGTGACCGTCTGAACATGGTGTTTTCCGGCACGCTTGTTGGAAGTGGTTCTGGGAAAGGGATTGTGACGGAAACGGGCGATAATACGGAGCTCGGGAAAATCAGTCGTAATTTGAAGGAAATGGAAAATACGGAAACGCCGCTCATTAAAAAAATGAAACAGCTTAACAAGCAAGTTTTCTACATTTTATCGGCTCTGATTGTATTTTTACTTTTTTATAGTATTTTCTATCATGATTTTTCCATGAATGAACTAGTGTCGGCTCTAATCGCGCTAGCAGTATCCGCGGTGCCGGAGGGCTTGCCGGCTGTTCTTTCAATTATTTTATCCCTCGGAGTTACACGTATGGCGAAAGAAAAGGCTATCATCAAAAAGATGCCTGCGGTCGAAACGCTTGGTAGCATGAGCGTCATTTGTTCGGATAAAACGGGGACGCTGACGAAAAATGAAATGAGCGTCGTTGCGGTGATAACAAAAGATGAAGTGAGCGACCATACGGAAAAACCGATTGAACTGCGTGATGAAAGCTTGGCGTTTAGGCGGCTCGTTGAGATTGCGCTTTATTGTAACGATACGAAAATTGACTATCATGACGGAAAACGTGAAGTGATTGGGAATCCGACGGAAGGAGCGCTGTTAGAGCTTGCAAATCGCGCTAATTTGAGTCAGGAAAATCATTTGCTCTACAAAATCCCGTTTGATTCTCTTTATAAATATATGGCGGTTCTTGTTACAATTGAAGGTGAAAACTACATTTATTTGAAAGGCGCGCCAGACGTGATTTTAAATCTGGCGAAGTTTCAAGTGGAAGGCGAATCGAGTACGCCGCTTGATCTGGGCTACTGGAATGGTCGCATTAGCGAATTTGCTAGCAAAGGACAACGTGTTTTAGCGGCTGCCTACAAGAAAGTCTCAAGCGAGAAGGAACACCTGACGCACGAAGACTTACAAGACGGTATGATTTTTGCAGGATTATACGGTATTATTGACCCGCCGAAGAAGGAAGCTATCCGTGCAGTTGGCGTATGCCGTGAAGCAGGAATTAGCGTGAAAATGATTACCGGCGACCATAAAGACACTGCGATTGCGATTGCTGAGGAAATCGGCATTGAAAACTATAACAATGCTTTAGTTGGAAGTGAAATTGAAGGGCTTTCTGACGCAGAGCTGCGCAAAGTTGTGGAGGACCATGATGTGTTTGCGCGAACGACGCCAGAGCATAAACTTCGCCTCGTGACGGCAATTCAAGAAAACGGTCACATTGTTGGCATGACCGGTGACGGAGTAAATGATGCGCCGGCGCTGAAAAAAGCAGATATCGGGATTGCGATGGGGATTAAAGGCACGCAAGTTACGAAGGACGCGTCTGATATGGTGCTTGCTGACGATAATTTCGCGACCATTGTTGGAGCTGTGAAAGAAGGGCGTCGGGTTTACGACAACCTCAAAAAGACGATTTATTTCGCGCTGCCAACTGCTTTTGCGCAAGGCTTGCTCGTTGTTGTTTCCCTACTTGCCAACATGCCACTGCCGCTCACATCCGTTCAAATTTTATGGCTTAACATGGTGACAACCATTACACTTTCCTTTGCGCTAGGCTTCGAACCATACGCGAATGACCTTATGAAAAGGAAGCCTCGTGACCCGAAAGAAAATATCCTAGACAGCTATGCAATTATCCGCGTCGCCTATGTCTCCGTTTTAATCGCAGTCCTAGGTTTTGCCGTGGAAGCCTACTTGCGTGGAACAGGCGTCGATACGGCCACGATACAGACGACCTTGCTCCAAACTATCGTATTTGGTCAAGCCTTCTACATGATAAATTGCCGCGAACTAATGAAATTCCCAATTGACGGCGGCATTCTAAAAAATAATGTCCTTTGGGGCTCACTCGGCATTTTACTTGTCCTTCAAGCTATTGTGATTTACGTTCCCGTTTTCCACACTATCATGGAAACAACGTCACTAAATCTCGCGCAACTCGGAATTTCTTTACTTGCCGGCTTTGGAGTGTTTGCTATCGTAGAAATCGAGAAATTTGTTTATCGATTGGTTAAAAAATAAATTTCATAGGACTATTAAAAGAAGCTCCTCAAAATCAGCATTATCGATTTTGAGGGGTTTTTCTAATTGGAAATTTTAAAAAAGAGACATTTTTGTCCGTTTTAAAGCTAGTTATTGATAAAACGTACACAATTTATCTATATATTTCTTTAATGTTGCGTGATATAATATATTTGTAATGAAAAAGAAATAAAAGAATTTTGTTTTTAATATAAAAGTCCCAAAGGAGGAGCGAAGGAAATGAGAAAAAGTGTGAAGTTGGTTTATGGAGTTCTTGTATTGTCAATTGGATTGGTGTTACCTACGTCAGCGTTTGCGAGTGATACGGGTAACGAACAAGTTGTAGAAGAATCTGTTCAAAGTATTTCAGAAAGCCTTGCGGCGGATGAAAACCAAGCTGTACAGGCAACAAATGAAGAGGCTAGCGCAGAAGAAACAGAAGTTGTTCAGCCAAAACAAGTGACAGAACCACTTGCTACTGCTAAAACAGATGTGGAGATTGAAATTAATACGCCCGTTACACCACTGGATTTCGTAACTGTTAAAAGTGGAGTCTCACTAAGTTATAAAACAGAGCCAGACGTCGCATCAACTGGAAATAAGTCCGTTACCATTATCGCAACTGATGGCGTTACAACAGAAGAAATTGTAGTGAATTATGAAGTATGGGATGATACACCACGCTTTGGAATGTATTACGGGGCCCCAATTTTTGATTTTGATAAATCAGATGCACTTAATATTTACGGTCAAACAGTCCCGAACGCGCTTGTGGTTGCATTCTTTAAAATCGAAAATGGCTTTGATGCAACTGCTTGGGCTGATAAGTATGGCAATTTTCATATTAAATTGAAGGAACCACTTAAAAATCATGAAGCGATTCAGGTTTCCAGCATGACCCTTTTTGATGACCAAAAAAGCGAGGTAACAGAATATATCTATACAGAAAAATTGGAAGCTCCAAAACAAACAAATAAACCAATTGTAGGAAAAGTAAAGGTTGATAAAATGACAAAAGGAACGGCTAATAATGCTACAGAAATTTTACCGAAAACAGGTGATGCCAATACTTCAAGAGGTATTATAGCAGTTGGAGCATTAACTACATTACTGGCCACTATTTACCTAAGAAAACGTGGCTAAATTGAGAAAGGCGTAAGCGATTACGCCTTTTTGTTATTTCTGAATAAAAACGATATTTTGAAAGCTTTTTCATTGAATAATAGATAAAAAATTCACCATTTGTCTATATGTTTCATAAAAGTTACATGGTATACTAAAAATGTGTATATTTGAAATAAAAATGAAACAAAGGGAAGACTTTATTTTAATGAGCACAATAAAATAAAAGGGAGATTGATTATGAAGAAAAGTGTAAAACTAGGTTATGGCGTCTTAGCTTTATCAGTAGGTCTTGCATTACCAACAGTAGCATTTGCAAGTGAAACGGATACTTCAAACGGTGAAGTTGATCAAGTATTAACAGAAGTATCTGAGCAAAATCCAGCAGATGTTATTCAATCCAATCCAGAAGAAACGGGAACAGAAGATGTAACGAAAGAACAAGTAATTGAAGCACCATCAGAAACAGCAAAAACTGAAAAACCAGCTCTACAAACAACAGATGAAGCGAACACAGCGAATTTAACAGCAACACCGCTTGCGACAGCTAAGTCTGGAGTCAAAGTTGAAGTGAATGCGACGACAACACCGGGTTATTTTGTAACAGCTGAAAATGGTGTAGCTCTTAGCTTTAAAGTGAAACCAAATGTTTCTTCTATTGGAAACAAATCAGTTGTCGTTATTGCGACAGATGGTACAACAACAGAAGAAATCACAGTAAACTATGTTGTCCAAGATACACAAAAGCCTACTATTGAGCTTATGGATGCAGATGTTTATCTTGAGTTAGGTGATGACTTCTGGTATGCGGATGATTTTGTTCTGGTTAATGACAATTCAGATGATTATGAAGTCTTCTTTGCAGATGGTCGTGAGGCACTTGACACATCTAAAGTTGGGGTGTTCAATACAGTGATTGTGGCTCGTGATGCAGCTGGAAATGAAGCGCGTGTCACGATGACATATCATGTTGTTGATCTTAATTCAGATATTAGTGAAGAAGCATCATATGCTGCTCCAAAGATGGATACAATTAAATCAACTGCAAGTGATATTTACGGAAAAACTCGTCCTTACGCATATGTCGGAGTAATAGCTGAAGATAGTGTTACGGTTCTAGGCACAAGTTATGCTGATGTGAATGGGAATTTCCATGTGCATCTTGGAACACCATTAAAGAAAAACCAAACTATCTATATCATGAGTGTAGATATGCATACTTTTGAATACAGCGATGTTGCAGAATATAGATACACTGGCACTGGTGTGGTAGTGAAGGAAGTAAATAAACCGGCTGTAACAAAAACTGTAACAGCTAAAACCGTAGTTAAAGCAAAAGATCCTGTTGTGAAAAGTTTGCCAAAAACAGGTGATACCACTACAGGCGGCGCTGTAGCAGTAGGTGCAATCGCTACATTATTGGCTGCAGTTTATTTGAGAAAACGTAGTTAAGTTGTGCGAGAGAAAAGGCTGGAACATAAATCCCAGTAACAAATAAAGCACCTGACATTTTGATTCATCAAAATGTCAGGTGCTTCTTTTTTAGACATAAAAAAACTGCCATTACAATAAAAAGTACCGAAACTTCATGTAATAAGCCAAAAATTAGCAAGCAGTGAAACTAAATAGAGTTATGTAATGAGTGCGAAAACAAGATATAGAGATATGTCATAAAAGCGACAGCGTATTTTGAAACGTTTCGATTCCGCTCGCGGTTTTGAATGCATAAAAATAAGGTGGTTAACGTAGACCAGACTTGTTCTGAGTAACGAATCATAAGCGAATATGTTATAATCAAAGAAAAAATAGTAGGGAAGAATGATTTTATGGCAAATGGTAGTATTATCAATCTTATTACTGGCATACTGGACTCGCTACCTAATTCGGAGCAGAAAATTGGGCGGACGATTTTAGAGGATCCCAATTTTGCGGTTAAAGCTTCTGTGCAAAGCCTCGCTGAAAAGGCAAATGCAAGTGCGGCGGCTGTGATTCGCTTTTCTAAATCGCTTAACTTGGATAGTTTTCCGGAACTCAAGCGGCAGTTATCAATGGAACTCGCGTTGCCGAAAAAAGCAGGATATTATGATATTGAACCAGATGAGTCGTTTGATTCGATACGCGAAAAACTGGTTTCGAATATGATTCAAACGACACAGGATACGGCTAGTCAATTGAGAGAGGAAGCAATTGTTAGGGTTTGCGCCGAGATGGAACAAGCGGAAACAATTTATGCGTACGGCGTTGGGGCGTCATGGCTCATTGCAGAAGATATTGCGCAAAAATGGTTACGTGCTGGCAAAAATGTCTTTTTATCACAAGACCCACATGTTCTAGCAATGGCACTTTCTGCGGGCAACCCGAATAGTATTTTAATTGCGATCTCAAATAGTGGAGAAACATCAGAAGTTTTACAGCTTGCCAAGGAGGCGAAACGAAGCGGCTTGAAAGTCGTCAGTTTAACACGTTTTGGCAACAATAAACTAAAAACCATTGCGGATTTTGTGTTGGAAACATCACGCGCACCAGAAGCCGAACTACGGAGCACTGCGACAAGCTCCAGACAGGCGCAACTTTTGGTCGTTGACATTTTGTTTTATTATTTTGCCTCAAAACGCTACGAGGACATGATAACGCATATCAAAAAATCACGGGAAGCGACAAACCGCTTTCGGGAATAAAACGAGTACGCGCACACCCTTTTAACTGGATTAGAAGGGCCTTTTGCGCGAAAGGAGAATTGAATGAGCATTTATTTCTACGGCTGTGTTTCGCTTGACGGATACTTGGCAGATGCAAACAATCGCCTAGACTGGCTGCATCAAACGGGTGCTCCGGAGGAAACCAATTACGCCGAGTTTTATAGCCAAATGGACATGATGATTATGGGGAAAAAGACATACGATGAAATTGTGGGTATTGCAGGCATTGAATCGCTTTATGCGCCAACGCAAAATTACGTTTTTACCCATGAAAAAGAACTTGCTCTAAAAAGTTTTCAGCAAGTTGAGGGTGATGTGGCGGATTTTGTGCGGCAGCTTCCGGCGGATAAAAACGTTTGGATTGTCGGAGGAAACAGCATTTTGGCGCCGCTTTTGAATGAAAATATGGTTGACAAATTGTATGTTCAAGTAGCGCCAGTTTTGCTTGGGAAAGGAATCCCATTATTTACGCAAGATGAAGATGTGAAGCGCTTTAAATTGGTGGGCCTTCATCAGTATGGACAATTTGCGGAGATGGTTTTTGAGAAATAGAAACAGAGACTGATGACAAACGGCAATCTTCGTTCTCGTGTCATCAGTCTTCATGACTGTTTCTATTTAAAACGTAATTTTACTTTGCGTCCTGCTTGAATAAATGGTAAACAATCAATGTAATGGTCGTCAATTTGGCCGATTACATTGATTTTTTCGTTTGCAGGTAAATCAAATTTGGCAATATCAATTTCACCAGCGTAACGGCCGTAGTTTTGATTATCCATTGTGATGGCGCCACGTTTTCTTGGGGAAGTATTCTTCGGTGCGGGGGCTAAATTGCTAAGGGAGATGCGGCTTTCTTCAAGGCGGATTAAATCGCGGGCCTCGTCCATTCGGTTTTGGTCGCCGCGCTCTAAATGCGCACGAATTTCGGCAGGGACTTCGTCAGCTAGGATGCCAAGGAGGGACACTGTTTGGTGCTTTGAAAGCTCACGCCAAAATTCAAGATGGGTCGAATCAAGCGCGGGGTCGCCCACGTAAACATCATCGATTCCAAGGGAGAATAGTTCGAGTGTCGCCGCATATGGGGGCTTGTAGCGGTGCTTTTCAAGCGTCGGCAAGCCTTCGAAAAGCGGGTGGCGTTTCGCCGCGTCACCGGGTACAAAAGCGGAAATCCTCATCCCATTTTTCTTCAAAAACGTATTTTTCTCTTGAAAAAAAGCATCGCTAAGACCAGTTTCAGGCTTCGGGTAATAGTTGTGGAATGCTTCGATTTGTTTCATGTTGGCACCTTGTGCGTTTAGTTTGTCCAAAAGATCTTGGTCAATCGTGCTGGCATTTAAGTAAATGGCAATTTTGTGTGACATGGTGGCTACGGGGTGTGCGCCGATTCCGTAATCAATCCGCAAACCAGTGACGCCAAAGTCGCGAATTTGTTCGGCGGTTTCAAATTGCAGCCCAATTTTATGTAAAGCGTTTTCAGAAATGTCTAAAATGAGCTTCATTTGGTGTGCACTTGCGAGTTTCCCAAGTTCGGCCAGGCGTTCTCGGTAATCAATTTTGCTTTCCTCAGGGATATGTAGTGAGCTAAAAATTGTCGAAAAGCCGTTTGTGTGTGCTTGTGTAACAAATTCTGATATATTTTCGGTATCTTGTAAATAAATACTAATTCCTAACATATTTTCCCTCCGTTCTAATACGTTCAGTATACTTGTTTTGAAACAAAATTTCAAATGCATGTTTTAAAAATAAAATAAAGTATTGAAATTTTATTTCAGAACGATTATAATCAATTTGTGAGGAGTGATACTATGTTAGAAAATTTGTCTACAGAAAAACGAAATGAGAAAACGCTCAATTTAGATGAGCTTGATGTAAATGAAGTTTTGGCGATTATGAATGAAGAAGATAGTAAAGTGGCGGCGAGTATTAAGCCAGCTTTGCCTCAGATTGCTAAAATTGTAAGGGGTACCATTAATAGTTTTAATCTTGGTGGTCGCCTAATTTACATGGGTGCTGGAACGAGCGGACGCCTAGGTGTACTTGATGCTGTAGAATGTGTGCCAACGTTTGGCGTGCCGAAAGAGCAAGTGGTGGGACTAATTGCTGGCGGCGAAAAAGCGTTTGTGGAAGCGGTAGAAGGTGCTGAAGATTCTATTCAACTTGGCGAGGATGATTTGAAAGCGATTTCGCTTACGAAAAATGATATCGTTGTTGGGATTGCTGCAAGCGGAAGAACGCCGTATGTGATTGGGGGACTCGATTATGCGCGTAGTGTAGGGGCTGTTACTGCTGCGATTTCGTGTAATCAAGACGCAGCGATTTCAAAACATGCGGATATTGCGGTAGAAGTTGTACCGGGTGCGGAAGTTTTAACAGGCTCGACGCGACTTAAAGCTGGGACGGCGCAGAAGCTTATTTTAAACATGATTTCAACGGCTGCTATGGTCGGTGTTGGGAAAGTTTACGGCAACTTGATGGTTGACGTATTGCCAACGAACGAAAAATTGGAAGAGCGTTCGAAACGTATCATTATGGAAGCGACGGAATGCACGTATGAGGAAGCAAGTGAAGTATACTTAGGAGCAGATAAACATGTGAAAACAGCGATTGTCATGCTTCTAACAAACTCAACCAAAGAAGATGCAGAACAAAAACTCGTAGCTTCGAATGGTTTTGTAAGAAAAACAATTTAGGGAGTGAGTCAGATGTCAAAAGAAGCAGAAATTGGTAAAAAGATTTTTGAAAATGTAGGTGGCATGGACAATGTATCGCGAATCGCGCACTGTATGACGCGTGTTCGCTTAGGCATTAGAAATCCAGAAGAAGTAAATCTCGAAGGTTTGAAAAAAGTACCCGGCGTTTTAGGTGTTGTAGAAGACGACACGCTTCAAATTATCGTCGGGCCGGGAGTCGTTAACAAAGTGGCTGCCGCAATGGCCGAAGATGCCGGTGTTAAAATTGGCGAAATGATTAATGAAAACTTAGACGGCGCTAAAAAATCTGGTAAAGAGTTAGTAGAAGAAAAAGCGGCCGCAACAAAAGCGAACATGAAAGCGAAACAAAATAATACGTCTGGTTTTAAACGTTTATTGAAATCGATTTCAAATATTTTTGTACCGCTAATTCCAGGTTTTGTCGGTGCCGGACTTATCGCCGGAATTGCCGCGATTCTAGCAAATAACATTGTCGCTGGGAACTTAGATGCCGGCACATGGACACAGTACGTTGATATTTTAAGCGTTATTAATAAAGGTATTTTTGCATTCTTATCTATTTATGTTGGGATAAACACAGCGAACGAGTTCGGCGGTACTCCCGTTCTAGGTGGGGGAATTGCTGGTGTGACAATGCTCATGGGACTTGCAGAAGGTCATGTCATTACAAATATTTTCACAGGTGACCCTGTTGTAGCAGGACAAGGCGGAATTATCGGCGTATTATTCGCCGTCTGGTTAATGTGTGTACTTGAAAAAGCATTGCGTAAAGTGATTCCGAATGCGATTGATATTATTGTGACACCGACCATCGTCTTACTCGTTATTGGTCTTATAACAATCTTCGTCATCATGCCAATTGCTGGGCTAATTTCAGAAGGATTAGTATCTAGTATCAATTGGACAATCGAAGTTGGCGGCGTATTTGCCGGATTTGTACTAGGAACATTGTTCTTGCCAATGGTCATGCTTGGTCTTCACCAAGTGTTAACCCCGATTCATGTTGAAATGATTGCTCAAACAGGTGCAACATTGCTACTTCCAATCCTTGCAATGGCAGGCGGCGGACAAGTTGGGGCATCCGTTGCACTTTGGATTCGTTGCCGCAAAAATAAACCTCTCGTTAATATGATTAAAGGGGGATTACCAGTAGGAGTTTTAGGAATTGGCGAACCCCTTATCTACGGGGTAACAGTACCACTTGGACGCCCGTTCATTACAGCCTGTCTAGGCGGCGGTATCGGCGGTGCCGTAATTGGTGCGTTTGGTAACGTAGGTGCCATCGCAATTGGACCATCAGGTGTCGCGCTTATTCCACTTATTGCAAATAATATGTGGGGAGCATATTGCATCGGCCTACTTTCAGCCTACATTGGCGGTTTCATTTTAACTTATTTCTTTGGAACGCCAAAAGATGCTATGGAAGCAGTAGAAGAATAAATTTGAAAGCCTTGCGTTCACGCCGAATCGAACGCAAGGTTTTTTTGACCGAAAAAGGTTTGGATTTTAGTTATTTGTTCACTTTTGTTGAAAAATAGGGTAAGGTAGCTTTGAGGAAATTGCATTTTAACGTCAATTTGTGTGAAAAAGGTGAGGAATATGAACAAGTTGTTAGAAGAGGCGCTACGGGATAGAGAAAATGGTAATTTGAAGAAGTCGAATCAGTTGCTGCTAAAGCTACTTGAAACCGAGCCAGAAAATCCATACGTTTTATACCAAGTTGCTTGGAGTTTTGATGTTTTAGAAAAAGAAGGAGAGGCGATTGCTTTTTACGAAAAAGCGATTCAAAATGGCTTAAGTGGAGCAGATTTAGCTGAGGCGTATTTAGGTTTAGGCAGTACTTATCGTGCGCTAGGGAAATATGATGTCGCGGAAGAGGTCATTCGAAAGGGCAGGCAACAATTTCCAAATAACTATGCGCTCAGCGTTTTTTATGCGATGGTGCTACACAATTTAGAAAGGCATTCTGAGAGTGCGGAAATTCTGCTTCATTTATTGGCCGAAACGTCGAGTGATGAAGCCATTATTGCGTATAAAAAGGCGATTGTTTTTTATGCGGATAAACTAGATAAAGTATGGAAATGATAACTTTTTTACGTTAAAAATTCCTTTTTGCAAAAAAATGAGTTAAAGTAAGTAGGAAAGGGGGCTTTTGCCAATGAAAGACTATCCAATTCCAGCTAGTATTATGTATAAAGCTTTGCGCTTATCCCCGTCTTCCGTCATCATCGCAGATCCTCAAATTTCTGGGACACCGTTTATTTTTGTGAATCAGTCTTTTGAAAAATTAACCGGGTACTCAAAAGAAGAAATAATTGGTAAAAACGGGGCTTATTTACAAGGAGCAGATACGAATCCTGAAGCTTTAAACCGAATTTCTGAAGCGATTAAAAATAAAGTGAGCGTTACGGAAATTGTGAAAAACTATAAAAAAAATGGTGAACCCTTCTATAATGAATTGACGATTCAACCCATTTGGGACGAAAATGAGCATCTTTATTATTTCGGCACGCAAAAAGATGTCACAGATATTGTTCGTCTGCGTGAGGAAGTTCAGCGCCATGAAGAAATTATTGAACTATTAAAACCGCCGACTATTTTATTAAGTAAACAAATTGCGATTCTTCCAGTGAGTGGATATGTTCGCGAAGAAAGTTTCGATTTATTATGTGAGAAAAGCAGTCAATGGCTGTACGATAAAGAAGTGGAAACGTTGCTGTTTGACTTTACAGGCACGCAAAAAGGTTACGATGGCTTTATTCAAGCGATTCACGCGTTTTGCAAGCAATTGCAACTTTTGGGCATTCAAGTGATTGTGACTGGACTTAACTCGGAGTTGGTGCAAGAATGGTCCTCTAATCAGGCTTGGCGCAAGGAAGTGAAATTCTATGCTACGGTTTATCAGGCGCTGCGCGAATTACAATTTGAAATGAAATAAAAGAAGCCGTCGGGATATATCCCGACGGCTTCTTTTTGTTTGGTTTATTGCTTGCGACGCAATGCGTAAACGGCTGTGCCAGTTAGGATTAGACCGATAAGCGATGCAATTCCGACAAGGTCACCTGTTTCTGGCAGCTTGCTAGGTTTGCTTGCTGCATTTGCGCCCGTTTGGACGGTGTTTTTGTCGCCAGATGGGTTTTTGTCAGGGGTTACAGTTGGGGTGGTTCCATCTGGGCTTGGGTTTTCGGGCGTAGGTGTTATGGCGCCGTCACCAGGGTCTGTTGCTGCGGCAGCTACGGTCACGCTAAACGGTGTGCTGTAGCCAGATGTGTCTGTCACGACTACAGAAAGCGTATCGCGAGCTTTGAGGCCGAGTGCTGACACGTCAATTTGGAAGGCGCCATTTGCGTCCGCTGTCGCCGTCAAATCGTTTGCCGCACGTAGGTTTGCGTTACCGCCTTTTTGGACGGAGACAGTTGCCCCCGGAAGCGTCACGCCAGAAAAAGTTTTATCCTTTTCAGCCAAAGTGTTGAATTTTGTTGCCTTTTTTATAGCAGAAATGGCATCTTCTTCGAGTTGCGCTGCTGTTTTGTACGTCTTACGGCCTTCTTTTTCGGCAGTAATGACTTTTCCTTCTGCCGTTTGATTTTTAATGTAGTTGATAAATGTTTCGGTGTCGGGGTCAATCGCTGAAACAAGTTGCCCTTTTGTGAAAGCTTGGAACCCGTCACCCCCGCCGTAGAGGAAGTCGTTAATGATGACGGTGTATTCTTTGTTCGGGTCAAGTGGCGAGCCGTCGTCTGTTGTCGCGCTTACAACGCGGTAAGCTTGGTCTAGGTCAGCATTATCCGTGTACGTATATTTTAATCCCGAAATCTGAAGGAAATATTTTTCGCCGTTGCCATACTGCTGGTTGAGTGCTTCAAGAATGGTGGCGCCATTTAATTTGACGACTTGCAAAATATTTCCGAATGGTTGAACGGCTTGAGCCGCACCCCACGTGATTTCATTGTTGCCTGTTGTGATAAGGTCAGCGCGAATGCCGCCATTATTTGTCATCGCGAAATCGGCATCAACGCCGGCTTTTTTCGCCATGTAGCGCTGGGCATCGGTAATTAAATTTCCGAGTGCAGATTCTTTCGTATCAATTGCTGCGCCCTCTAAATTGGTTTCACGGGAAATGGTCCCGTTTGCAGTATGCCCAATTGGTTCGGTGATGGTGGACGCAATTCGGTCAGCAGCATCTTGAGTAATGGCTGCAACCGTCGCATCAGGCGTGCCCGTGCGGTAATTGTACTCGATTTTTGCGTTTGGTGTGCTAACAAAATCGCCCGTCGCCGGATCAAGTTCACCTGTTACATTTGAAAAGGCCTTGCCGTTGTTATAGCTTTGTACGATGCGTGTTTTCCCAACAACGCCGTTCGTGTATTGATGGTTATGCCCTGCGAGAACGATGTCGACTGAGTTGTTAGCATCCTTCTGGTTCACCGCTTCCATCATCGCTGCCGCGTCGCCTGAAACAGTCTGATCCGTTTGATTCGTCGGATTTCCTGACGTAAGGGCTGGAACGTGAGAGAGCACGACAATCGCATTCACGCCTTGATCCCGCAATACTTTGGAATATTTTACGACTGTGTCAGCTTCGTTTAGGAAGTCGTAGTCTTTTATGTAGTCGGCTAAAACAAGATTAGGAATTTCGGTCGTCACGATGCCGATGAAGCCAACTTTTACGCCGCCAATTTCTTCAATCACATAGGGACTAAATCCTTCTGCGACTGTGTCGGTTCCCTTGTTAATCACGTTCGCGGCAACAATTTGCATGTCGCTTTTAACACGCGGATAATTTTCAACAATCGGTCCGAATTTATTAGTGGAAACGCCGTCTAAAATCCGTTTGTATTCAGGGAGCCCTTCGTCAAATTCGTGATTTCCCAGTGTGCCAATTTTGAAGTTCATTTCATTTAAAACTTTCATCGTCGGCTCATCTTGAAGTAAGCCAGAAACCGCCGGACTAGCGCCCACCATGTCTCCAGCTTGAACACGAAGCGAGTTCACAGCTGATGCGCCCGGGTTATCCGCGATAAAACTAGCTTCCGCCTTATCAAGATTGGCCGAAAGATAATCTGCGCCCCCAATTGCTGCCCCGTTCACATCTTTTGAGGTCGTATTCAGCGCCCCGTGAAAGTCATTCACGCCAAGAAGTTGAATAGGTACAGTTGTTTCTGCCGCATGGGCATTTGTAGTTGCAACTGGTAAGCTAAAACTAAGTGTTAAGCCTGCTGCGAGTAAAACGTGTGATACTTTTCTCATTATTTTTTTCACAATCATACTCTCCCTTTTCCGCACTAGGCGATTTGTAAGCGCTAACTAAAAATGCGCTTAAATTTATTTTATCAAAGCAAAATCAAACCAACAACCGTAAAATGTATCATTTACGTCAATTTTTTGTTATTTGTTTTATAAAATCAGCTTTTAGAGTAGAATAGAACCGAAAGGAAGCGATGAAGTGGAGATTTCAACGAATGAAATTGTGAAAGCCGTGCGAAATGAAAAGTATTTAGTTTACTATCAGCCCAAAGTTGAGGCCACGACTGAAAAAATCGTTGGCTTCGAAGCTTTAGTTCGCCTGCAAACAGAAAAAGGCATTTTGACCCCAATTGATTTTTTCAGAGAAGTGGCGAAGCAAAAGGCCGCAAGAACCATGCAAAATTTCGTTATAAACACTGTTATGAAACAAATTGATGCTTTTGAAGGAAAATATACGATTTCGGTCAATGTTATTTCCAGTGATGTTATCGACGATGCTTACATGGATGCGCTCTATGACCGGATTAGGCTGACCATGAAACACCCCGGGGCACTTAATCTCGAAATTGTCGAACGCACAGAAATCACCCACCTCACCGAAGCATGCCACAACTTAATGAAAATTAAGTCGCTCGGCCCAACAGTTAGCCTCGATGATTTCGGCAAAGGCTACAGCTCCCTCACCTATTTGCGCGCCTTACCAGTTGACTTCATTAAAATCGATCCAAGCTTCATCTCTCTGATTAAAACGAACGAGCGCCAGCGAATTATCATGCGTGCGATTGTCAATCTAAGCCACGACCTAGGCTGCCCAATTATCGCCGAAGGAATCGAAACCGAAGCGGAAATTGCCATTTTACGTGAAATGGGCGTCGATTATTTCCAAGGGTATTATTACGGGCGACCGATGCCAATTAAGAAGTATATGAAAAAGAACTAACCTACGATAGATTAGTTCCTAATTTTTTTCAATCTGAAGAGGTCATTTGTCCTCTTTTTTTTCTTGTGAAAGTTCATATAAGTTTTGATTAAGCATGATAATATTTCTAAAAGTTAGGATGCGATTTATAAAAGCTATCCGAACTTGTTTATATTCAGGACCATCTCGTGGAAGCGTAATATTAGTTAATAAAATATCTCCATGATTACTTTCTGACGCATCAAGAAATTCAATGTTATAGCTATCTTTAAATACAGTTGAAATTCTTTCTTTTAAACGCAAGTTAACAAGGAAGGGTAAATCAGTGGAGATTTTTATTTTAATTAAGGGTTCAAAAGAAGTTTGGGCATTTAGAAGACTAAACAGCAGACCGTATTTTGAAATCAAATAATTTTCTTCTTGAAAAAGAGAAAAATTTGTTTCTGTGCGTAGTTCTTTAATCAACTCTTGAATATTGCTTTTCAAGTGAGTTAGGATAGGGTTGCCGAAAGGAGAATCAATGATAATAGAGTAGTCATAGCCATTTAAATCTGTTGAAAAATTATGGAAGATATGTGCAAAGAGGTGATAGGAAAAGGCATTTAGTAAAAATACCTTGTGCAATTCTTCAGGCACGGGCGCAATATATTTTTGTAACTTTTCCTCAAGTTTTTCAGTAGCCCTATAGACTACGGTATTATTTTTTTTATTCTCTTCAAAATTTTTCTCAAGGAACTTAATAATTTGAATATTTTCGCTTTGAATGATAAGTAAGAAAAATAAAAATGCAATTTCCCCAGGATGGCTCTCGCTAAATGAAGCAAAAGGAGATATCAATGTTTTAAAATGAGTAAAACTTTCATTATTTTGAATTAATTCGTGCCAAGATTCCTTACACTCAATAAAATGATTATTTCTTCTCCGAATGATGCCAATTGCAAGCAAGAAAACGAGCTGTCTTTTTTGAATGGGCGTAACGTTTAAGTCTGAATGAGTGAGGATATTTTCTGCGATGTATTCCATGCGTTGTTCGCTGACCCCTTCAAATGGCCATCCTTCACCAGCGTAAATTTTCCAGAGGGCCATGTTTAAAAATAATCTAATTTGTGTTTCTTCTCCTGTTAATATTGCGTCACTCCGCGATAAATCAAGTCCAAGAGGTTGAATGGAAGTTCTGAATTTATTAAGTTGACGCCGAACAGTTGCGTCACTAACAAAGTGCTCCATAGCGAAGTTTGATGCAGAGGTATAATCTTCATTGTAAATAGCTGTAAACAAATTAAAACCAATAGTTTCTTCAACCAAAAAAATAAGAAACTTTCGAGGGTTGGCATCAGCGCGCTTAGTAACGAACCTAGCACCTTTTCCTTTTGAAAAAAAGACTTCCATATAATCTGTTCCAAAAGCTTCCATATCACTAATCAGTCGCTTAAGGATTTTTAGTGTTTGTGTAGTGTTAAGTTTTGAAAGCTCGCTAATTTCTTCAGTAGTAAACCAACGATTTTCACTTCGAAGGATTCTTAGCACAGCTAATTCACTTTCCACAGTCTGGTCGAATATCTCAATACCGATTTTCATAAATTAATCACTCCTCCCTAATATTGTGTTTACCCACTAAAAGTAGGAATGAAATGTATCTTCCTGTTTTAATTGAAATTTTGCAAAAAGCATGGTTTGAAAAATGGAAATCTGATTACGGTTTAAACATAAAGCTTGTAGAATAAACTATAGACAAACGGAAAAGAGGGTAGAGATATGTTTAAAAATTATAGTTTATTTGTACAGGAGATTCATGATATAGACAAAGATGAAATTATCATGTATGAGCTGCTTTTAAGAAAATTCGAAAAAGGAAGATGGGGATTTCCAGAAGTAATTTTCCAACAGGAATTTATGGAAACAAAGTATTCGTTTTTTGTGGAGTGGTTTCAAAATGAAGTCGAAAAAGCACTGAAAAATTTAAACTTCGCCCCAGTCTCCATAAATATCAATTCTACACAATTTTTTTATATTGAAACTTTACAAATGTTGGAACGGTTACGTAAATACTCCGATAATATAACAATTGAAATCACTGAAGATTTAATGCTAATACCTGAGCATAAACATCACCTTACATTGAAAGAAATTGATGCCTATTTATACGGCAAAATCTCCTCTTTAAAATCTATGGGATATAAGATTTTGCTGGACGATGTTAGTTGCGGCATTAATAGTCTTGAGCGAGCTACTTATTATACACCAGTTGTTGATGGATTTAAGTTTTCAGTGCGTAATCTTAAACTATCTACGGCTAAATTATTTGTAGAGGCATGGCAAAATTTTGCCGTGCAAAGCAAAAAGCAATTCATATTAGAAAATATTGAGGATTTTAGTATGTCAGAAGAATTCCAAAGCATCGGTTTGAACTTGCAGCAGGGATATTTCCTGGATAAGCCGGCCAATCTTCACGAATGTGTTTCATAAAAAGATTTTAGCATCGCTAAAATCTTTTTTTTTTACATTATTCATTCTGATGCGAGAAACCAAATTCCGTCTTTTAAAAAGCGTAATCTTGGCTCCTAATTGTATTGAAACTTTAATAGAATAACATTGATTCTATTAATATATAGGATTGTAATTGATGAAAGTTAAATTACAAAAAGGAGATGAATAATGTGAGTAAGAAAATAGCAATGATAGTGATAGCGTGTCTTGTTATGTTTTCTACGTTTCTTTCAGGGACTGGTATCGCAGCGCAGAATGATACAGAAGCTGATTTCCAGAATAAAGTGGGAAATATAGGGATTTCATTAGATGTTAATGATCCGATTGGTAGTCAAGAGCAAGTAAACTTACAAGTAACATTAAGTGCGGATGCAGGAGCGATTGTAGATGAAAATGGTCTTATTGCAGTATCGATACCTAGAGAAATATTTTCGGCAGGTGATGTGGAGGACTTACATTCAGAGGAAGGTGCCTTTGAATTTGTTAGTTTAGAAAACCCTTCAGCAAGCGATTCGGATTATATGGTAGTTTATGTTAGACCTAACCCAGAATTTAGTGAAAATGGTGCATGGTCTGCCTCGTTTAATATAGTTTTCCAAGCTCCGTTGATGAGGCCAGATACGACAATTAACCCAGAGCAAACATTTAAAGTAGAATATAATGGGCAAGAGGTTTCTAAAACAGTTTCTATTAAGCCAAGTGAAGGCGGAGAACCGTCTCCATTTGAGAAATGGTGGAAAGGGTCTGTCGATTCGAACGGTGTGGGATTACTTAATACGACGCAATCACGTTATAACACATATCATTTAGCAGTGAATCCTTTTCAGACTGCTGAATTAAACAATGTTACAGTTAATGATACAATCCCGCAAGGTTTGCAGGTGGATCCAAATCCACGATTAACAGATGGGGTTATTGCAACGGATTCATCAACTGTAGATGGTATTAGGATTATTCGTGTTAATGAGGATGATTCAAGAACATACGTAACGAGCCAATTTAAAGATAATATTTCATTTAATGCAAACACTCAAGAATTAAAAGTCACATTTAATCATGTTGGTATGGCTGACTCATATTTGATTGAATACAAAGTTAATGTCACTGAAAATCTAGATATTTATAAGAACACAGCTACGCTTACTAGTGATGAAGTCACAAAATCAGATACAGTTTTAGCTAGACTTAATGGGAATGATAATTTTAATAAAGTCCTAAATAAATCTGTGGATAAAACAGTAGTAACTAAGAACGATACAAAACTTACCTATACATTGACACTCGCTTCTATTACAGGAACAATCAAAGCAGGACAAACGTTCACGGATAAATTAGATGATCGTTTAGTGTATGTTGGGATTACGGAGAATAGTGAGATGTTTGAAATTACAGAGCAAGATAACCTCCTAACACTA
Source organism: Listeria sp. ILCC792 (assembly GCF_900186135.1). Classification (NCBI taxonomy): domain Bacteria; kingdom Bacillati; phylum Bacillota; class Bacilli; order Caryophanales; family Listeriaceae; genus Listeria; species Listeria sp. ILCC792. Next base: position 26,055 of record NZ_FYBO01000009.1, read on the forward strand.
ACTGTAAAGGAAGATATTCCAATTGGTGAACGCCAAAGTGTAAGTTTTGAAGTTAATACCTCTGCTTTAAATCCAGGTGATAGTGTATCTAATACGGGACAAATAAATCTAAATGGAATTAATTATAATTCAAATACAGTAACCACAAAGAAAATTGATGGAACAGTCATCTTGAAGAAAGTCGGAGAAACTGGCAACCTTCTTGCAGGAGCAAAATTCAACTTGTTTAATAGCGATAATCAGCTTATCCAAACTGGTATAACAAATGAAAATGGAGAATTAACTTTTCTTGATTTATTGCCAGGAAACTATTATTTAGTTGAAACAGAGGCGCCGGATGGCTACGAGCTAGATAGTACACCTATCAATTTTGAGGTGACAAATAATAGCATTACCCCTATAGAATTACAAAAGGAAAATAAATTAATAAAAGGGGCACTTAAGGTCATTAAGCAAGACGGAGCTACTGGTGAAAAATTAAAAGGTGCAGAATTTAAACTGGAATCTGAAAGCGGAGAGGTTTATACAGGAACAACTGATGAGAATGGAGAATATCTATTTGAAAACCTCTTGCCAGGAAATTATGAATTGATAGAAACTAAAGCGCCTGATAACTATGTATTGGATGAATCTGCACATAATGTGACTATTAGTAGTGAGAAAAGTGAAACGGTTGAAATCACTATTGATAATACAGAAATGCTCGGATCCGTTCAACTAACTAAAAAAGATAGCCGGAATAAAAAAGAATTGAGTGATGTAAGCTTTAACTTAGTGGACGAACAGGGCAATGTGGTACAAGAGAACCTAGTAACAAATGAACTTGGCCAAATTTTTGTAGAGAATCTAAAGCTAGGCAAATATTCATTTATTGAAACTGAGGCAAAAGATGGATACATTTTAAATAGTGAGCCTGTTGAGTTTGAAATTACGAAAGACAATTACGATACGACAATAGAACTTATTAAGCTGAATGATGAGATGTTAGGTACAGTTCAGCTTGAGAAGCTCGATAAGGATACAAAAGAAGCATTAAGTAAAACACATTTTAAACTGTTGGATGCGGACGGAAGAGTTGTAATTAGTAATCTCGTTACAGATAATGATGGGAAAATTCAAGTTAAAAATCTGGCTCTAGGCAAATATTCATTTATTGAAACAGAGGCAAAAGATGGATATATTCTTAATAGTGAACCTGTTGATTTCGAAATTACAGAAAGTAACTATGAGACTGTTATTGAATTAGTCAAGTACAATGAAAAAGACTTAGGAACTAAAGAACCGTCTAAGCCAGGGAAACCAGATGAATCAGGGAATAATAAGCTTCCGAGCACAGGAGATTGGATTGGATTTTCAGTCATTCTTGGTGCAATCTTAATTGCCATAGCTATCCAAATTATTAAGAGAAAACGTGCGTAAAAACAGTAAGCCTGAATAAGGCTTACTGTTTTTTTATAAAAATCCCCCCTTTCTAAACTTAAAAAAAGGGGGGGAAGTAATTATTTCTTATTGATAAGGGCTTTATATTTTCGCTCATTCATTTCCATTGCTTCGTTTGTAAAATAAACATTTTCAACGCGGGTTTCAGGAAATACACGAAGCCATCGTTTAGTTATTGTTTCTTCATCAAACAAATCTTTTTCTATAATTGTTCGAGTGAAAAGACGTTCTGGCTGGCTAGGGAGAGTGAACTGAATTTTATAAATGAATCGTTCATCCCAAGGGTTAATAAAAGTCATTTTTTTACTCCTTCTATAATATTCTTCCAGATTTTATTATAAAACAGCAAGATGTCTAGAAAATGTCAAAAAGACAATTATAGGAGTTGTTTTTTTGATTTTAGTTCAGTTTTTCTAAAGCGGAATTGATTAGAGTTAAATCACGGGGCGCTAGTTTACGATGAATAGAAACAATTTTTGAGTGGACATGATGATTTATCAATCTTTCAAGTGGAATATTCGTTAAAATCAAGTCAGCTTCTTCGTCACTTTCAACCTCAATAAAACGCAAATTAAATTTATTTACAAATGCCGCTTTTAGTTCGTGAATGATACTTTTGTTCATAATATATGACATATCTGTTTCAAGCCGCACCTTAATTTCACGTTCGAAAATATGTAAGGATGAAAATAAATTTAAAAGAAGGGCATATTTAGGTGCTAAATATTTCTTTTCAAGAAAAATAGAGTCATGACTTTCTTCGTATAATGTATCAAGTAGATAATCGATTTTATTTTTCAAATTAACTAACTTATTTTGCGTATAAGGTAAGAACTTAGAACCACTGATTCCTGTTGAAAAATTAGTTGTGAGACTTGCGAATAAATGGTCGGAAAAGGCAGTTAACGTAAATAATCTCTTTTTAGCATTGGGAATGGGGGAAAATTCAGCCTCAAACTTTTCAATGAAAAGTTTATTTGCTCGAAACAAGCGGGAGTTGTTTACATGATTGGTTCTATAATTTGATAGAAGCAAAGGTGTGATTTGGGGTGTCTTACTTTGGATAATCATCAAGAAGTAAAGAAAAGCGATTTCTCCATCGTGTAATTTAATAGTAGGTGTGAATTCTGAAATATGCTTTTTGAAGAGGGAATAGCCGCTATTGTTTGTTAGAAGCTCCTCCCAACTAGGATTAAAAGGAATATAATGCCCATTCCGGCGTCTTATAGTACCAATAGCAAGGAAATAGATAATTTGCTGCTTCTGTACAAGATTTAATTCAAGATTTATTTTTTGTAGCAGTCTAGTTACTACATATTGTAAATGTTTCTCATCAACTTGTGAGAACGGCCATGCTTTTCCCGCAAACAGTCTCCAAAATGCCATATTCATAAAGAAACGGATTTGAATTTCGTCACCAATAACATTAACTTCGCTTCGAGTAAAAGAGAGGTGATAGGGCGTAATAGCTTCACGCATCTTTGTTATCTGCCTTCTAACGGTAGTTTCGCTCAGGAAATTTTCGTACGCAAATTTTTTAGTTGAAATAAATGTCTCAGTAAAAATACTGTAAAATAGCTTGTACATCGTTGTATTTGAAGTTAAATAGATTAGAAAAAGCCCAAAATCTATATTGCTCTCTTGTATCTCAAGATAGACTCCGCGTCCTTTTGATATATGTAGTTGAATTCGATTGTTGTTAAAGTCTGCAAGATTATCTTTCAGAAGAGAGATAGATTTAAGTATTAAAGCAGGTGTTTTTTCTAACTTTGCGGCAAGCTCTTCCGTAGTAAACCACCTATCTTCCTTTCTAAGAATTTCCAATAGATTCCATTCAAGTTCGATATTCGCGTCAAATAAATCTAATCCAATTAGCATGTTAAATCCCCCTCGTGAAATATTAGCTGTATCATGTATTAAAACATAGTGAGTAAGTGGGAAAAAACAAAATTCGAGAAATAAAAAGTGCCTTTTTGTTTGTTTTGATATTTTTTTTATGGTAATGACAAAGGCTTCAAATTAGATTTATAAACCTTAGTAAAATTTTTTACGCAAAAAGTTGCTTTTAATATTTGATTTTTTGATTTTTTAGAGACTAGATTTAGAATTATACTAATAAACGTTGAGTCGCCAATTGGTTATTGCTGCAGCAAATGGAAACTCAAGCACTAAGTCATTTTACTGACTCAAAAAATAAGTTTACATCTAAGAGTTCTCAAAAAGAAAGATTCGGTAATTATTGCATCTTGACTATATAACTTCAAGACGATATATCTTGGGAGTTAATTGGACAAATGATTGCTGACAAAAAACTTACATTCAAAGGAGAAGAATTAATGAAAAAAGGTTTAATCAAAGGGACTGCAATTCTCTTAGTTGCAGGTCAAGTTATCACAACAGCATTGCCATTAGCTGCGAGCGCAGAGGAAGTTCTAGATGAAAATATCCAAGTAACAGCGGATAAAGAAGCAACAGCAAATGACGGCATTCAAGTCTCTGAAGGATCTACTAGCGAAAAAGAAACATCAGCAGAAGACAATAAAGCAACAGCTACTGAGTCAAATGAGAAAAGCCAAGCTATAAAAAATGAAGAAGCAACAGAAGAAGATGAAAATAATGCATCATCACGTTCAGCAAGTCTTTACTATGCAGCAAGCTTTGATGGAGCTAGAAACATCGGAAAAACTAGTTTAAATGGTAATTATTTAAACCTACACACAGCTGCATGGACTGCTTTTTCAGATTCATTAGCTACTGAACGTATTAGAATGCACAATGAAATCACTTTAGATCCAGCATTCTACGAATTCTTCGATAGTGACGATTGGTATGACTATTTAGTTTATGATGGTACAGAAGGTTCTGATAGTCCTCAAATGAGTTCGATTTCTAGAACAACAACGATTGATGAGGGTTGGTTACTTTGGAATCGTGAAAGATATTCAACACAAAATGTAAACTATTATATTATTGAAAGTGGTCAACTTAAAGAAGTGAAACACAACACGCAAAAGCATTACACATATTTGAATTCTTGGAAAGACAAAGAATATGATGATGCAATAGTTTACAATAAAGACAATAAAACATTAATTTACCGTACAGCAAATTATGATGGAACTTTTTCTGCTCTATGGAATACACTAGACTTAAGATTTGATATTCAAAAATGGCAACAAGATACTGGAAAACAAATTGAAAAGAAAAACAAATATAAATTCTTAGTTAAAGGTTATGAAACTAAGAAGGATAGATTATCGTCTAGTCTTTTGAGCGGTGGTTCATTACTTCCAATTAAGAGTAAAACTATCTCTTGGGATAACCGTCCAGGTGCTAACGAAGGAGATATGATTCAAACAACTCTTAATGATTTGACAACTACTTCTACAAAAGCAACTGGTACAGCTGAACCAAATGCAGATATTGAAATTAAAGTAGGCGACAAAGTTATCGGTTCTGGAAAAGTTGATAGTAATGGTAATTTCAGTATTGATATTCCTACACAAGAAGTAGGAACAGTAGTAGAAGCTGTAGCAACTTTAGGTGATCAATCATCAAGCGATACTACAATCGTTACTGAAGAAGTAGTAAATTTAGAAAAACCAACTATTGATGATTATATTGTGAATGATGGATTTGTTACAGGTACAGCTCCAGAAGGCGCAACAGAAATTTGGATTTATGATTCTGCTGATACTTCAGGAAATCCAATTAATAAAGTACCAGTTAACGAAGACGGCACATATAGTGCATATGTAAACAATAGCGATAAAATGCATAATGTAGGGAATGTATTTACGGTTGTAGCAAAAGCAGGTTCAAGTGAAAGCTCTGAAAACTCTGTTGTATTACCAAGAAAACTTGGTGCGCCAACTATCAATCCGTATCTTGTAAATGCAGGTTATGTAAAAGGTACAGCTCCAAAAGGTGCAACTACAATTACTGTATATGACCACGAAGGTAAAAAAATCCGTGAAGTTCCAGTTAATGAAGACGGAACATACTCCGTATATGTCAATGATAATGAATTAATGCATACAGTGGGTAACTATTTCACAGTTGAAGCATCTGATGGACACGGTGGAAAAGGCTCTAATCGTGATACGGTAAGAGAACGTAAAAATCTTGCAAAACCAACAATTGATCCTTATTATGTTGGGACAGGCACTGTGACAGGTACTGCTGTTGGTGCGCAATATGTAACTGCATACGACAAAGATAATCAATTCATCAAACAAGTTCCAGTGAAAGCAGACGGAACATATGCAATTTATGTGAACGACAATAAAAATATGAATGTTATTGGTAATGCCTTTAAAGTAGTTGCTAAAGATGAAAACTGGACTACAAGTGAAGCAACAAGCACAGTTTTAGGTGAAGAAGTAGTGTTGAAACCATTAGATTATACTATTGGTGAAGGCTTAGTTACAGGTAGTTATGAAGGTACTGGTGTAACGAAGATTGAGCTAATTGTCGATGGTCAACGTAGAAATGGTCAAGTAAACACTGCGGATAAAACGTTTGAAATCTGGGCACAAGACATTGTAACAAGTGTTGATCAAGATGTGTATGTTTTGACAACAGTAGGTGGCATTGAGTATAAACAAAAAGTTAATGTTATCCAAAAATCGACAATTACTGCTAAAGATTTCGTAGCAACAGCGAATGAAGGCTGTGTTATTGGTTCATTTGATGGTGGAATCCAAAAAGTAGTATTGTTCGTAGATGGCAAAGAAACACGTAACGGTCAGGTTGATCTACAAAATGGTACATTCAAAGTTTATGCGGCAGATTATACAGGGCGTAAACTTGAAGTGTCTGGACAAACTTCAAATGGTAAAGAATTAGCTCGTGCAACAGTTAAAGAAACAAAATAATTTATAATAGAATCCCTTCTTCTTTCTAAAAGAAGAAGGGAGGATATTTTTAATGAGTGAGGAAGGAATAAAATGAAAAAAGTTTTAAAATTTTTATTTACAACAATGGTAGTAGCGATGCTAGCAGTGACAGTAGTAGGATGCAGTTCTACTAATAATAGCAGTGATTCAGCAACTGATAAAACAGCTGATGCAAAAACAACTTCTACAAGCAAAAAGACTACAGAAAAAAGCGCTTCAGAATTAAATAAAACAAAAGTTATGCAAGACATTGAAATGACGCCTAAGAAATTTACTTACAAACAAGATGATACTTTTAATGAAAAAGGTAAAAAGTTAACAGTTATCGAAATGAATATCAAAAATAAAACGAACATGAGCTTTGGTGTTGGTGCAGGGGACTTCTATTTACAAACTGGAAGTGGCGATAAAATCAAGACTTACGGCTACCACGATAGCTTTGGAGAAATGATTGAAGCAGGTAAAGAATTAACTGGTAATGCATACTTTGCAATCCCTGAAAATCAAACAGATAACTATACACTAGTATATAGCCCCATCAACAATGATAATAATGTGAAAATCGAATGGAAGTTGGGCTCAGTTTCTAAATAAAAAGGGAAGGGAAAAATGAATGGTTAAAGAAAATAAAGTAATGATGTTCAGTTCGGTTCATGTTTGGAATGATACGCGGATTTTTTATAAAGAAGCACTATCTTTAGCAAAAGCTGGATTTGAAGTTGATTTCTTTGCAATTGATAATGGGATGCAATTGCAAACATATCCGGGAATTAATATTCATGTTTTACCAGAAAGCAAATCGAAATTATCACGTGTTTTTAGGTGGCGTAGGCTGTATAAAGCGGCGAAGCAATCTGATGCTAAATATTATCACATCCATGATCCCGAACTGCTCATACTTTTTCCAAAGTTAAAGAAAGTTAAACCCATGGGTTCAAAGTTCATTTATGATATGCATGAAAACTTCCCTAAAGATATTGAAACAAAAAGCTGGATACCTGCTTTTTTGAGAAAGCCTTTAAAAAAGCTGGTTTTAGGCATGGAAAAATATACCATGAGCTACTGTGATCATATCATTTTAGCTGAAGCATCTTATCGTGATGACTACGTTCATCTAGAAGAGAGGCGTGTCACTTCTGTTTATAACTTTCCGGTGTATGTTGAGCGGATAGGAAAAAAGATTGATATAAAGCCGTTTACATTGATTTATGTAGGAAGTATAACCGCTGAGCGAGGAATTTGGGAGATGTTAAAACTTATGAATGCTTTGGAAAATGGATCTCCAAGCAAGTATCGTTTGGAGTTATTGGGTCCAATAACTAAAAGTCTACAGATGGAAATTAAAGAATATTTAAAAAAATGCAATTTAGAAAAAGTAGTAACGTTGTATGGTCGAGTTCCCTATCCAGAGATTTGGAAAGCATACAGTACAGCTGATTTAGGACTATGCCTATTACATGACATTCCGAATCATAGAAATTCGATGGCAACAAAATTATATGAATATATGGCAGCTTCCTTACCGATTTTGGCTACTAATTTGCCAGACTGGGAAAGTTTTATAGAAAAACATCAATGCGGAGAAACTAGTTCACCGTTCAATATTAAAAAACTAGTGAACATTGTAGAAAAACGAGCTGAAAATAGAGAAAAATATTTGCAAGAAGGTTTGAATGGCCGTCATGCTTATGAGATGAACTATAACTGGGAGATGGAAGCGAAAAAATTATTGGTAAATGTTTATCAATATAAAGAGATGGAGAATTAAGAAAATGATACATGTAAAATCGATTAATCAGTTCTTCGACAGTTTAAAAAAATTGTGGTTCTGGTTTATTATCATCCCCCTAGTTTTAGTTGCTTTAACATTTTTAACTACGCATTTTTTAGTGAAACCTACTTATTCAACTTCTACACAATTATTAGCTACACCAGCAAATACTGAAAATGCATCTCAAACGTCAGATAATGTAAGATCCTCTATTCAGTTAGCTGATACGTATAGCACAACAATTGCGAGTAGTCGTACATTGCAAGAAGTCATTAAGATGAATAAATGGGATATCTCTACTGCGGAATTAGCAGATAAAATCACTATTAAAAGTAATACAAATTCATTGGTTTACACAATTAGTGTTACTGATGGTGATCCAAAAGTGGCTCAAAAAATTGCAAATGGTATAGCCGAAGTTGCGCAGAAAGATTTTCCAAAGCTTTTTAATGGTACTAATATCATCATCTTAGAAAAAGCTGATACAGCGCAAACCGTTACTAATGTCACTAAATATATTTTGGCAGCTGGGCTCGGTTTAGGTTTAGCCGTTGTCGTAGTTTTACTTCAAATTAGTTATGACAGTGTCATCCGCCATAAAGAAGCCTTAACGGATTTAGAAATAACTTTCCTTGGGGATATACCGTATATAGAAGGGATAGATAACTAATGTTCAACCAAAAAATTAAACTACATCCTATAAATCCAAAAGGTGACCTAAATGTTTTTAAGCCTAAAGAGAAATTATTGCTTTATAAACGGGGAGAGAAGACGTTTGAGGCCGAAAAGATTCGGGCTATTCAAGTAAGTTTACAACTCTCGTTTTTAGCTCAAAAAAAGCATAAACGTATAATGTTTACTTCTGCTAACAAAGGTGAAGGAAAGACTTTTTGTATAAGTAATATAGCCCAAGAAATAGCAAGACAAGGGAAAAAAGTACTCCTAATGGATATGGATTTGCATAGACCTCGTCTGACACGTCAACTATCATTTGATAGAAATAATGGACTGATGACGGTTATGCAAAATCCTGATTTGCTAAGCCAAAGTATTTTTGACATTGAAGATGATTTTCATTTTATGCCAACAGGTCCTTTGCCTCCTAATCCGCTTGAAATTATAAGTTCAGAGGGTTTTAGAGGGTTACTGGAAAAACTTGACGATATGTATGACATTATTTTAATTGATACACCTCCTATTCGTGTTCTAGCTGATGGCCGGATTATCGCCTCTCTCTGCGATGGTGTAGTATTCGTAGTGCGAGAGGGCGTTACGAAAATTGGAGAAATTGAAGAAATTAAAGCATATGTAGATAGTTCAGGAACGCCATTAATTGGAGCGATATTAAACGGTCACCAATATAACAAGAAAGATAAAAGCACCTATGCTTACTACTAATTTATGGAAAAATAAATTTCATTTAATGCTGTTGCTATTTATTATCGCAGCAATTGTAATTTTAGAGATTTGTATTTTCATGCCATATGGATATTTAATTTCGCTGTTATTTTTACTTGTTATTCCTGTGGTTTTCAAAATCAATTATGACAAAATAACAAATGTTTTAAGTTTTGTTATATTATTTGCTGGTTTTTTTGGGTCTTATTTAGGGATCCCCGGTAGTGAGAATATTTTTTTGTTTCGACTTCTAATTCCTGTACACTTTATCTTATTTTGTGTGACGCAAAAAAAAGATTGGCAACGATTGAAATATGTAAAATGGTTTTTTATAGCCTTTGTATTGTTTCTTTCGGGCATGACAATTACGCTGTTTTGGACACCAGATATGAGTTTAAGTATTCGGTACTTATATTTTACGTTTGAGTGGTTGTATGTCATCTTTCTCTGTGTGTATTACATTAATGATACTAAAAGGTTCCATCTGTTTAGTAACTTGTTAACAATTGTTTACATTGGTATTTTAGGTTTGGGAATCTTTGAAGTATTAACAGGAATTCATTTATCGCGTTCCGGAAGCTACTATTATGAAACTACAACCAGTCAATTTCAACCTACAGGATTTTTACTAAATACAAATGATTTTGCCTCCGAAATCACAATACTATTACCATTCGTAATTTTCACCCTCACGCGGATTAAAATGAGTTGGCTACGAATTACATCCATTGTTTTAGTGTCGTCGCTTGCACTATATCTTGTCATTATGACCTATTCACGACTTTCAATGGTAATTATTTTAGCTGAACTATTTATTTTCTTGCTTGCATGGTCGAAAGTGTGGTCACTAATAAGCATTTATGTTGGGTTAATGGCAGGGATGTTGTTACTTACATTCTCTCGCTCTGACTTTATTAGTAAGATTATATCTATCATTTCGAAAGCTTTTAATGAAAAAGGAGGGTCAACAAGCGACCGCATGGAGATGTATAAATTATCTTGGAAATTAATAAAGGAATCGAAATTCAATGGCATGGGGGCAGGGATTCTGCCAGTAAAACTAGACTATTACATGTATGGCTATGAACGGTGGGAAGACAATTATTTTTCAGCGCATAACTACTGGTTAGAGGCTTTGGCAAACGGTGGGTTGCTTACATTCATTCCTTTACTTATATTTTTCGGGCTTATTCTTTTTTATGGTGTAAAGTATATTTTAGAAAATGGCTTTAATCTAGTGGGTATTGTTGTTCTATTAGTCTTAATGAGCTTTTTCTCAGCAAGTATTGGACTCAGTAATTCAATTGATAAGCGTCACCTTAGTTTGGGAATCGGTCTTGCTATAAGCATGCTGAATATTTATTACTTTAATAAAGGAGAATCAGATTTTGGTACTAGTTAGTATTATTATGCCGGCACACAATGCAGAAGAACATATCGAGTCTTCCATAAATAGCGTCATGCTCCAAACCTATCAAAATTTTGAGTTATTAGTTATTGATGATTGTTCACAAGATCAAACAGTAAATCTTGTGAGGGGCTACCAAGACGAACGAGTGAAGGTAATTGAATTGAAAGAAAATGTTGGTGTAGCAGCCGCAAGAAACCAGGGGCTTAAACAAGCTTTAGGAAAATATGTCGCTTTTTTAGATAGTGATGACTTGTGGAAAGTTGATAAGTTGGAGAAACAAATTCAATTTATGGAAGATAGGGAACTAGCACTTAGCTATACAGCTTATGAAGTGATTGATGCTGCGGGTGAAAAGGTCACCGGGCGTGTGACTATTCCAGAGAACATTTCGTACAGACAACTACTCAAGAATACGATTATTGGTTGTCTTACGGTGATTATTGATATAGAGAAAACAGGAAAAATAGAAATGCCAAATTTAGGGGGAGCGGAAGATACTGCAACATGGCTTTCTATATTAAGAGAAGGTCATAAAGTGGCAGGACTTACAGAATCGCTTGCCTATTACCGAAAAGGTAACACCTCTTCTCTGTCAAATAACAAATTACACATGGCTAAACAAATTTGGTTAGTTTATAGAGAGAATCAAAAATTATCTTTTTTACAATCGTTAATTTATTTTCCTTGTTACGTATGGAATGGATTTTTTAAGCATTTGCGTACAGGGGGATCAGTGAAAACAATAAGATAGGAAGGGATTTCATGGCATATAAAACAGTTGAGCACTTAAGTAATTTAAAACAAAAAGAAAAAAGATTATTAGATGTATGCTTGTCACTTATTGGGCTTATAGTCTTATCACCGTTTTTCTTATTTACTGCCATACTTGTAAAATTTGATTCACCAAAAGAGAAGGTGATTTTTACTCAAACTCGAGCAGGTAAATTTGAACAACCATTTCAAATCTATAAATTCCGCTCTATGCGTAGCGATGCTATAGTTAGCCCTAAACAGAGCACTATTTATGATTGGGAGAACGGGGTTCCAGATGACTTTGTTTTTAAGTCTATTTCAGGAGATCAACCTAATGTTTCTAAAATAGGTGCGTTCATTCGTAAATTTAGTTTAGATGAACTTCCACAACTCTGGAATGTTCTAAGAGGTGAGATGAGCATAGTGGGACCAAGACCCGAAATATTGGATATAACGAAATGCTATTCTCCTAGTCAAAAGAAAAGGCTAGCAGTACAGCCAGGAATAACGGGATGGGCTCAAGTCAACGGACGCAGCAATATGAATCATGGTCAAAAGATGAAGTTAGATTATTATTATGTAGAAAAATTTAGTATGAAGCTGGATTTATTGATTATTTTTCTCACCATAAAACAGGTTCTAATTGGTAAGGACGCAGTATAAAAAATGAATAAAAAAATAACCGTTAATTATATTTTCGTTTTGCTTTATCAAACGTTACTCATTATTACACCCATATTTACCATGCCCTATGTTATCCGAGTATTACAACCAGAAAATATAGGTATAGAAGCTTATGTAGGTTCAGTAGTGCAGCTTTTTATTGCGTTTGCTTCGCTAGGCATTGGTGACTATGGAAGGAAAGAAATTGCCGCCGTTATAGATAAACGTAACCTGAAAACAGAATTTTTCAGTTTATACACAATACAATTTGTGTTTTCAACATTAGTACTAGTTGTTTATCTGGTCTTTGCGTTTTTAAGTACAAGCTATACACAATTATTTTTGATAAACAGTCTAACGATTCTGGCGTATGTATTAGATGTGACATGGTTCTTTACGGGGCAAGAAAATATGAAAAACATTATGATTCGTAATATGGTTGTCCGCATTGTGTCGATTATAGGAATTTTTATGCTAGTGAAAGAACCAGACGATTTATCAATATATATTCTTATCAATGCTTTATCTTTATTGCTGGGACAATTAGTTACGTGGATTCCACTTTTAAAACAATTACGAGGTTTCAGTATTAGCTTTCAATTAGTAAAAAAACATATTTTTCCTATATTAATTTTTGCTGTTGTTCCAATTCTAACACTCATTCCGACAGCGTTAAATAAAGTTATTCTAGGTAATGTTGCCGCTGAAGTAGATGTAGGGTTTTACAACCAATCATTCAAGCTAATTACGTTGTTCGTTGTCTTTGTAACAGCTCTTTCAACTGTAATGAGCCCGCGAATGGTTAAACAATACAATTCTAGGAGCAGAGAAAGCTTTGAAAGTTCATTTTATTTTTCTGTTCAATATGTGTCATTCAGTACTTTACCTATCGTAACAGGATTAATTGCGATAGCCCCGTCCTTTATACCTTGGTTTTTAGGTCAAGATTTTCAGGCCTCAGTCATTAATTTACAAATACTAGCTCCGAGTTTATTCTTTTCTGGCTTGGCAGGGGTTTTTGGGATTCAAGTACTTATCACTTCGGGGAAAAATAAAGCCTATACGAGTTCCGTATTAATTGCTTCTGTGTGCAGCTTTATCACGAACCTTATTTTGATTCCTCACTTGAAAAGCATAGGAACATCTATTGCTTATCTTATATTTACAATGGTGTTGTGTATACTACAGGCTTATTTTGCTAGATCATTTTTCGATGTAAAACAGACAATCAAGAAAATGAGGCCGTATGTATTGGCAAGTGGAGTTGCGTTTTTAGGAGAGATAGCCATTTCGTACTTCCGAATAGGATTAATGTATACAATGGTTTTGCAAGTTGTTGTAGGCATAGTTGTTTATGGTGCATTTTTAATTTTAAAGAAAGATTCCTTTGTTGAAAAGATAAAGCAAATTATTGTTGCGAGACAAGGAATGCGTCGATACAAAAGAAAGGAGTCTTAATATGTTTAATTTTAATAGTATCCAAAACATGCATAATCTTTTAAGGAAGAAAGAAGAACTGCTACAGGAAATATCTGGAGAAAAGATTGTTGTAGCTGGTGGAAGCAGTGTTTTATATAGTTTCAACACAGATGAAATTACTGAGGTTCTTGGGAAAGAAGTTATCAATTTTGGAGTTAATGTTGGGCTAGGATTTTCATATTTAGCCGAGTACATGGAGAAACATTTAAAAGAAGGAGATAGAGTGATTTTACCACTTGAGTTCAATCAATATACAAACCCTCCATATTATGTTTTTGGTTTCGGTATTGATATGTTTCTAGAAAAACAAATCCGTAGAAGACGAAAAAGATACAAGCAGAAATGGAAATTATTTTTACTATCTTTAAAACATGCATATAGTTCTTCAAATCCTGAAAAGATGGCTCGTCGAAAGCAAGCGAAATTTGGCAGAACAGGATGCTATCTAGAGTTAGATTCACAAATTTGTGAACCAGATAAGAAAAAACAAATTGCTTTTCCGAGCCACTATACCAGAACTGCAGCTATAGATGAAATTTTAAAGTTTATTGAAAGAATGGAAAAAAATAAAGTGAGTGTAACAATTCTGCCACCTGCTTTCTTCGCAAATGAAATTAATGAGAGCTATTTAGAACAACTCTATACGGAATTTAAAATATATTTACCAACAGGATTTAATTTTGAACTATTTCGTTTAGAGAAAGAAGAGGTATATGACTCGGTGTACCATGCTAATTCCAAAGGACAAAAGAGAGTAACAAACGCTTTAATTCACTTATTGGGAAAGGAACTAAAATGATATGTTATCCATTTTAAAAGAAAAATTTTTAAGTAAAGATGCAAAAGTTGCCATCGTGGGGCTTGGTTATGTGGGATTGCCACTTGCAATGGCTTTCTCTAGGAAAGGCTTCCAAACAATTGGGTTTGACATTAGCGAAAACAAAATTAATACCTTGCAAAAAGGTGAGTCTGATATTGCAGATATCAGTGATGAGGTGCTTAGAAAAGAATTGGCAAGCAATTTTAGTGTGACAAATGATGCCATAGCAATTAGTGCCGCGGATGCCATCATCATCTGTGTTCCTACGCCATTAACTGAAACAATGGAACCAGATATGAGTTACATTACAAATTCAATGGAAATTATTAAAGCACATGCCAAAAAAGGAGTCTTAGTATCGCTTGAAAGCACAACTTATCCAGGAACCACAAGAGAATTTATTTGCAAAACAATGGTAGATTGCGGCTTTGTTTTGGGAAAAGACTTCTTCGCTAGTTATTCCCCTGAACGTGTTGATCCAGGTAATAAAAAATATGACACATTAAACACACCTAAAGTAGTTGGTGGTGTGGACGAACCTTCAAAAGAACTTGGAGAAATCTTATATAGTCAAGTTATTGAGACGGTAGTTCCTGTTAACTCAGCGGAAGTTGCTGAAATGAGTAAGCTTCTTGAGAATACTTTCCGAAGTATCAATATTGCTTTTATTAATGAAATGGCTCTCTTAGCTGAAAAAATGGATATAGATATTTGGGAAACAATTGAGGCAGCTAGCAGTAAACCATTTGGTTTCATGAAGTTTACTCCTGGTCCTGGTATTGGAGGACATTGTATCCCTCTTGATCCTATGTATTTATCTTGGAAGGCTAAATCAAAAAATTTCTATAGTCGTTTTATCGAATTAGCTCATGAGACAAACCATCTAATGCCTGAAAAAATGGTAGAGCATGCTGCTGTTGCTTTAAATAAACACCAAAAAGCTATTAATGGGTCACGTATATTACTTGTTGGTATGGCTTACAAGGAAAATAGTAATGATTTGCGTGAATCTCCTGGATTGCATATTTACGAGGAGTTAAAAAAACAAGGTGCTCAAGTAGACTTTTGTGATCCTGAAGCGCCAGCTTTTCAAGATGTAAATGGAGACATCAAACATTCAATTAACCTAGAATATGGCACTTTTAATAACTACGATTTGGTTGTCTTATTAACCGGGCATAACATTTTTGATATGGAAGCCATTGGACAAAACAGTAGATTAATATTAGATACGAAGAATCTATTGAAAGATGGATTCGAAAATAAGAAAGTATCTTATGGAAAAATGGAAGAAAGAAAGTATTTGACCTATGAAAAATAAAAAGGTGCTGTTTTTTGTCACTGAATTTCCAACGTTATCAGAAACCTTTATTTTAAATCAAATAACAGGAGCAATTGATTTAGGCTGTGAGGTGCAAATTTTAGCCCTGAAACAGGGGAACATAGAGAAAGTGCATGCTGATGTCCAGAATTATAAATTACTAGAAAAAGTGACGTATTTGAATATTCCGAGCTCCAAAAAGGAACGGTTGAAACTAACTTTAAAAGGGATATTTACTAAACCTGCCATTGCTTTAAAAGGTTTAAACCGAAAAAGATACGGTAAAATTGTTTGGACGCTCGCACCGACTATATGCATGCAAAAAGTTCGTGCTTCAGCAGACTTAATTGTGTCCCATTACGGGAACGTCGGACTCATTGCGAGTATATTGCAAGACACCGGTTTTTTGAAGGGAGAGCAGGTGACGTTTTTCCATGGCTACGATTTAACCCGTACAATAAATCAAAAAGGTAAACAGTATTATAAATTCTTGTTCAAAACAAATACAAAATTATTACCCATAAGCATTTACTGGCGGCAACAGCTAATTAAGTTGGGCGCAAATAAAGAAAAAATTCAAGTACATCATATGGGAATTGATACTAAAACATTTGATTTTTATCCAGCAGTAGAAACTTATTCGGATGTTCGTTTGTTAATTGTTGCACGCCTTACACCTAAGAAAGGTATAGCAGATGCTATTAAAACAGTAAAAATTTTAAAAGCAAAAGGTATGGATGTTGTACTGAATATTTTAGGAGATGGCGATGAACGATTTGTATTAAAAGAGTTAGCTGAGAAATTAGATGTTATGGAGAATGTTAGATTTCATGGATTTAAGGAACAAAAGGCGGTCAAAGAGATGTTCATGCACAGTGATATTTTTCTTTTACCAAGCATTACAGCACCTGATGGCGATATGGAAGGGATACCTGTTTCGTTAATGGAAGCGATGGCACAGGGTAAACCAGTCATTTCAACAGTTCATAGCGGAATACCGGAACTCATTGATGATAAGAAATCAGGGTTCTTAGTTCCTGAAAATAGTCCTGAAGAAATTGCGAATGCTATTATTTGCTACACTGAACTTGATGAGCAAAAGAAATTAGATATGCTTACTGAGGCAAGAAAAAAAGTTGAAACTGAATTTAATATTCACATGTTAAATGAAAAACTATTTTAAAAATATGAGGTGGAAAATGGATAATTTATCACAGAAAGAGCAATTAGATATTTTAAACCAATACTTCCTATCAACCGCTGAAGCGATGGAGATATTAGCTATATCTAGACAAAGTTTTTATTCGCTTATAAATAGAAATAAAATTACAAAGATAAAAAAAGGTGGGGCAGTATTGTTTTTTAGAGATGAAATTTTAGGGAGAGCTGAGAATCAAGTTATACTCAGGAAAAAATATCGCCCTTATGACCGTAAATATTAATCAAGGAGGAGTTATTATGCAAAACACTATCTTAGTAACAGGTGGAGCAGGATTTATTGGAAGCCATTTAGTTCAAGAGTTAGTTAAAGAAAACAAAGTTGTTGTAGTGGATAATTTAAGCACAGGAAAGCTCGAAAATTTACCAAGTGAAGCTGTTTTTTGGGAAGGGGACGTATGTGATCTTCAGACTATCGAAATCTTATTTGAACAATACACTTTTGACTATGTCTATCATCTAGCTGCTATTGCAAGTGTGGCAGAAACAGTCAATCGTCCAATATCTTCTCATTATGTTAATACAGACAGTACAATTTTCTTATTAGAAGCATGTCGAAATCAAGAGGAACCAATCAAAAAATTTGTATTTGCCTCTTCGGCAGCAGTGTACGGGGCAGAACCTACTTTACCTAAAACAGAAACATCGGCCATTGATCCATTAACACCATATGGCATAGATAAATATAGTTCGGAAAAATATGCCGTATCGTATGGGAAATTATTCAATCTCAATGTATCTGTAGCTAGATTCTTTAATGTCTATGGTCCTAGGCAAAATCCAAGCTCCCCTTATTCAGGTGTATTATCTATAATGGCGAATACAGCTATGCAACTAAAAGAAGGAGTGAAGACGAATTTTAATGTATATGGAGACGGGGAACAAGTTAGAGATTTTGTTTATGTAAAAGATGTTGTACAAGGGTTGAGACTTCTTGGGGAGAAAGAAAGTAGTAATGGTGAAGTATTCAATATTGCTTCTGGCGAAAAATATACATTAAATGAAGTTTTAGAAGTGTTTGAGAAACTGATTCATGTTGAAATTCCAAGAGAATATTATCCTGCTAGAAATGGTGATATTAAGTACTCTTTTGCCACGATTGCCAAGATTAAAACTTTAGGGTATGTACCTAAGTTCAGTATTCTACAAGGTTTGGAAGCATACTTGGATACAGAATTAAGTGTCTTAGTGTAATTAATCAGAAATGAGAATATCTTAAAAGCAATCAAATGGAGGAGAAATTTTTGAAGAAACATATATATTTTCTTGATTCTTTGAGGGGAATAGCAGCAGTAACAGTTGTCTTAGCACATTTTGCAGAAACCTATAGTACAAATCCGATTTTCAAAGAATTATTTGAACCGCTTGGAAGGAGTGCGGTGATTCTATTTTTTGTCTTAAGTGGAATCGCATTAAGTTTAAGTTTAGAAAAAATGAATGAGCTAAGATTTAGGACTTATTTTTCATATCTAATCAAACGATTTTGTAGAATTTACATCCCGTTTTTTGTCATTATTTTATTAGCAGAGGTTATTTTTGCAATCCTTCAACCAGAAGGGATTAGTGGTCTATCGGCTTGGTTCAATAATGTTGGGAGCCGGTACAATGATATGCATACAGTAGTTTCCAACTTATTGATGCTGGGACAAGATGTGGATAAAATTGATCCAGTTATTTGGTCGCTTATCATTGAGTTGCGAATTTCTATTATTTTTCCAGTGCTATACATTTTTGTGAAGAGAAATAATATTTATGTATCAATGGTGGCACTATTTGCCTCATTCTTTATAGGGCTAGCTCTTCTCATGTTGCTAAATTCTAAATTATTAATTGGAGCGACGGTATTTAATGTAGGATTCTTTATTGCTGGAATTTTATTAAGCTTACATTGGCAAAATATAATGGCGTTTAGTGCAAGAGTTAAAATTTTTCTTTTGAGTTTAGCAATAATCCTCTACTTGCATGTTAGCATATTTAATTTGCTCGGGGTTACACAGAAACAGGCTATTTCTGATGTTGTGATAGGAGTTGCTTGCGTTACAATTTTACTTCTATGTTATCAAACGGAGAGGGCGCAAAAGTATCTGGAGAACAAAGTCTTTTTATGGTTAGGAAAAATATCGTTTAGTGTATATCTAGTACATTGTGTAGTGTTCATACCAGCTATCTATATATTGACTTCTTTCGGAGTATCAATAGGGTTCATACAATTAATTAGCGTGCCATTTATTCTAGGAGTGGCGACTATTTATTATCAGCTTATTGAAAAGCAGTCCATTCATATAGGACGTTATTTGAGTAACAATCTGAAATCAGGTAAAGAAGAATATGTAGTTCATAATGGATAGCAAAAAAGGCAGCTTTGAGTGATATGCCCGCTAAGATTAGACTCTTAGGGGCATATCATTCGTAAGCAATGCCTTTTTTACTGCATCAAATTATTCGTTGCGTCTTTCACGACAACGTCATGGGCGCCGCCTTCTACGATGGAAGTCGCCGAAACGAGCGTGATTTTAGCTTTTTGCTGAAGTTCGGGAATGTTTAGGGCGCCGCAATTGCACATGGTTGAGCGGACTTTGTTCAAGCTGATTTCCACGTTGTCTTTTAGCGAGCCGGCATACGGCACGTAGGAGTCTACGCCTTCTTCAAAGGACAATTTTTTGTCGCCACCCATGTCATAACGTTGCCAGTTGCGCGCGCGGTTAGCGCCTTCGCCCCAGTATTCTTTCATGTAGGTGCCGTTTAAATTGACTTTGTTAGTTGGGCTTTCGTCAAAACGAGAGAAGTAGCGGCCTAGCATGATGAAGTCGGCACCCATCGCGAGCGCGAGCGTCATGTGGTAATCGTAAACGATGCCGCCGTCAGAACAAATCGGAATGTAAATGCCGGTTTCCTCGAAATATTCGTCGCGCGCTTTGGCTACATCGATTACCGCGGTTGCTTGGCCGCGGCCAATGCCTTTTTGTTCGCGCGTAATGCAGATGGAGCCGCCGCCCACACCGACTTTGACAAAATCGGCGCCAGCTTCTGCGAGAAATCTGAAGCCGTCACGGTCAACGACATTTCCAGCGCCCACTTTTACGGAATCGCCGTATTTGTCGCGGATAAAATCAAGCGTCAGTTTTTGCCATTCGGAGAAACCTTCCGAAGAATCGATACATAAAATGTCGGCGCCAGCTTCTACTAGAGCGGGCACTCTTTCCTCATAGTCGCGCGTATTAATCCCCGCACCGACCACATAACGCTTGTTTTCATCCAAAAGTTCTAGTGTATTTTCTTTGTTCGAGTCATAATCTTTGCGGAAAACGAAGTAGGCGAGGTGATTCGTTTCATCTACGAGTGGAAGGGCGTTCAGCTTGTTATCCCAAATGATGTTGTTTGCTTCTTTCAAACTCGTCGTGTGGCTTGCCGTAATTAATTTTTCAAACGGCGTCATGAAATCGCGTACGAGCTCCGTTTTGTCCATGCGCGTTACGCGGTAATCGCGGCTTGTGACAACGCCTAGTAGCTTCCCGTGAGCGGTGCCATCTTCTGTGACCGCCATCGTGGAGTGACCGCTTGCTTCTTTCAAATCCAAAACGTCCTGTAAAGTTTGGTCAGGGCGAATATTCGAATCGCTAATGACAAAACCAGCTTTGTGATTTTTGACGCGCGATACCATGCGAGCCTCACTTTCAATGGATTGTGAACCGTATATAAACGAAACGCCACCTTCTTTAGCGAGAGCAATCCCCATGTTGTCGTCTGAAACAGCTTGCATGATTGCCGAAACGAGCGGAATATTCATCGTAATCGCAGAAGTTTCTCCGCGCTTGAATTTCACAATCGGAGTCTTCAAACTCACTTCTTTCGGCACACACTCCTTAGAGGAATAGCCAGGGACAAGCAAAAATTCACTAAATGTACGAGATGGTTCGTTAAAATAAAATGCCAATGCGAACACTCCTTTAAATGATATTATAAAATACTTTAATTATTTCAAGAAGTGGGTGGAAAGTCAACGCCTAAAATAGATTTAATCAAAATGAAATGTTTTTTCCAATTGTTCGCGCAGAAAATTAAAAGAAATGCCCGCTCGGGGCATTTCTTTTAATTTGCCACTTTCACGAATTTATAACTATACGGTGATCCGAAAGCGTGTTTTTGAACGCCAGTAATCTTTTTGTTTTGCAAAACCGCCGTTTGATGTTGATAAAGAGGGAGAATGGCCGCGTCCTCGTCTAAAAGTACTTTCTCCGAAGCCACAAAAGCATTCCAGCGTTTTAACGGTTCATTCGCCAGTTCCGCATCCGTCGAACGCACAAGTTTATCATATTTCTCGCTATGGTAACTCATCGAATTGTTGTAGTAATCCGATAAAAACAAACTGCTGTACGTCCATGGGTCTTTAAAATCGGGCATCCAAGCGGCTAGAGATAAATCGTAATCGCCTGTACGCGTGAGTTCTGACGCAGCTTTTGCTGGCATCGTTTTCACTTGAATCGTAAGACCAGGCAGGCTCGTTTCAAGCTGGTCTTTCAAGAATGCAAAAATCGTTTTTGTTGTATCTTGGTCATCGCCAAGCAGCTCCAGCGTAATTTTATCCGTCCCAAGCTCAGCCTGCGCCTTCTTAAAGTAGGTTTTCGCACTCGCTAGGTCATACACTAAATGGTCTCCGCTATCCGTTCTAAAATCGGCGCCCGTTTCTGGGTTTTGGACAAAATCTTTCGGCATCAAGCCATTTGCAGGGAATGAACCATCACCGAGGACATCATTTGTGAGCAGTTCCTTGTTGATGGCTAGGTTAAGCGCGTGCCGCAAATTGTTATTCGCAAGCGGAGTCGCTTTGCCGTCGCGCTTTTGATTGAGCTTCAAATAGCTAATGAGCGCATCTTTTTCGCTAACAAAATCGTCGCGGTCTTTAAATTGCTTCGCATATTCACCAGAAAGTGGCGCGCGATCAGCGCTATTCGTTTCATACAAATTTACCCCAGCATTAATATCTTTCGCCACATTCACGTGAATTTCATCGACCGCCACGTTTTTCTTATCCCAGTAATGGTCATTTTTCGCGTAAGTCCAGCTTTTGCTCGTGTTTCCGTCCCACTCCTTCATTACAAAAGGCCCGTTGTAGAGCGTATGCGCCGCATCAGTTCCGTATTTATCACCCGTTTTTTCAACAAAAGATTCTTTTTGGGGAAAAAATGTCTCAAATGAGAGCAGTGAAATAAAATAAGGAACCGGCTTTTTAAGCTTTATTTGCAAAGTGTGGTCGTCCACCGCAGTAGCTGCCAGTTCTGTTGGCGCAAGCTTCCCGTCATTGATTTCTGCCGCGTTTAATATCGAGTCTTTAAAAAGCGCGGCGTACCCGGGAGCCGTTTTTGGATCAACTGCGCGCTGCCACGCATAAACAAAATCGCGCGCCGTAATGACTGACCCGTCTGACCATTTCGCATCGTCTTTTAGTTTAATCGTATAAGTCATTTGGTCGTCGCTAATTTCTGGCATTTCAGCTGCCACGCCTGGTACAAAATTATCTTTTTCATCCAATGTATATAAACCTTCAAAAACTTGATTTTGTGCGGTAAAACTCGTAAAGTCTTCTTCGTTTGTCGTATTTAGCGTCAAAAGTTCACTTGTTTCAAGAAAATTGACTTTTTTAGTCGCTGTTTCATTCGCCGAACTATTTCCGCAAGCTGCAAGCACCAAAAATGATAAAATCGAAAAAATGGCAATCCCTTTTTTTATGTGAAGCATGCGTGACCCTCCTATTTTCATATGGTTTATTAATTATAAGTATTCCGACAAGATAAGTCAACATTAGTTTCTTGAAAATGAATTTGTTTTTGTGAGAACATACATTCTATGGTATTCTGTAATAGAGTGAGGGGTGACGATGATGGAAACAGTAAGGATATCTGTTCGAAAGCTTGTTGAATTTCTGTTGAAATCAGGAAGCATTGACAGTCGTGGTATGGGCGCTGAACGCGCACAACTTGGAACAAAAGTACATCAAGAGCTGCAAAACAGTGCGGGCGAAAACTATCAAAAAGAAGTGCCACTTCAAATCGAATATGTGTATCAAGATATCCTTTTTAAAGTTGATGGCCGAGCTGACGGGATTATTGCTGAGTCAACAATTGATGAAATCAAGTCAACCTACACGCCGTTTGGGGAAATTGCAGAAGATGGTCAGGAAGTTCATTGGGCGCAGTTGATATGCTACGGTTATTTTTATGCGAAACAAGAAGAAAAAGCAACTCTCACTTTACAATTAACCTATTATCATTTAGATGAAAAACAAGTAACGCGTTTTGAACGCACGATGAGTTTTGCGGAAATGGAAGCCTTTTTTCAAGATTTAATCGCCGAATACGCGGTTTGGGCGAAACTTCGCCTTGATTTTGAAGCCAAAAGAAACGCTTCGCTACAAAAATTGCAATTTCCTTTTGAAAAATATCGTAAAGGTCAGCGTGAACTTTCCATTGCGGTCTACCGGACAATTAGCAATCAGGATAAATTGTTTTGCGAAGCTCCAACTGGAATTGGTAAAACGATGTCCACTATTTTCCCAACTTTAAAAGCAATGGGCGAGAAAAAGGTGGATAAAATTTTTTATTTAACAGCTAAAACAATTACGCGCCAAGTGGCAGAAGATGCCGTGGAAGGTTTAAGAAGGCAAGACATAAATTTGCGTACTGTCACGATTACAGCAAAAGATAAAATTTGCTTTTTAGATGAACGCCGCTGTGAACCAGCTTTTTGCCAATATGCTAATGGCTATTACAGCCGCGTAAATGATGCCATGATGGACCTCGTGCGAAATGAGCAAACTATTTCCCGGGAAATAATTGAAAAATATGGGCGCAAACATGTCGTTTGCCCGTTTGAATTATCATTAGATATCGCCATCTTTTGTGATATGATTATTTGTGACTACAACTATTTGTTTGATCCAACAGTATATTTAAGACGTTTCTTCTTAGAAAACAAAGGAAACTATGCGTTTTTGATTGATGAGGCACATAATTTAGTGGAACGTGCAAAAACCATGTATTCAGCGGAACTTTCCAAACAGCTCATTTTAAATGTGAAAAAAAGTTTATCCAAATCAGATAAAGCAATTTATACGGCGGTAAACGAATTAAATCGCGATCTCATTCAATTTCGCAAGCTGTGTGATGAAAAAACGCGTATTTTTATTCAAAAAGAACCCGCGACCGAATTTAATCAACATGTCAGTGATTTTGTGGACGCTACTAAAGAATGGCTACCTATGAATGCCGCAGCAAACAATTATGACGAAGTATTAGAATTGTTTTTTGAAGCAACACATTATCTGAAAATGACGGAGTTTTACGCTGAAAATTACAATACACTAATAGAAACTAGCCGAGATACGCGCATTAAGCAAATTTGTATTGATCCCGCAGAAATTTTACGTGGAAAAATGGATTTAGGTGTTGCCAGCATTTTGTTTTCTGGGACGTTAAATCCGTTGGGGTACTACAGTGACGTGCTTGGCGGGGAAGAAGACACAACCAAATTGACGTTTCCATCTCCTTTTTCACCCCAAAAATTAAAAATCATCTCCCCGACATTTGTTCGCACGCGCTACCATGTTCGGGCATCTAGCTACGAGCGGATTGTGGATTGCATCGCGGCGCTTCGTAAGGCAAAAGCAGGGAATTATATGATGTTTTTCCCGTCCTATGCTTATATGGAGGCTGTTTATGAAGCGTTTATCGCGCGCTTTCCTGATGTTGCGGTAATCAAACAAGCCACAAATATGGCTGAAATGGAGCGAGAAACCTTTTTAGCGGAGTTTCAAGAACAGCGCGAAATGCTAGGATTTGCGATATTAGGCGGAATTTTTTCAGAAGGTGTGGATTTAAAAGGCGCGCGTTTAATCGGCGTCGGCGTTGTCGGAGTTGGCCTCGCGCAACCGTCTGAAGAGCAAAACCTCGTGCGAGACTACTACCAAATGAAGTTGAACCAAGGCTTCTATTACGCCTATCAAATCCCCGGATTAAATAAAGTCCTTCAAGCGGCAGGGCGCGTCATTAGAAGTGAAGGGGACAAAGGTGTCGTGCTCCTACTTGATGACCGCTTTCAAGAAGCCAGATACCGAAAGGAATTCCCGGCCCACTGGCAGCATATTTGTTTTGCCACAAATCAAAATCAGTTGGAAAATGAACTAACCCATTTTTGGAAAAAACAGGAGGAAAATCATGATTAAATTAGTCGCAATCGACATTGATGGAACACTTTTAAATGATGAGCATGAAATAACAGAAGGCGTCAAAAAGGCGATTTTAGCTTTACGTGAAAAGAAGGTCAAAGTAGTTTTATGTACAGGTCGCCCGCTTTCCGGAATTGAAAAAAGCCTGAAAGAACTTGATTTGTTCCATTCAGGCGATGTAGCCATTACAATGAATGGCGCTGTTACGCTAGCGACCGAAACGCGTGAAGTCATTGTGGAAACAACACTTGAAAAAGCTGATTTGCAGCGTATCTTTTATTTTTGCGCCCCGTTTCAAGCGCATGTCACCTATTTTGATACGACTAACATGTATGTGCCGCATGAAGAAATTTCGATTTTAACTTGCCAAGATTCGCTACTCCTAAATACGGCACTTTACTACCAACCCGTTGAAAAGGCGGCAAACGACATTCAAATCCCTAAAATTATGTTACTCGACGAACCCGAAAAAATCGTTGAAGTGATGCAAAACTTACCAGCGGAGTTGAAGAACGATTATTATATCGTGCGCAGTGTCCCTTACAACCTCGAATTTCTTCATAAAAATGTTAGTAAAGGCGAGGCACTAAAAGCACTTTCGGCTAAACTTGGTATAGATGCGCGTGAAGTTTTATGTCTCGGCGATGCTGAAAATGATATCACGATGATGGAATTTGCCGGAACCGCTGTAGCGATGGGGAATGCCACACAACATGTTAAGCAATTAGCGACATTCGTTACAAAATCCAACAATGAAGATGGCGTTCGGCACGCACTAGAAAAATTCATTTAAACGCACATTTTGGTTGGTGCAAATCATTTAGTATACTTGTATCTTTTAGGCAATTGCCCTTTAAACGAGGTGGATTTAATCATGAGTTTTTTTATCGGGGTAAAAGTATTGGAGTCTTCACGCAAGAAAATGGATTTCGGTGCAATGCCATTTTTCTGACGTGTAGTGATTGTGTTTTTATAGAAGGTAGCAGAATCAATGGTTGATCTGCCTTTAAACGCGAACAGTTTTTGGTAGGTTGCCAGATTTTGCAGAATGATTTTGTTATTGGTAAACGAAAAAGTTTTCACATTTCCAAAAGGGAACACATCAAAATTGCTCGGTGCGGTGTCAAGATTGAACGAATTATCGCGAATATATAGCCTTGTAACAAGTGCTCGCTCTCGTCCTGGACGCCACGTAATGGCACTAGGGCGACTTTTTTTAGTAGCCAGATTTGTGACAACAGAATTGTAAGCAAAGTCTATTGATTGCACGCTATTGTCAACGGCCAAAAATTTATTCCGAACATTCGTCGCCTGATTACTTTTGATGTTAAACGTGCCGCCTGAAATAACAATGCCCTCATCTGCCGAGTTTAGGAAAACGTTGCTGTAAATGTCTGCTCGTCCAATAGTAAGCAAATAAAGCGCGTTATCAACAATTTGTTCAAAGCGATTTCCCTTTATAAGAAAAGAATTGACACCAGTACTCATCGCAACAACCGCCTGATTAACCTTGTAAAATTTGTTGTTCAAAAGCTTAAATTGATTACTAGAATTGCCTTGAATGGTTACCGAGCGGTTCAAGTCACCATCTCGATTTGAATATTCAAAACCATTGTTAATAAAATTGTTTCGCTCTATCGTTACATTTTTGGAGTTCTCAAGTAAAACCGAACTATCCGTTTTATAATACCCATATTTTTTTGAATAGCCCGTAAATGTATTGTTAGATAAATTTAAGTTTTGGACTTTCGAGAAATAAAGGCTACCTCGACCTCGTTTAGCCAAATCAAACGTAATATTTTTAATCGTAATATTTTGTTTGCCAGTTGCATATGAGATGAGGTAAGGCGTTTTATTTCGTCCCGTCCCGTTAAAATTTGCTTTAATTTCAGAACCAGCAGCATGCCCAATCAAATTCACTTGCACGTTCGTGATGGGCTTGTCCACCGTATACACAGCCTCTTTTTTACTTTTTAAATAAATCGTTCCCGTTTTCCCTGTTATAACAGATTCAAGTGGAATGGTTGACCTCGCGAACGCATTTTTGCTTGGAAATGCCGCAAAAATACAAATCGTCAGAAGACTGACAAGGAAGATCGTGACATAGAAAATCCCATTTTTTCTCACTGAAAGCTCCTCCTTCTTTCGAATTTGAATGTGAACTATCCAACACATTCTTTAAACCATACCCGTTTTTAGGAAAGCTAGTTTAAGCGTTTTTCGAATGAAAGGCGCTGTTTTCAGGCGATTACCGCGATTTAGTAGAGCTTGTAAGGAGGATTTAAGCGAAATGAAAAAACCATGAAACATTTGCTCCATGATTTTTAAACCTTATCTTTTAGAACTTCCTTTAGCGAATGATAGGCAGGAATGTCGACGCTTTGGTTAAGCTGTATCATTTGCTGCGCCATTTTTGGGGTGATGCCTGATAAAACGAGCTCGATGCCAAGTAGTTTTAAAACGCTAGCTAGGTTAAACAGCATTTTGACGAGTGTAGATTCGAAAGTGGTGATGGCCGATAAATCGATGCATAGGTAATCAACATTTAGCTGGCTACAACGCGTTGTTGTGGTTTCCATCAACTGTTCAGCACGTTCATGGTCGACGCGGCCAACTAAAGGTAAGATGGCGATATGGTCGGTAATGGAAATAATCGGCGTGCTAATTTCTGCAATTAAATGTTGTTGCGCGTTTAGGTGTTGCATGATTTGTGTGAAATATAAGTCGGTGAATTGTTCGTTAATCGCATCAAAGGCAAAGTTTATCGATTGAATTGCTTCTGAGTATTGCGCTTTCGAAATCGAATCGGTGGCAATCGCAAATTTTCCCGTCCATTTTAGAAATTGATACCGCAGTTTATCCAAAGTCATAAGCACTTCGGGTAGTGGAACTTCGTTTTCCATGCGACGCTTGTACATGTGGTCGAGCCATTTTGTAAGCGAATTTTCGAATTGGCTTTTATCCGGGTTAAAAAAATCAATAATCAAATTGGCAGTTTGTTTACTATCTGCGCGTAATTCCTCTTTGTAAAGCGGTTCGTACACGAAACTTGTGTACGGTTTTTTCATGGAGTAGATGGAATCAAGCCAGTCGGAAATCATATCAGCAGTGTGCGTGCGCAAAAAATCAGTAATGCCTTTTTGAGATTCTTGCATAGGTGATGCCCCCTTTGAATAGCCGCTTTTCTTCTTCCTTATTCTATTCCGAAAATAGTGTCTTGTCTATCGTATTTGGGAAAAATTTAACTTTTTTTAGGAAAATAAAAAAATCACGCGAATTTTTGTCTGTCATGTTATAATAGGAAAGAATGAACTTGAAAGGGAGTTTTTTGTGGGACTACAAGAGGAATTACGCACTTTGCAGCCTGTTGTTATGGATCTTTTTACGCAATCAGTAGCCTCTAACCGCTTGTCGCATGGCTACTTATTTGCTGGGGCAAGAGGCACTGGAAAAAAACAAATGGCGCTTTGGCTCGCAAAAAGTTTATCTTGTTTAGAGCAGACAAAAGAGTCACTTGTTTGCGGGAAATGTGTCAATTGTACCCGAATCGAAAATCATAACCATCCAGACGTTCACTTTTTAAAACCTGACGGATTAAGCATTAAAATCGACCAAGTTCGTGAGCTGAAAATGGAGCTTACGAAACGAGGTATGGAATCCGACAAGAAAGTACTTATTATTGAAGAAGCCGATAAAATGACGCTTCAATCGGCAAACAGTCTTCTTAAATTTATTGAAGAACCAGAGCCGGGCATGCTCCTTTTATTTTTAACCGAAAATCAAAGCCAAATTTTACCGACAATTGCTTCGCGTTTGCAGCCCGTCCAATTTAAAGAATTGAACTTTAATCAGCTGGTCGAGCGACTTGTTGCTACGGGAATTGCGGAACAGAAAGCACGAATATACGCAAGTTTAACCGGAAGTATCGACGAAGCCATGCACTTTGAAGAAGATGAATTTTTCGCAGATGCAAGAAGTGCCGCCGTAAAATTATATGAAGGTTTGTATCATTCGGGCCCAAATCCACTTATTTTTATTCAGGAAACATGGATGCCGTTATTTAAGGAAAAAGAGAATCTTAAAATCGGGCTAGATTTGTTCATGCTTCTGCTCCGGGATGTGCTACATATGGCGCTTTCTCCGGAATATCAACTGATTTGTGTGGGACAAAAAGACATGCTAAAAAACGATGCACTTAAATTTTCGTTAACGAAAATTACCCGTGATATCGAACTAATTTTGAGTGCTAAAACAAAACTGGATTCAAATATGAATCCGCAACTTTTAATGGAGCAACTTGTATTAAAAGTTCAGGGAGGTCATTCAATTGATTAAAATTGTTGGTGTCAGATTTAAAGACGCTGGTAAAATATACTATTTTTCGCCTGGCGATTTAGACATTGCTGAGGATCAGGGCGTTATTGTAGAAAATGCGCAGGGGATTGAATTTGGGCGCGCCGTCATTGAACCTAGGTTTGTCGACGAAGAAGATGTGGTCTTACCACTTAAAAATGTTGTGCGAATCGCAACGAAGGCAGACTATAAATGCGTAGCAGAAAACCGTGAATCTTGTAGTGAAGCGCTCAGTCTTTGCGCAGAAAAAATTATGGAACACAAAATTGATATGAACCTAGTCGATGTTGATTATACGTTTGACCGAAATAAAATCATTTTTTATTTTACAGCAGAAGGTCGTGTGGATTTCCGTGAGCTCGTGAAAGATCTAGCTTCCGTATTCAGAACACGTATCGAGTTGCGGCAAATTGGTGTGCGAGATGAAGCCAAATTGCTTGGCGGAATCGGACCATGTGGACGCATGCTTTGTTGTTCCACTTTCCTAGGTGATTTCGAACCCGTATCAATTAAAATGGCGAAAGACCAAAATTTATCGCTTAACCCTACAAAAATTTCAGGTTTATGTGGACGCTTAATGTGCTGTTTGAAATATGAAAACGATGAATATGAAGTTGCAAAACGAGAAATGCCAGATGTCGGAACGGTCATCACAACGCCAGAAGGAACTGAAGCGAAAGTAACAGGCATCAACTTGTTACAACGTCTTTTGCAGGTACGCATGCCTGAAGAAGAAACGATTCTTGAATACGCATTAGATGAAATCCGTCCGTTTAACTCATTTCTAGCAAAGTCTTGAGGTGAAAATAATGGAGAAAAAAGCACTTTTTGATTCAGTAAGCAACATGGAAGAACAAATTGGTGAGCTTTATCAACAGCTTGGCGAACTCAAAACGAGCTTAGCCCAAATGATTGAAGAAAATAACCGCCTAGAATTCGAAAATGATCTTTTGCGAAAGCGCCAAGGAGAGTCGAGCGAAAAATTGCAAGACTTACATGAAAAAGGCGTCATGGCAAAAGAACGCAAAGAAGCGATGCAACAAATGATTGAACAAAACGCCGGCCACGAAAATTTAGTGAAGCTTTATAAAGAAGGTTTTCACGTCTGCAACGTTCACTTCGGCAGCCCGCGCGGCAATGACGAAGATTGCTTGTTTTGCCTATCATTATTAAATAAAAAGTAAACATGGCCTTTCTCTCGGAAAACGGGGAGAGGCCTTTTCTAAGGAGATGAAACGATTGTTAAGAGATGACGAACGACTTGATTATTTACTTGCAGAAGAAATGCGGATTATTCAGAGTCCATCTGTCTTTTCGTTTTCTCTTGACGCCGTTTTGCTAGCCCATT
Source organism: Listeria sp. ILCC792 (assembly GCF_900186135.1). Classification (NCBI taxonomy): domain Bacteria; kingdom Bacillati; phylum Bacillota; class Bacilli; order Caryophanales; family Listeriaceae; genus Listeria; species Listeria sp. ILCC792. Next base: position 57,149 of record NZ_FYBO01000009.1, read on the forward strand.
TTACATACATTCCCCGAAAAAAAGGCGATATTGTGGACCTTTGCAGCGGAAATGGCATTATTCCTCTCCTTCTTAGCAAGCACACGGAAGTTCCCATCACGGCTGTTGAGATTCAACCACGACTAGCCGACATGGCGCGCCGAAGTGTTTCATACAACCAATTAGCTGCCCAAATTACCATTTTAGAAGCGGATCTTCGTGAGGTCACAAAAACGCTTGGTAAGGAAAAACATCAAATTGTGACATGCAATCCGCCGTATTTCAACACGCCCCCATCTAGCAAGGTGAACGCCAATGAGCACTATAAAATTGCGCGCCATGAAGTCATGTGTACCCTTGAAGACACCGTCCGAGTGAGCGCAGAGCTTCTCAGACAAGGCGGCAAAGCAAGCTTTGTTCACCGTCCTGACCGCCTCGTTGACATCATGGATTTTATGCGCAAATATCGCTTGGAACCAAAGCGCGTGCAATTTGTTCACCCCCACCTAGACCGCGACGCCAATATGGTTCTTGTTGAAGGGATAAAGGATGCGAAATCAGGCGTGCGCTACTTGCCACCCATTTTTGTGCACGAACAAAACGGCGACTACACCCCACTTTTAAAGGAGATTCTATATGGCGAAGGCAAGTGAACATTTTTTTTACGTATTAAAATGTAACGACGACACATTCTACGGCGGCTATACGACTGATGTTTTGCGCCGCGAAGCCGAACATAATGCCGGCATTCGCTGTAAATACACCAAAACGAGGCGTCCCGTCAAGGTTATTCACACGGAGAAATTTTTAACCAGAAGCGAGGCCACCAAAGCGGAAGCTGCGTTTAAAAAGTTGTCGCGGAAGCAGAAGGAAATTTATTTGAAGGAGGGGGAAACGGGTGAAATCACAGAAGAGTTTTGAACGAGAGGCCGGCGCGCTTTATTTGGTCCCGACACCAATTGGCAACTTGGAGGATATGACTTTCCGTGCGATTCGCATGCTTAGTGACGCCGATTTAATTGCTGCGGAGGATACGCGAAACACGATTAAACTGCTTAACCATTTTGATATCCACACAAAAATGGTGAGCTACCATCAATACAGTGAGCTTGGTCGCCAAAATGAACTGGTCAAACAAATTGCAGGCGGCATGAAAATCGCGCTCGTAAGTGACGCCGGAATGCCGTCCATTTCCGATCCCGGCCACGAACTTGTTGCGGCGTGCCTTGCCGAAAATTTGACAGTCATTCCACTCCCCGGAGCAAACGCCGCTTTAACCGCACTCATCGCGTCAGGCCTTGCCCCGCAGCCGTTTTATTTCTATGGTTTCTTGCCGCGACAAAATAAAGAGCGAAAAGAAGCACTCCTTGAACTATCCGAACGCCGCGAAACATGGATTTTATACGAATCCCCACATCGCCTCAAAGAAACGCTCAAAGCGATGGCGAAAATCACGGGTGAATCGCGCAAAATCACGCTCTGTCGCGAACTCACGAAACGCTACGAAGAATTTCTCCGCGGCACAATTTCGGAAGCACTCACTTGGGCTGAAAACGAGAACGTCCGTGGCGAATTTTGTCTAATTATCGAAGGAAACGAAAATCCCACGTCAACAACCGCCGCCTGGTGGACCAACCTAACCATTAAAGCGCACGTTGAAAGTGTGATGGCACAAAATGATCTATCCTCAAAAGAAGCAATTAAAATAGTCATGAAAGAACGCGAACTCCCAAAACGTGAAGTTTACGGGGCGTATCATGAGCTGGATCAAAAGAGTGATTGATATGGACAATTTCAAAAGAGATTAGAAAACTTGCTGTCAAGCAGCAACGGAAAAATCCCCAGCAACTCTTGATTTGCTGGGGATTTGTTTTGTGTTTATCATTCATTGAGTATGGCGTGAAACGTTTTTTCTGCCGAACTTTTTGTTTGAATCACAAGTTTTTCAACATTATTTTCCAGATAAATGACTTCAATGACCCTTCCCGGTTGGATTTGGTCGAGTGCTTCATTAAACACCGTTTTTTCAACAGTAACGAGCTTTGTTGTGTGATCTTTTAGCGCTACTTCCAGGTCTAGAGAAACGGTTACTTTGGCGTCAGACATGCTGTTTAGAGGTCGCATTCCAGTTACTGTAGCATAACTTTTGACACCCTCTCTACCAATTTTAACGGCTTCCGCATCCATGAATCCTTGTTTTATCCCGAATTCTTCAAATAAATGTTGTGTTTCATCTTGTGAAAGCGTTGGGTCGCCATTTTTAGGGAGTCCGACTTTTCGCGCATCATTTGTTACAACTTGGATTGGAGCGCCAATTTGTAAGGCTGCTAATTGTGTCAGGGGAACAATGGTTGTCACCTGTCCTTGGAAATTTTCGCCAGAGCGTTTGACGACATCTAATTGGATTTCGACTTGTGGCTGTTCGTTCACGTAAGTTCCTGTTTGGGTGAAGTTACGAATGATGCCTAATGCGGCTTCCCCGTTTTTCACCTTTGCGCTTTTGAGTCCGAAAAGGGAAAGTAGTGTGGAACAAACGATTAATGCAATACCGCCGTAAATTCCAATTTTGAATAGAGAACTTTCAACGGTGACGCTTAAGTCATCGTTACTCAAAAAGAATATATAAATCATTGTTCCGACAATTGACAGAGATCCAAGTGTTGATAATAAACGAGATAATTTTTTCATTTTTATTCTCCTAACCTTCTTTTAGTAAATAGACAATTTTTTTATACATATCTGAAGACTTTTTATATTGCCTTTTTTTCTCGGCGCAAATGCCAAGGGTTTCATATAGCGGGACTAGTCGCTCGATAATCGGGTTCTCTTCAAAATACATTATGCAGGATTCTGCTTCTTCTTCCGCGAGTTGATAGTCACCGTTTGAAATAGCAAGCATCGCTTTGTAAAATCGTAATGCATAACCTTGGTCGCTATTTTTAGGAAGTTTTTCGAGTTCTTCAATCAGTATAGCAAGCCTATCGAATTGTTTTCCTAATAAGGCGATATCGGCCCTGTAGATTTTTATTAATGTAAAAAATGTTTCTTCGACTTCTGAAGAGTGTTGTAAAAACGTATTAAAACGTTCGCTTTCTGACTCAGCCTCAACCAACTTTCCTGTTTTAATAAGCATGACGATGCGATTGTTAAAAATGGTAATGAGATAAGTTCCTTTTATTGTTAAATCCAAATGAGCTACATTTTCTTCGGCTTTCGATAGACTAATCAGTGCTTCCTCGGAAAAACCTAAATAAAAATAATAGTTGCTTTGTAAAACATAAAAGCTTGGGAGATGATAATTTAAGTTCTTTAGTTGAATTTTTTGCATTGCCTCATCTAAACTCTTCTTTGCCACCTCGAATTTTCTCAGTGTAAGCAGAATTTCAACTTCTATTTTTTTTACGGCAAGCCAAGGCTCGACATCTTCCGTAAGAAGTGGGAGCAGCAACTTACAATAGCTATAGGCGAGTTCAAAATCATTTTTCGACCTAAAAACTTGGATTTTATAAAAGTAAAAAGCTTTTTTTAACGGGCTTGGAAGGTCTTTGATATCGTCGTCCGAAAACTCTTTTAAATAAAAGTTTAAATAGTTTTTATGTAAAAAAGCATAATTTTTGTTATCCCCGATTGATTGATAATAACAAGCTGCCATAAGTTTAGAAGTTAATTCAATCACAAGTGGGTTGGAACAGTTCGGAAGTGTGGTGACATATGTTTCATCAATATCAATGAAAACAATCATCTGGTTTACGATATCATTTGCGCCTTGCAATATATGGTTAGATATATCTTCGGCTTTAAGCAGATAATCTGCGGGTACCTCAAGTTTTTCAGCGAATTTAGATGCTAAATCTTCAGCGAGGATATAACGCCCTTTTAAAATATTTGAAAAATGGGGTAAAGTGATTAGTCCGCTTACAAGTTCTTTTCGTGACATCCCTTTTTTGTCGAGTAAAAAATTAATTCTTTCTTTGAGCATTGTCCTCCTCCTTGTTGAGTCATTTGCTAGCGATATGTATACTTTAACATATTAAAAAACACAAATATAGTTGCTGAAAGCAATACAAAAATATTTCTTGATAGAAGCTATGAAGCGTATTTCTTTAAATTTTGTATTGTAACAATTAACTAATTAAGACAAAATATGACGAGATTCTGCTGCAAAAGCAGAATTTTTTCAAATATAAATGCAAGGTTAGGGCTGGTTTTCGTTAAATAATACACTAATATTTATCAGGAAATAGCGTATTAATCTATAATACACTTCGAGAAATTTAATTTTTAAAATTCGACGGATGAGCGGTATACAATGCCATCCGCTTTGATACACTATATTTGGCACGAAACTTGCAATACATTAAATGGATGCTCTTCGTTAAAAAGGGAGTGCATTTAGATTTTTAAGATAGACAAAAACGGAATCACACATTAAATCTGCCTAGACATTTGACTGTCTATTTTAAACAAAATATTTCACTTAGGAGGTAAAAGAATGGTAGGAATTATCCTTGCAACCCATGGAGAGTTTGCTTCTGGCGTCTTGCAATCTGGTACGATGATTTTTGGAGAGCAAGAAAATGTTCAAGCGATTACGCTGATGCCAAATGAAGGCCCTGACGATGTAAGAGCAAAGATGGAAGCTGCGATTGCAACGTTTGATAACCAAGATCAAGTATTGATTTTAGTTGATCTTTGGGGAGGCACTCCGTTTAATCAAGCGAACAACTTGTTTGAAGCGCATGCTGATTCGTGGGCAATTGTAGCCGGTCTTAACTTACCAATGCTCATCGAAGCCTTTGCATCACGCTTCACTATGGAATCTGCGCAAGAAATTGCGGCGCATATTATTGGGAGCGGCAAAGAAGGAATTCGAGTGAAACCGGAAGAACTAGAACCAGCAGAAGCTGCACCTGTAGCAGCGGAACAAGCAGCAGGCCCGATGGCACCGGGAACTGTTGTTGGAGATGGGAAAATAAAATTTGTTTTAGCACGTGTTGACTCTCGTTTGTTACACGGACAAGTGGCAACAGCTTGGACAAAATCAACGCAACCGAATCGCATCATTGTTGTATCGGATGCTGTTTCGAAAGATGATTTGCGTAAGAAGTTAATTGAACAAGCAGCACCACCAGGCGTTAAAGCAAATGTTATTCCAGTTGACAAAATGATTGAAATCTCAAAAGATACACGTTTTGGGAATACAAAAGCACTTTTATTATTTGAAAATCCAGAAGATGTGTTAAGAGCTGTTGAAGGTGGCGTAGACATTAAGGAAGTAAATGTTGGCTCTATGGCACATTCTGTCGGCAAAGTGGTAGTAAGCAAAGTACTTTCAATGGGACCAGAAGATGTGGCAGCTTTCGATAAGCTAAAAGAAAAAGGTATTAAATTCGATGTTCGTAAAGTTCCAAACGATTCTAGCGCGAACATGGAGGACATCATCAAAAAAGCAAAAGCAGAATTAAAAGGGTAAGCGAATAAATTCAAAAATAGGAGGTACATTATGACTATTATATCAATGATTTTAGTAATAATCGTTGCATTTATAGCGGGTATTGAAGGGATTCTGGATGAATTTCAATTCCATCAACCTTTAGTAGCATGTACATTAATTGGTTTAGTAACAGGGAACTTAACTGCCTGTATCATCCTCGGTGGTACGCTTCAAATGATCGCACTTGGATGGGCAAATATCGGAGCAGCGGTTGCACCGGATGCGGCACTGGCGTCAGTAGCATCAGCAATTATTTTAGTTTTAGGTGGACAAGGTGTAGCAGGTATTCCGTCCGCAATCGCAATTGCAATTCCACTTGCAGTAGCAGGTCTTTTCTTAACAATGATCGTTCGTACTTTAGCCGTTCCAATCGTTCATATGATGGATAGAGCAGCTGAAAAAGGGCATATGCGAGAAGTTGAATGGTTACACATTTCAGCAATCTGTATGCAAGGTTTACGTATCGCAATTCCAGCAGCGGCGCTATTATTTATCCCAGCAGCCACTGTACAAAATTTCCTAGAATCAATGCCAGCATGGTTAACAGATGGTATGGCAATCGGTGGGGGAATGGTAGTAGCCGTTGGTTATGCACTTGTAATCAACATGATGGCGACAAAAGAAGTATGGCCTTTCTTCGTTATTGGTTTTGTTGTAGCAGCAATTTCCGAGTTAACATTAATCGCACTAGGTGCATTAGGTGTTGCATTAGCGCTTATTTACTTACAACTTTCTAAAATGAGCGGTGGAAACTCTAACGGCGGTGGAAAAGGTAACTCAAGTGATCCGCTCGGGGATATATTAAACGACTATTAAGCCTAAAAAAGGAGGAGAATAAAAATGGCAGAAAAAGTTGAATTAACGAAACGAGACCGCCTGAAAGTAGCATGGCGCTCTACGTTTATTCAAGGTTCTTGGAACTATGAACGTATGCAAAATGGTGGCTGGGTATTCTCAATGCTTCCAGCGATTAAAAAATTATATAAATCTAAAGATGACCGTTCTGAAGCGATGAAACGTCACTTGGAATTCTTTAACACGCACCCCTACATTGCCTCACCAATTCTCGGTGTAACGCTTGCGCTAGAAGAAGAACGCGCAAACGGAGCAGAAGTTGATGATGTTGCAATTCAAGGGGTAAAAGTTGGTATGATGGGACCGCTTGCTGGCGTTGGGGATCCGGTATTCTGGTTCACACTACGTCCAATGTTAGGCGCTTTAGGTGCTTCTCTTGCTCTTAGCGGAAACATTCTTGGCCCAATTATCTTTTTCGTTGCTTGGAATATTATTCGTTGGGGCTTCATGTGGTACACACAAGAGTTTGCTTACAAAGCAGGTTCTAAAATTACTGATGACCTTTCTGGTGGACTTCTTCAAGACATTACAAAAGGTGCTTCGATACTCGGTATGTTCGTGCTCGCCGCCCTGGTACAAAGGTGGGTAAACATTCAGTTCGCGCCAATCATCTCTAAAGTTAAACTTGATGAAGGAGCTTATATTGATTGGAACCACCTGCCAGCAGGCGCTCAAGGGATTAAAACAGCTCTTGAACAACAAAATGCCGGCTTAGCACTTTCTGAAATAAAAGTTACGACGTTACAAAATAACTTAGATAGTTTAATTCCAGGACTTGCTGCCTTAGCACTTACATTCTTATGTATGTGGTTGCTTAAGAAAAAAATCAGTCCAATTATTATCATTCTTGGCTTATTCGTAGTAGGTGTGGTTGGACACGTTATCGGACTCTTCTAAAAAGGAAACAGTTAAAGTGGTTGGTTCCCGCCAACCACTTTCTCCTTAATTTTTTGGTATAATGAATGTCAAAGTAAAAAGAAATGGAGCGGATATATTTGGTTCAGTCGATAAATACGAAGGTAGATTTAACAATAGATGCTACTGCTTTTACGGGGCTCACGGATTACGGAAAAATCATGATAGGCGATAAGGGTTTTGAATTTTTTAATTCAAGAGACGTGCGCAAGTTTATTCAAATTCCGTGGGAAGAAGTCGACCAAGTCATTGTTTCAGTTATGCTAAAAGGGAAGTGGATTCCCCGCTATGCTATTAAAACGAAGCAAAATGGCACGTACACTTTTTCTTCTAAAAAGCCAAAAGACGCCTTACGAGCAATACGCGTATACGTCGATCCGGCCAATATGACGCCCTCTATCAGCTTCTTTGATGTTGTAAAAAGTGCTTCTAAAAACATATTTCGTAAGTTTAAGAAAAAGTAATTTGAAAAAGGAGCTTGGATACCCAAGCTCCTTTTTCATGTATCAAACTGACGTTTAATTTCTGCAATCAATTGATTCGCCCCGTCTTTACTTAACGTTAGCTTGCCGTCCAAAAAATGCTTATTCTCCGAAGAAATCGTCCCCGTTACATCGCATTCAAGTCCAGCAATATACTTTTTGAAAATGATGGCATTATCATCAATAAAAATCTCCATCGGATCATGGACATTTATATTAAGTGTGCGCCTAATTTCAATTGGAATAACAACACGCCCTAAATCATCAATTTTTCGAACAATTCCAGTGGACTTCATTGGATTACACCTTCCTTTTATTCAAAATATTCTTCTAGACTTTACCCCTCTTTAAGTAAAAGTATACCTGGTGGGGCAATTTTAATTTGAATAAAAATACTTGATTTTCCAAAACGACAAATGTATTATAAAGAAAAACGACAATTGTAGAAAGAGGTGCACACATGAAAAAATTGCCAGATTCTGAATTTGAAGTTATGCAAGCTGTATGGAAACTAGCAGGGGCGGTTTCAACGAACGAAATCATCGCTGAACTAGCCGACGACAAGGACTGGAAGCCCCAAACCGTGTTAACTTTATTAACGCGTTTAGTGGAAAAGGAGTTTTTAGAAAGCAGCAAAAATGGGCGTGAACGTCGCTTTTCGCCAATCGTTTCGGAAGAAGAATATTTACAAGTCGAAACGAAAAATTTTATGAAGAAACACTACAATAACTCTATCACACAGTTAGTTAATACATTATATGATGGAAAAGATTTGACACATGATGATATTAATGAATTAAAAGACTGGCTAAACAAGGAAGGATAAACAGCATGGAAAAATTTTTATCACAGCTTTTTGAGATTTCACTTGCCATGTCCTTTATAATTCTCGCTTTTATTGCCTTTAATTATTTTTTCGCAAAAAAATATGCAGCAAAGTGGCGTTATGTTATTTGGATAATCATTTTAATAGGACTTCTCATCCCTTTTCGACCAACATTCGATTTTTCACTGACGAATAATAATCCGCCGCTTGAACGTATTGAAACTGCTCAAGAAGCTTCTGTGTTAGAATCAGAAACTTCCGCGGATAATACGGTTGCAGTTCAAAGCGATGCGGAACGAAATAGCGTACTGGATATTTCAATGATTTTATTTGTTATCTGGTTAACTGGTGCGCTGCTATTTCTAGCCTACACACTCTGGAGCCACATTAAATTTTCCAGATTGGTTAAAAGATGGAGCAGTCCCGTAAGAGATGCAGCAATACTTACTGTTTTAGAACAAGAAAAAGAACGTTTGAATCTGTTACATAAAAAAGTCGCAGTTTATACGTGCAAAATGGAAATTAGTCCCATGTTCATTCATTTGCTGCGCCCAACGATTTTAATACCAAATAAAACAATTTCGGAAGATGAACTCGCTTTTATTTTCCGACATGAGCTCGTCCATTTTAAACGAAAAGATCTTTGGGTGAGATACGCGATGCTTATGATAAATGCGATTTATTGGTTTAATCCGGTGATTTATTTTATGGCGAAAGCACTTCAAAATGATTGCGAAGAATCGTGTGATGAAAAAGTAGTCCGCGGGCTTGATCGCTCCGGCAGAATAGAATATGGTGAAACGATTATTGGCGTTATTGGAAGAGGAAAAACACTGAATACTAAACTATCAACGAACTTTTATGGAGGAAAAAAACAATGAAAAAAAGACTAACAACGATTATGGATACGAGTAAGAAAAAAGTAGGAGTAGCACTATTAGTATCGGTTCTTACCATTAGTGGAATTGCAGTTTCAGGAAGCATTTGGTTAAACGGAAGTGATTCACATGCGGAAGCAGCCGCGGATATTACGGCGAGTCAGGCTAAAAAAATTGCGCTTAAGGAAACTGGCGGCGGTAAAGTCGTGAAGTATAACCTTGATACTGAAAATGGTAGAAAAGTTTATGAAATTGAAATTGTTAAAGGAAATACGAAATATAGTATAGACATCGGTGCAGCCGATTCACGCATTTATAGTTATGAAGAAAAGCAAATCAATTCTGGGACGACTTCAACAAATAAAAAAGAAATTACAGCAGCAGAGGCTGAACAAATTGCCCTCAAGAAAGCTGGTGGCGGCAAAGTTACATCTTCTAAAGTAGCTGATGAAAACAATAAAAAAGTTTATGAAATTGAGATTTTAAATGGCAATGTCAAACATGATGTTGAAGTTGGCGCGCTTGATTCTAAAATTTACAAGTATGAAAAAGAAACGGTTAACACGTCTGGACAAGCAAGTCCCAAAACAGGTTCAGAAAACAATACGACAAATAAATCTACATCAGGAACAACTGGCATTTCGCTTGCACAAGCCCAACAAATCGCGCTTGCTAAAACGGGCGGTGGCCGAGTAGTTAATGCTTATACGGATTACGATGATGGACGTAAAGAGTACGATTTTAAAATTGTTAATGGCAACACGGAATATGAAGTTGAAATCGGTGCAGCTGATTCGAAAGTTTACAAGTTCGAAAAAGAAACTATCCGCACTTCAGGCAGTGGCAGTCAGGCGCAAACGAAGTCAAATGGAACGCCAAGCCAAACGGCAGAAATTTCTCTTTCTAAAGCCCAACAAATCGCGCTCGGCAGAACGGGCGGCGGGCGTGTAATCACGAGTGAGGTAGACTACGAGAATGGCCGTAAAGAATATGAATTTGAAATTGTTAAAGGAAACATGGAATATGATGTAACAGTTGGTGCGGCAGACTCTAAAATTTATAACTTTGATCAAGAGACCGTAGACGGCGACGATGACTAATCGTTAAATAGGACAAAAACCAGAAATTCTTCCGAGAAGAATCTCTGGTTTTTTTGTTGCGTGCTATCATTCGAAATAAGTATCCGTTATAATAAGAAGAAGTACAAAATTCGGGTTAAAAGGGGGAGCAAAAGTTTGAACATTTTGATTGCATTAATTCCAGCGGTTTTATGGGGGATTATGCCGCTTGTCATTACGAAGGTCGGGGGAACAGCACGCCAACAAACAATGGGAGTCACACTTGGTGCGTTCGTCTTTGCGTTAATTGTATTTGTATTCAGACAACCTGACTACACCGTTCAAACGCTTGTCGTAAGTTTTTTTACAGGGTGTTTATGGTCTGTTGGTCAAATGTTTCAGTTGCAGTCTTTTAAAGTTATTGGTGTTTCAAAGGCGATGCCGATCTCAACAGGCATGCAACTTGTAGGTACAACGCTTTGCGGCGTACTTTTATTTCATGAGTGGGACACGACGCTACGTCTCGTTCTAGGTTTTTCGGCGCTCGTTCTAATTGTTGGCGGAATTTATCTGACTTCTTATGCCGAGCATCAAACGGACGCGGATAAATCGGTTAGTCGCGGTTTAATGCTTCTGACAATTTCATCGCTTGGCTACATCGGTTATGTGGTTATCATTCAAGGGTTCCATATTAATGGTTTTGATGCAATTTTACCGCAGGCTGCTGGTATGGTGGTGTCTGCTTTTGTGATGACATACAATGGGAAAGAAAAGCGCTTCACGAAGCGGACATGGCTTATTATGATTCCGGGCATGATTTGGGCGGGCGGAAATCTAGCAATGCTCTATGCAAACGGGCTTGTTGGCGTCGCAACTGGATTCTCTCTATCACAACTTGGCGTCGTAATCTCGACACTAGGCGGCATTTTACTTTTAGGAGAAAAGAAAACGAAAAAAGAAATGGCGTTCGTCATTGTCGGCGTAATACTCGTTGTAATCGGCGGCGTTCTAATTGGTGTCACAAAAGGTATCTAAAAATCTGCATCTGAATGTGCTATAATATAACGGAATCGTTTAGAATTTTAGGAGGGGAAAGGGTTGCCGAAAGAAAAAAATACATTTTATATTACAACGCCCATTTATTATCCAAGTGGAAAAGCGCACATCGGGCATGCGTACACAACCGTTGCAGGAGATGCGATGGCGCGTTATAAACGCTTAAAAGGATTTGACGTTTTTTACTTAACAGGCACAGACGAACACGGGCAAAAAATCCAAGCGAAAGCCGAAGAACAAGGGATTTCAGAACAAGCCTATGTGGATGAAATCGCCAGCGGTTTTAAAGGGCTGTGGGAAAAACTAGAAATTACCAATACGGATTTTATTCGCACCACTGAATCGCGCCACAAAATGGGCGTGGAGAAAATCTTCCAAAAATTAGTAGATCAAGGCGACATCTATTTAGGCGAATATGAAGGTTGGTATTCCGTATCTGATGAAGAATATTTCACAGAAACCCAGCTTGAAGAAGTTTACCGTGATGAAAACGGCAAAGTCATTGGCGGAAAAGCCCCAAGCGGGAATGAAGTGGAGCTCGTTAAAGAAGAATCCTATTTCTTCCGCATGAGCAAATACGCGGACCGTTTAGTGGACTACTACAATTCGCATCCTGAATTCATTTTGCCAGAATCACGTAAAAATGAAATGCTTAAAAATTTTATCGAACCAGGCCTTGAAGACTTAGCTGTTTCTCGCACGACGTTCGATTGGGGAATTAAAGTACCAGGGAATCCGAAACACGTGGTATACGTTTGGATTGACGCGCTTTCCAATTATATTACGGCACTCGGGTACGGCTCGAATGATGACGCGAAATTCCAGAAATACTGGCCAGCTGACGTGCATATTGTCGGAAAAGAAATCGTGCGTTTCCATACAATTTACTGGCCAATCATTTTGATGGCGCTCGATTTACCGCTTCCAAAAATGATTTTCGGGCATGGCTGGATTTTGATGAAAGACGGCAAAATGTCCAAATCAAAAGGAAATGTCGTGGATCCATATATGCTCATTGACCGCTACGGACTAGATGCCGTGCGCTATTATTTGCTCCGTGAAGTCCCGTTCGGCTCAGACGGTTTATTCACCCCGGAAGATTTTGTCGACCGCATCAATTACGACCTCGCGAACGACTTGGGGAACCTTTTAAACCGCACGATTGCTATGATTAACAAATATTTTGATGGCGAAATTCCTAGCTATTCTGGGAAAATTACCGAGTTTGATGAACCGCTTCTTGCATTCAAGGACGCGGTCGTCAAAGAATATGAGGCAAACATGGACCACATGCAGTTTTCAGTTGCGCTGCGCGAACTTTGGTCTTATGTGTCACGAACGAATAAATATATCGATGAAACCGCGCCTTGGGTTTTAGCGAAAGACGAATCAAAACGGGCGGAACTAGGCAGCGTCATGGTGCATCTTGCGGAAAGCTTGCGCATCATTGCCGTATTATTAAAACCATTTTTAACAAAAGCGCCTGAATCCATCTTAGAACAACTCGGCTTAGACAAAAACCAGGATTTCGACTCACTTGTTGGCTTTGGCCACATTCCAGCCGGCACAAAAGTAGTCGCAAAAGGCACGCCAATCTTCCCACGCCTAGATGCAGCGGAAGAAGTAACATATATCCAAGAACAAATGAAAGCGACGCAACCAGTCACCGCCGCTGAAGAAAGAGAAGCCGAAATCACACCGTTTGAAACCCCAGAAATCGGCATCGAAGACTTCGACAAACTCGATTTACGCGTGGCTGAAGTGAAACAAGTGGAAAAAGTAAAAAAAGCCGACAAATTGTTGTGCTTTAAGCTTGATTTAGGCGAAGGCGAACTCCGCCAAGTACTATCCGGCATTGCCCAGTTTTATGCACCAGAAGACTTAATCGGTAAAAAAGTCATTGTCGTAGCCAACCTTAAGCCAGTTAAACTCCGCGGCCTAATGAGCGAAGGCATGATCTTATCCGGCGAGTCAGGCGGCAAACTAAGCGTCATTGAAGCCCCAAGCGGCCTACCAAACGGCGCGAAAGTGAAGTAAACAGTAAAACCCCCGAGTTCAAACTGAACTCGGGGTTTTTTTTATCATTTATTCGGCGGCGCAATCCCTTTCACAAGAAGCTCCGTCCATTCCTCCGTATAAGGCAAAATACGCTCATAAATTGCTGGGCTCGAAATGCCTTCGACGAGTGCCTGAAAATAAAGAATTAAGAACTCATCTGAATATTTCAAGTCCACTTTTCCCTCTTTCCGCCCACGGTGAAATAAATCCAGCATCATATTAAAACTTTGCTTCGTGTACTCCTCCATAATGCGCGTCATGCCGTCGTCCTCTTTTTCAGTGAAATACACCATTAAATCCAAATAAAATTGCTTATTTACTTTGTCTAAAAAACGGATTTTATTTTGACTCATTGCAATGATGGTTTCTTCGAATGGTTTATTCTCCGCCATAATCGCCTTTGCCGATTCGCCCATTTCGTTTAAAAACTTATAGAACACCTCGTGGATGATATTTTCCTTGCTACCAAAATATTTAAAAATGGTCGTTTTGCCGACGTTTGCTGATTTTACGATGTCATCGACAGTTAAGTTTTTAACGCCAGCTTCTGTATTCATTAATTTGAAAGCCGCTTCCAAAACGCTTTTTTTCTTTTCTTCCGTGCGTTTTTCGAAACCATTCATGATAATCCCTACTTTCTCAAAAGTCTAAAGTCTATTTTAAAGTTCATAATTATTTTCTCTTCTATTATATATAAACCTTGTAGAAACTTCAATAAAAAAATAGTTCATAAAATTATTGACTTATCCTTGAAATGGGTCTATTATAGGACTCATAAATCTTATTTAGTTTTAAATAAAGTTAAATATCTTTAGTTAAGAACGATATTATAATTTATAGTTCTTAATTAAAAAGTTTTAAACTCTAGTTTAAAAGGGAATGAGAACATTAATAAAACGCGTCAAAAAAGGAGTCTAGTGTTATGACTGAAATTATGAAAGTGCGAGGATTGCAAAAAAAATTCGGAAAATTCCAAGCGTTAGAAGATGTTACATTTACTGTTGGTGCTGGTGAGGTCGTTGGTTTTATCGGACCAAATGGTGCTGGGAAGTCGACAACAATTCGCACAATACTTGGAATCATTAAACGGGATGCAGGTGATGTTACCGTTTTTGATTTAGATGTTTGGAAGGATAGTCTTGAAATTCATAAGCGTATTTCATACGTACCAGGCGATGTAGCGCTTTGGGGCAGCTTGACGGGCGGAGAGATTATTGATTTGTTTATGAAACTTCACGGCGGCGGCGATAAAGCGAAACGTGATCATTTAATCAAACGTTTTGAACTTGACCCTAAGAAAAAAGCGAAGAGCTATTCGAAGGGAAATCGTCAAAAAGTTGGCTTGATTGCTGCGCTTTCGGTTGAGTCCGATTTGTATATTTTTGATGAGCCAACTTCTGGACTGGATCCGCTCATGGAGTCGGTTTTCCAAGATGAAGTGGAAAAAATTAAGCATGCAGGAAAAGCGATTCTGCTTTCCTCTCATATTTTGAGCGAGGTAGAACGTTTAGCTGATAAAGTCGTAATTATTCGGCAAGGGAATATTGTGGAAACTGGTACGCTTGATGAATTACGTCATTTAACGCGTTCAACGATTACGGTTGTAACAGAAGGCGACGCAGGCGAACTTGCGAATGTGGAAGGCGTACATGATTTTGCGCAACACGAAAATAAAGCCACATTTTCTGCCGACAACCAACATATTAATACGATTTTATTAGCGGCTTCTAAGCTCGGTGTCAAAAAATTTGAATCTGTACCTCCTACGCTTGAAGATCTATTCATGCGTCACTATGAAGGTTAGGCGATGGGACTGGAGGGGAATCTAATGAAAGAAAAATTTGCTCGCTGGCATATTTTATTTCTACAATATGCCAAACGCGATTATAAGAAAATTATATTTTGGGTAGTAGGTCTAGGCGCTTTTTCTGGGGCTTACGTTCCAGCGTTTGAAGAAATCGCAAAAGGATCAGGCTTAATTGGTATGTATGAAACGATGCAAAATCCGGCGATGATCTCGATGGTCGGACCAACACCTGTTTCCAGTGCGGCCGATTATACGCTTGGTGCGATGTACTCGAATGAAATGCTCCTTTTCTGTGGCTTATTTGCAATGATCGTTTCGGCGCTGCACGTTGTTGGGCACACGAGAAAAGAAGAAGATTTAGGTTTAACTGAACTTGTGCGCTCGTTCCAAGTTGGTCGTCAATCCAATTCGCTTGCGGTCATTCTGGAAACGATTGTAATCAATGTCCTACTAGGCGCGTTTATCGCCATCATGATGGCAAGTTTTGGCGCAACAAGTATTACGCTGGGCGGTTCGATGCTATTTGGGGCATCAATTGCTGCGGCTGGCTTAATCGGGGCAGTTATCGCCTTGGTGATGGCGCAAATTATGCCGAATTCATCAAGCGCGACAGGCGCTTCGCTTGGAATTGTAGGTCTGTTGTATATTTTGCGTGCTGGAACGGATGTCGCCAATGTCGATTTGTCCATGCTAAATCCAATGGGGTGGACATACTTAACCTACCCTTTTACCGAAAATAATGTTTTGCCGCTTTTATATGCTTTGATTTTCAGTGTGGTGATGATTGTCATCGCGTTTGCGCTTGAACAAAAGCGCGATATGGGTGCAGGTTATTTGCCAGAGCGGGAAGGACGCGCTACGGCGAAAAAATCTTTGCTTTCTGTACCAGGATTATTTTTCAAAATTAATAAAGGCGTGATTATCGGCTGGCTGATTGCATTTGCTGTTATGGGCGCAGCGTACGGCTCGATTTACGGCGATATGCAGTCGTTCCTTGAAAGTAACGACGTGTTGAAACAAATGTTTACGCAAACGGGCGTTTCGATTGAAGAATCGTTCACGGCAACGATTATGATGGTGTTAGTGAGCCTCGTTGCGATTCTGCCGATTGCGATTATTAATAAACTTTTTGTGGAAGAAAGCCGGCTTCGCTTAAGTCAACTTTATTCGACGAAGGTAACCCGCAGTAAATTGTACTGGACATCGGTTTCGCTGGCCATCTTGTCGGCGGTAGCCGGAATTTTACTCGCCGTTAGCAGCCTAGGGGGTACAGCCATTTCTGTGATGAAAAATAATTCAACAATGGATATGGGTGACTTTTTAGCAAGCGGCTTTAATTTCTTGCCTGCCGTACTATTTTTCATCGGTCTTGCTGCATTTGTATTCGGCTTTGCGCCTAAACTTGGCAAACTGGTCTATGTTTACCTTGGCTATTCATTTGCGCTCAACTATTTCAGCGGAATTTTAGACTTGCCAGACTGGTTTTTAAAGACGGCGATTCAAAGTTTTATCCCACAAATGCCTATGGAAAGTTTCGACGCCCCAACGTTTGTGACCATAACAATCATCGGTTGCGCGTTAATTATCCTTGGCTACTTCGGCTATAAGAAACGCGATTTAATTGAAGGTGCCTAAAAGAAGGTGAGCTAGCTCACCTTCTTTTTTTATATTATAATAGAAGAAAGATGAATTTTGGAGGAGTAAAAATGCTTTTTGATACGCATGTACATTTAAATGATGACGCGTTTAATGATGATTTAGAAGAAGTGATTAAACGTGCGAAGGAAAATGATGTTACGAAGATGGCGGTTGTCGGTTTTAATCGCAAAACAATTGAACGCGCGCTTGAACTGGCGGATAAATATGAGTTTATTTATTTGATTTTAGGGTGGCACCCTACAGATGCAATTGATTTCACAGATGCGGATTTAGATTGGCTGCGGGAACTTACGAAGCATCCTAAGATGGTGGCGCTAGGCGAAATGGGGCTTGATTATCATTGGGACACGTCGCCGAAGGAAGTTCAATTTGAGGTTTTTCGCAAACAAATTCGGTTGGCGAGGGAAGTCAAGATGCCCATCGTCATTCATAACCGCGAAGCAACGGATGACATTATCCAAATTTTAAAAGAAGAAAAAGCAGAAGAAGTCGGCGGCATTATGCATTGCTTCGGTGAAACGGTGGAGGTCATGGAGGCGTGCCTTGCGATGAATTTTTATATTTCTTTCGGTGGGACAGTCACTTTTAAAAATGCGAAGTTGCCAAAAATTGCGGCGGAAGCTATACCAATTGATCGGATTTTAATCGAAACTGATGCGCCTTATCTCGCTCCACACCCCAATCGAGGCAAAAGAAATGAACCCGCTTACGTCAAGTTGGTTGCCGAAAAAATCGCCGAATTGAAAGAAATGAAATATGAAGACATTGCTACGGCAACAACGAATAACGCCCAAAAGCTATTTCGAATAGACTTTTAATTGTTACATTCCTGTAATAAAAGCGGCTGTCTGTAATGCATTCTTAAGTTTGTTGGATACAAGGGGGATGGATTAGTCCAAACCCCCTGATTTTATGCCTAAGTCTTGAGTCGTAGTTTTTTGACATCTAATTGACATAAAGTCTAATTTTGTCAAAATGAACATTTTCAAGTGGCTTTATATCAATGTTTTTGATGATATATTGAGAAAATGTGAACAAAGAATTGGTAAAATTGACAGTTCTTTCCTCCCTTGTATATAATCACTAGCGAGTAGAAAGGGGAGAAATATATGACCATGGAAAACAGCAGTAACGTAGACCAACCATCAAAATGGAAATTACCTATTTTGATTGCAGGATTTGTTATTGTAGTAGCACTGGTTTTTTATTTCGTTTTCGAAGGAACAAAAAACGATATCACCATTTTAAATGCAGGTGAAAAAATTGAAGCAAAGACACATGCAGCTACAGTTGGTGAAGCTTTAGATGAATCAGGAATTAAATTAGGTGCACACGATGAAGTGTCACCATCTAAAAATACAAAAATTAAAGATGGCATGGAAATTAAGTTTTCTAACGCTAATCAAGTGAATATTACTGATAACGGTAATGAAACAAAAGTGTGGAGTACAAAGGCGACTGTAGAAGAGTTGCTTAAGGATGAAAATATCACAACTCGTCCTCATGATGTTGTTAATGTGGCACTTGATACGAAATTGAAAGACGGTTTAAACATAAAAATCGACCGTGCGATTAATTTGGTATTACAAAATGGTGCTCAAAAAGAACAAGTTTGGTCCACAAAAGCAAATGTTGGTGACCTTTTAGAAGAGAAGAACATTAAGCTTCAAAAAGATGACCGCGTTTCGCCAGCTAAACATACAGCTTTAAAAGAAAATATGGCAATTTTGGTTACATACGTAGATAAAAAGGCAGAAGAAAAGACCGAAAAAATTAATTTTGATACAGTATATCAAAACGATGCTAGTCTTGAAAAAGGTGAAACAAAGGTTGTTTCTGCCGGTAAACAAGGCTCTAAAAAAGTAAAATATGAAGTTGTTTTAGAAAATGGTAAAGAAAAAGCACGTAAACGCATCAGTGAATCAGTTGTTACAAAAAGTGAAAATCAAGTTGTTGCACGTGGAACAAAAGCCGTCCAAACGGTTTCTGTAAGTCATTCAAGCAAGTCGAAAGCGTCGAACGTGAATCGTTCTTCTCAGGCGTCTGCTCCAAGTGGCGGTAAAACTTTCACAATGCAATCAACAGCTTATACAGGTGGCGGAAGAACTGCGACAGGTATTAATTTAAGTGCGAACCCGGGCTTAAAAGTTGTTGCGGTTGATCCAAGCGTCATTCCACTAGGCTCAAAAGTTTGGGTTGAAGGATACGGCGTTGCGATTGCTGGGGACACAGGTGGAGCAATTAAAGGGAATATCGTTGACGTTTATTTCCCAGACCATGGCTCTTGTGTAAACTGGGGACGCAGAACTGTTACTGTACGTGTTTTATAATTAAGTATATCGAGCGAAGCCTAGCGAAATAGGCTTCGCTTTTTTTGTGGGCTGTGGTATGATAACTTTATTGATTTGAAAAAGGACGTTAAAAATGGAGAAACCAATTATTCAAGAAATTATCGTTGTGGAAGGCCGGGACGACACGGCGGCGCTTGGTCGGGCAGTCATTGCCGACACCATTGAAACAGGCGGTTCAGCAATTAATCAAAGCATTTTAGAGGAGATTAAACACGCCAAAGAAAAACGCGGTGTCATTATTTTTACAGATCCTGATTTTCCGGGAGAAAAAATTAGAAAAACCATTGAGGCGTATGTTCCGGGATGCAAACACGCGTTTATTGCGCGCAAGGATGCACTGCCGAAATATGGCCGGGGACTTGGCGTGGAGCACGCCAGTGTTGAAGTTATTCAAAACGCGCTTTTAAGCTATCACTCGCGTGCGGAAATTGCGGCTGAAACGCTAGTGCCACGCGAAAAAATTATCGCCTCAGGGCTCTTATTTGGCGCCGGTGCGAAACAGCGTCGCACGAAATTAGGGGACATTTTGCGAATTGGTTATACGAACGGCAAACAACTTGAGGTGCGTCTAAAAATGTTCGGCATCACAGAACTGGAATTCGATGAAGCACTAGAAGCCGTTTTACAGGAGGAAAAGAATGAGTAAAGATATTGCAACGCCTATTCGGACGACTGAAATTTTAAAAAAATACGGTTTTTTGTTCAAGAAAAGTCTCGGGCAAAATTTCTTGATTGACCCGAATATTTTGCGGCGAATTGTTGGGACGGCTGATGTTACGAGTGAAACAAATGTCATCGAAATTGGCCCGGGCATTGGGGCTCTGACGGAACATTTGGCGCGTTCTGCGAAACAAGTAGTTGCTTTTGAAATTGATCAAAGGCTACTACCTATTCTTGCGGATACGCTTTCGCCGTATGAAAATATTAAAATTGTTCACTCTGATATTTTAAAAGCGGATGTGCTTAACGTAATGCGTGAGCAGTTTGAAAATCCAGATGCGCCACTCAGAATTGTTGCGAATCTCCCGTATTATGTGACCACGCCAATTATATTGCAGCTTTTGCATGAAAAAGTTCCTGCCAAATCAATGACGTTCATGCTACAAAAAGAGGTCGCGGAACGCATTAGCGCGAATCCAGGAACAAAAAGCTACGGCAGTTTATCGATTGCAATTCAGTTTTACATGGAAGCGGAACTGGCCTTCATTGTGCCGAAAACGGTCTTCATGCCGCAACCGAATGTGGATTCAGCAGTTATTCATTTGGTGAAGCGCGAAAAGCCGGCTGCTGAAGTGAACGATGAAATTTTCTTTTTTGAAGTGACTCGCGCGGCTTTTGCTCAAAGACGTAAAACGCTTTGGAATAATTTAGCGTCCAAATTTCCAAAATTAAAGGAACGAAAAGCTGAATTAGAAGCGCGATTTTCGGAAATAAATATCGATTTATCAAGACGCGGAGAAACATTCAGCATTGCTGAATTTGCTAAAATAAGTAATGAATTACAACTTTTCATAAAAAATGATTAATTTTTTATAAGAAAAGATATATTGTTGTTGACATTGTACCATTTCATTGATAAAATATTCTGTTATTGATTTTCCTCTTGCTTTATGCTATAATTTTATTTAGTGAGGTGGAAAATAATGCCAAAAACCATTGCAAGCATTAAAAAAAGCCTAGACGAGAGACTAGGTAAAGCTTTAACATTGAAAGCAAACGGAGGCCGTAAAAAAACGATTGAACGTTGCGGTGTTTTAGCAGAAACCTATCCATCCGTTTTCATTGTTGAACTAAATCAAGATGAAAACAACTTTGAAAGAGTGTCCTACAGCTACACAGACATTCTAACAGACGCAGTCGAACTTGAGTTCACAGACGACAAGACAGAAGTCGCATTATAATGAAGAGCAAGCCGAACCAGTGGTTCGGCTTTTTGCTTGGACTCTTAGGAAGCGTAGTTTGCTTCCTTAGAGTCCAAGTATGAACTTGGAGCGAAGCTCCGAGTTCGAGCCGAAAAGCTCTCTTAGGAAGCGTAGTTTGCTTCCTTAGAGTCCAAGTATGAACTTGGAGCAAAGCTCCGAGTTCGAGCCGAAAAGCTCTCTTAGGAAGCGCACCTTGCTTCCATAGAGTCCAAGTATGAACGTATTCATCCGAGCCCAAAAGCCCCCTTAATAATCAAATTAGCTTCCATAGCCCCTAATCCCAAGCATAAACCCTCCTCATTTCCTTCCCCCCCCTCCTCAATTTACCCAATCGCACAGCCATCTCACAATTCAAACTACATATTTTTCCGCGCATATGATAAAATAAACGGAGAGATTTTAGAAGGATGTACGGAGGCCGAAAAAATGAAAATAACGATAAAGGCGCCAGCAAAAATCAATTTATCACTCGATGCCCTATATAAACGCGAAGATGGTTATCACGAAGTGGAAATGGTTATGACGACGATTGATTTATCGGACAGTTTGCAGCTAGAACTTCTTTCCGAGAACCGAATTGAATTAGACGTAAAAGCGCACTTTATTCCTGACGACAAGCGTAACTTAGTGTATCAAGCGGCACAGCTTTTAAAAGATAGGTATCAAGTGGAACAGGGAGTTAGAATTACTCTCGATAAGCAGATCCCAGTTTCTGCAGGACTAGCAGGGGGGAGCACAGATGCGGCAGCTACCTTGAAAGGGTTAAACAAACTTTGGAACTTAGGGCTTTCTTTAGAAAAATTAGCCGATTTAAGTGCCGAGATTGGCTCGGACATTGCGTTTTGTCTTTACGGCGGGACAGCGCTTGCCACAGGGCGCGGTGAGCTAATTGAGCGGCTTAAGCGCATGCCCGGGTGCTGGATTATTTTGGCAAAACCGAATATTGGCGTTTCAACCCCGTCTGTTTACAAGGAACTACGGGTGCAGGAAGTGGCGCATCCCGATACGAAAAAAATGCTCGCAGCGATTGCGACGAGCGATTTAGATGGCATTTGTGCGGCCATGGGAAATGTGCTAGAAAGTGTTACGTTAGAAAAAAATAGTCAAGTGAAGCAATTGAAAGAAAAAATGCTTGAATTCGGTGCTGATGCAGCAATGATGAGCGGTAGCGGACCAACAGTGTTTGCGATTGTGAAGCAGCATTCACGCGCGAAACGAGTGTACAACGGATTAAGAGGCTTTTGCGATGAAGTATACATGGTTAGACCATGGTCATATGACGAATAAAATAGAGGAGGATAACGATGAAACTCATTTTTAATGCTGATGATTTCGGAATGACAAAAGGGGCTGTGTACGGCACGTTAGACGCCTATAAGAATGGTGTTGTGCGTTCGACAACAATGCTTGCAAACGGCCACGCATTTGATCTCGCGGTTCAAATGGCGAAGGAAAACCCGGGGCTTGATATCGGGGTACATCTTGCGCTTACGTTCGGAAGTCCGGTTTTGAAGGATTTGAAGACGCTCGTAAATTATGAGGGCAAGTTTTATCGGAACATCGGTGAGCTGACACAAAACGCACCGGATTTTAGCCTAGAAGAAGTGGAACGCGAATTCACGGCGCAAATCGAAAAAATCAAGGCGGCGGGCATCCCGTTCACGCACTTTGACGTGCATCACCTGCTTGAACCGCATATTTACGAAGTAGAGCATCGTTTGGCAGAAAAATATGGGGTTAGCGTGCGAAGAAGCCTGCCAGACGTGGACTACAAACGATTGAAAACTCCAGACCTATTTTTAAATGATTTCTACGGCGAAGGAGTCACCATGACCACCATTCGCAAAATTGTTGAAGCTTACAAACATACCGACCAAGTCGTTGAAATCATGACGCACCCAGCGTTTATGGATGAGGAATTATTAGGACTATCATCGTATTCGGACATTCGCATGAAAGAAGTGACGCTACTTACATCAAAAGAACTGCAAAATTATTTAGCGCAAGAGAATGTTACGCTAGCTAGTTTTAGGGATTTGTAATAGCTCTTTTAAGTTGTCAAGAATTGCGAAGTCTTTTATAATAAAGAAAAATACGTACAAAGATTTTGATTTTTGATTTAATATACGGAGTTAAAAGGGAGAGAGATTATGAAAATTCGGCGTAGTGAACGTTTAATCGATATGACAGAGTTTCTATTATCGCATCCGCGCAAGTTAGTTCCACTTACGATGTTTGCTGAACGTTACAGCTCGGCGAAATCGTCTATTAGCGAGGACTTAGTTATTATTAAAAAGACGTTTGAAGACCGCGGAATTGGTACGCTTGAAACCGTTCCAGGAGCGGCAGGCGGCGTACGTTATATTTCTATTGCTGGAAATGCAGATGTGCTTGATTTTGTTCAAACGTTATGTAACCGCATTGCTGAGCCGAATCGCCTTTTGCCAGGCGGCTATTTATATTTATCGGATCTTTTAGGTGAACCAGTAACGCTAAAAGCAATTGGTAAAATTTTGGCGACTAAATTTAATGACCAACCGATCGATGCGATTATGACTGTTGCGACAAAAGGTATTCCAATTGCGCAGGCTGTTGCCGAACATTTAAGCGTACCGTTCGTTATCGTACGCCGTGATAGCAAGGTGACGGAAGGCTCAACGGTAAGCATCAATTATGTATCCGGCTCAACAAAACGAATTGAAAAAATGGAATTGTCAAAGCGCAGTCTTGCAGAAGGCTCAAACGTTTTAGTCGTAGATGATTTCATGAAAGCAGGCGGAACGGTTAACGGAATGAAAAACTTGCTTGAAGAATTCAATGCGAAATTGGTTGGTATCGCTGTTCTAGTTGAATCAGAATACGCAGAAGAACGCCTAATTGATGACTACGTATCGCTTGTTAAAATTAAAAATGTCAATGTAAAAGAAAAACAAATTGAAGTCGTGGAAGGCAATTATTTCACGGTTAAATAGATGAACTAGAGAAGTCTTATAGCAGGACTTCTTTTTTTGTGCCCGCACATTTTAACTTGAATGCTTCATAAAGCGCACGTTTTTTCCAGAAAGAAATCAGTCTGGGGCTGTACGTTGTTTGTGTGATTTTGTGGTAGAATGTATGAATATTGTAGAATTACATAGTTTGAAGAGGAGGAAAAAAATTGAAAAAATGGATTATCGCAATTATTGTCATCGTAGTGATTGGTGGTGGCGTAATTTGGTTTTTAAATAAAGGTGGCGAAAAGAAATCGGCTGATACGAGCGACTTTGTAACAACAAAAGTGAAGCAAGGTGACATGAAAATTAATGCAACCGGGACAGGTGCGATTGTGCCGCAAAATAAACAGTTCCCTGATTATGATGAACTAGAGTTTCAGGCGCAAATGGATGAACTCGATATCCCGAATATTAAAGTAGATCAGGCTGTTACGGTGAGCGTTACCGCACTTCCTGACAAAACTTTCAAAGGAAAAGTTAAAACGATTGCTGATCAGGGGCAAGCCCAAAACGGCGTATCCTCCTTCCCCGTTACGATTTCTTTAGAGAATACGGATGGGTTGAAATCAGGAATGACTGCAGACGCTTCGATTTTAGTGAACGAGAAGAAAGATGCACTCTACGTGCCAATTGAGGCCGTTCAAAAAGATGACGATAACCGTTATTATGTGATGGTACCGAAGAAAGAAAAAGAAGGACGCACGAAAAAAGAAAAACAATTTGTTGAAACAGGATTGCATAACGAAGATAATATCGAAATTACGAAAGGCCTGAAAAAAGGTGATACGGTTATCTTACCTTCCCAAAAATCCACGACAACAGAAGGCGGCTTTTAATCAAGCGGAAAAGGAGGGAACAAGACATGCATCCACTTATTGAGATGAAAAATATCACCAAAAGTTATACACTTGGTGGCGAAACCTTTAAAGCGCTTGATGATGTGACTTTATCCGTTGATGAAGGTGATTTTGTCACCATCGTAGGGCCGTCTGGTTCTGGGAAATCAACACTTATGAATATGATTGGTTGTCTAGACGTGCCGGATTCCGGCAGCTACGAGCTCGACGGAGTTGATGTTTATCGTTTAAACGATAATAAACTTTCTGAAATACGCAATAAAAAAATCGGGTTTATTTTTCAGCAATTTAATTTACTGACAAAGCTTTCCGCGCTTGAGAATGTCGAGTTGCCACTTGTTTATGGCGGTTACGGATCTTCTACGCGGGAAAAAATGGCGATGGACTGCTTAAACCGAGTCGGCCTTGCTGACAAAAAACGCAACCTGCCAACGCAATTGTCTGGCGGACAACAACAACGGGTAGCAATTGCGCGCGCTTTAGCAACCGAACCGTCGATTCTACTCGCAGACGAACCTACCGGCGCGCTTGATTCCAAAACGGGCAAGGAAGTCATGGGCATCTTGCAATCCTTAAACGCAGCCGGAAACACCATTGTTATGATTACCCATGATTTAGAACTCGCAAAATACGGCACGAAAAGCATTCGCATTCAAGACGGCCGTCTGTATAAAGAGGAGGTAAGCAAATGACAATCCTCCAAAGTATGAAAATGGCATTCAAGCAACTTAAAACGAGCAAGCTACGCTCCTTTTTAACCATGCTAGGTATTATTATTGGGGTTGCATCAGTGATTCTGCTCGTTTCGCTTGGAAAAGGCGTCACGCAAGAGGTTAACAGCCAAATGGGTGACCTCGGCTCGAACTTAGTTACGGTCATGAACAATTCCATGAACCCGAACGATAAAATTTCCTATGATGATGCGATGAAATATCAAAGCATCGATGGGGTTAAAAGCGTATCACCTGAACTATCTGGTCAAGTTAATGCCGCTTATGATTACCAAAATAAAAATATAAAAGTTATCGGTACAAATGACCAATATAAGGGCGCACGTAGTTTAGAACTTGAAAGTGGCCGCTTTTTACTGCCGATTGATGTTGAATACGGCCAAAAAGTAGCAGTGTTAGGCCCAAGCGTGGCTAGCGATTTATTCGGCTTTTCTGACCCAGTTGGGAAAACAATCCGTTTAAATGGCCTGCCATATAAAGTGGTCGGCGTCTTAAAAGAAAAAGGTGCATCTATGATGGGCTCAAGTGATGATCAAGTTTTCATTCCTATCATGGCCGCACAACGAATGTTGAAAGATACGAATGTACGCACGATTTATGTGGAAACAGATTCCGCGGATTCCGTTGATTTCGTTGTGAACACACTTGAATCACGACTTTCTATCCAGCTGAACGATAATGCAGAGGATACCTCCTCGCAATTAGGACCGAAGTATCAAGTTATTAATCAACAAGAGATTTTAAATGCCTTTAATACGATTAGTAACACACTTACTACCGCTTTAGGTGCTATCGCCGCCATTTCGTTAGTAGTGGGTGGAATCGGTATTATGAACATTATGCTCGTTTCCGTTAGTGAACGAACGCGTGAAATTGGAATAAGAAAAGCTTTAGGAGCGAAAAAGCGCGCTATTTTAACACAGTTCTTAATCGAATCTGTTGTTATTAGTGTAGTGGGCGGTGTTATCGGGATAATAATTGGCGTCAGTGGCGCAGTCATTTTTGGCAGCGTGGCGAATATTCCTTCCGGTGTAACGGCTGGCACAATTATATTCTCTTTCGTATTCTCGCTTTGCATAGGCGTTATCTTTGGTATCGCGCCAGCAAATAAGGCTGCTAAACTTCGACCTATTGATGCGCTCAGATCAGAATAAATTAAAAAAACACTTGGCCGGTAATCTAAAACGATTATCGGTCAGGTGTTTTTTTGAAAGTTGTAAAAATACCTATCGAAAAAGTATAAAAATATACGAAATGCTGTCTTGTCATCTATTTTTAATATGTTTGTTACACAATGAAAGTAAATGAGGTCTTAAATACTAAGTGGAAAAGTGGGTATTAGTGTATATCCCTTTGTTATCAATGGTTTCAAGGTTTCATTTTGTAGGGGGTTTGAATGAAAAATTATTTTATTTATGAATTTTTATAGAAATATTTTTGGTTTTAAATTGTGCACGAATTGATGGTGAGTTTTACTTTTAGAATATTTAAGAAATCGGAAACGCGGTTAAATTAGTGTGTCGCAACGATTTTGGTATACTTAATTAAAACTTTTTTAAAACAATTCGATTTGTCAATAACGATTAGTGAGATAGCTTGAATTTTTGAATCGAATTCACAAAGTTGTCAAATTTTCATTTTTTTATTATTATATGTATAGGGAAAATAGAGGTGCCTGGTGAAGAAGTGAAATCTCGATTTTCTTGGTTAGCTTTCCGTGAGACTTTAAGGCTTCGGAAAAAGTATGACAACTAGAATTAAGGTGGTGAAGAAAATGGAAATTACAGATGTGAGATTACGACGTGTTGAAACAGATGGAAGAATGAGAGCAATTTCTTCAATCACGATTGATGGTGAATTTGTTGTTCACGATATTCGTGTCATCGATGGCAACGATGGGCTTTTTGTCGCAATGCCAAGTAAGCGAACTCCAGATGGAGAGTTCCGGGATGTCGCGCATCCAATCAATTCAGATACACGTGCGAAAATACAGGAAGCTGTACTCGCTGCGTATGAAGTGGCTGATGAGCCAGCTGTATCTGAAACAACTTCTGCTGATGCAGAATAACAAAAATCCCTGGAAATTAGGAGCTAGTGAGTGAAACGGACAGAGAGGGATACCTGAATCTGATACCGCAAGCGAACCATCCTTGTTGTAAAGGGGCAAATGGGATAAGGAGTGACGGAAATGCAAGTAACAGATGTGAGATTACGTCGAGTTGAAACTGATGGAAGAATGAGAGCAATTGCCTCAATCACTTTAGATGAGGAGTTCGTCGTACATGATATTCGTGTTATTGACGGAAACAATGGACTTTTTGTCGCAATGCCAAGTAAACGTGGTGTTGACGGAGAATTCCGTGACATTGCCCACCCAATCAACTCTGATACGCGTGGAAAAATTCAAGACGTTGTTCTAGCTGAATATGAACGCGTTGGTGAAGAAGAAGCGAGCGAAGTATCAGAAGAAACCGAATCAGTTTCTGCTGAATAAAATGAATTTAATCACCCGAGCTACTCGTTAAGAGTAGCTCTTTTTTGATTCGTAAAACTATGCTATACTAGTTTTAGACAACTTTTTGAAAAGGGGCTTTATAAAGTGAGTGATTTTACAAAGGTAGCACAACTGATAAGTTTACTTAAAAACAACTCATTTAAGGGACAAATCTCCCCTTTTTTAGAAATACTACTTTACCAGAAAAATGGTAAGGTTTTTTTGCGTCGCGTGTAACCTTGAAAAAAAGTAG
Source organism: Listeria sp. ILCC792 (assembly GCF_900186135.1). Taxonomy (NCBI): domain Bacteria; kingdom Bacillati; phylum Bacillota; class Bacilli; order Caryophanales; family Listeriaceae; genus Listeria; species Listeria sp. ILCC792. The sequence continues at coordinate 85,817 of NZ_FYBO01000009.1, forward strand.
GTTTTACGGTATCATTCAATATGGAAGAATAGTGGTAATTGGAGGTCTTTTTATATGACGAATCAATATGCAGTCGTGCTTGCAGCGGGACAAGGCACACGTATGAAATCTAAGCTTTATAAAGTGTTGCACCCAGTTTGTGGAAAGCCGATGGTTGAACATGTTGTGGATCAAATTGCGCAACTAGATATGAAAAAAATAGTTACAATTGTTGGGCACGGAGCAGAAGATGTTCGTGAACATTTAAAGGATAAAAGTGAATTTGTTAAGCAAGAAGAACAATTAGGAACAGCACATGCCGTTTTGCAAGCAAAGGATTTACTTGCCGATCTTGACGGTGTAACCATCGTTGTGTGCGGGGATACACCGCTTATTGAAAGTTCGACAATGGGGGCGCTTATCAAGTATCATTCGGAGAAACGTGCGAAAGCGACAATCTTAACAACGCGATTAGAAGATCCAACTGGTTATGGTCGCATTTTGCGTGATGATTTAGGAATTGTTGAACGCATTGTAGAACATAAAGACGCTACTGAAAAAGAACAACGCGTCCAAGAAATTAATACAGGAACATATTGTTTTGATAATCGCTCGCTTTTTGATGCGCTTTCTAAAGTTTCCAACCACAATGCGCAAGGTGAATACTACTTGCCAGATGTGATTAAGATTCTAAAAGATGCAGATGAAGTGGTGGCCGCTTATCGTATGGAAAACTTTGAAGAGTCACTCGGTGTAAACGACCGCGTCGCTTTGGCAGAGGCAAGTAGATTGATGAGAAATCGCATCAATGAACGACACATGCGTGCAGGCGTAACACTCGTTGATCCTTCCAGCACTTATATTGATGTAGATGTTGAAATTGGTCAAGACACAGTCATTGAAGCGAATGTTATGCTGCGTGGGAAAACAAAAATCGGCGAAGATTGCTTAATCTCGAGCGGTTGCGACTTTGACAATGCAACAATAGGAAATCGCACCGTTATTCGCTCTTCTGCCATTGAAGATAGCAAAGTTGGCGATGATGTTCAAATCGGGCCGTACGCGCATTTGCGCCCAGAAACAGACGTGCATAACAACGTCAAAATTGGCAACTACGTAGAAACTAAAAAAGCAACTGTTGGGGAAAATACGAAATTACCGCACTTCATTTATATGGGTGATGCCGAAATCGGCAAGAACGTTAATGTAGGCTGTGGTTCGATTTCCGTCAACTACGATGGCTTCAATAAATTTAAAACGAAAATTGGCGACAATGTATTTGTAGGTTGCAACTCCAATTTGATTGCGCCAATTACAGTCGGCGATGATGCTTATATTGCGGCGGGTTCAACACTGACTAGTGATGTGCCAGATGGTTCACTTGCAGTCGGACGTGCACGCCAAGTAAATAAAGAAGGCTACGCTAAAAAAATCGTAGATAAGTTTAATAAATAATTTTTTCAACCTTTTTTGAAGAAATATCATTTATATAAAAATTTGTGGAGGCTGATTATGTCAAACGATTATTTTGATCCAAAGTTGAAAATTTTCTCGTTGAATTCAAACCGTGCACTAGCGGAAGAAATTGCGAAGGAAGTAGGAATTGAGCTAGGTAAATCGAGTGTAACTCATTTTAGTGATGGCGAAATTCAAATTAACATTGAAGAAAGTATTCGTGGTTGCCATGTGTATGTTGTTCAGTCGACAAGCTACCCAGTTAACCAGAATTTAATGGAACTTTTGATCATGATTGATGCGCTAAAACGAGCTTCAGCAGCTACAATTAATATTGTAATGCCGTACTATGGCTACGCGCGCCAAGATCGTAAAGCAAGAAGCCGTGAACCAATTACGGCGAAATTAGTTGCCAATTTAATTGAAACAGCGGGTGCAACACGAATGATTACGCTAGATATGCATGCACCGCAAATCCAAGGTTTCTTCGATATTCCAATCGACCATTTAAATGCCGTGCGCTTACTTAGCAACTATTTTAGTGAGCAAGGCTTGACAGGCGATGATATTGTTGTTGTTTCTCCTGACCACGGAGGTGTAACACGTGCGCGTAAAATGGCAGATCGCCTAAAAGCGCCAATCGCAATTATTGATAAACGCCGTCCTCGCCCGAACGTTGCCGAAGTAATGAACATCGTCGGAAAAGTAGATGGCAAAGTATGTATTCTAATTGATGACATTATTGATACAGCAGGTACAATTACACTTGCTGCAAACGCACTTCGTGAAAACGGAGCAACACGCGTATTTGCAAGTTGTACGCACCCTGTTTTATCTGGCCCAGCAATGGACCGAATTCAAGATTCACCAATCGAGAAATTAGTCGTAACAAATTCTATCGATCTTGCAAAAGATAAATGGATTGATAAAATGGAGCAGTTATCTGTTGCAGCTCTTTTAGGCGAAGCAATCGTTCGTGTTCATGAAAACGAATCTGTAAGCTCGCTTTTTGAATAAAATGCAGTGAGAATGAGCAGAGTCTAATCTTTAGATTCTGCTCTACTGTTATCAGGAGTGTTTTTTTATGACAGAAAAGCAAGTTTTAATTCCGCGGTGGCAAAAATTGCTTCAACAACTATACGCAAAAATGGATTTTATGAGCGGAGAAGAACTCGCTTCTAGCCTGCAGGTGAACTCGCGAACAATTCGGAGTGACGTTAAAACGATAAACGCCATTTTTTTAGTTGATGGAAACAAAATCGAGGCTGTGCGCGGAAAAGGGTATCGACTTGAACTTCAAGATGAAACCGCTTTCCTTGGTTGGCTTGCGCCGTTTAAAGAGGAACGTTTTAATTTGCACGTCATTCCGACGCTCGCCGAAGATCGAGTCGCCTACATCATTCGCTATTTGCTTCTCCAAAACGGCTTTACAAAGCTTGATACGCTCGCCGAAGAGTTGTACGTCAGCAAGTCGACCATTAATTCCGACATTTTGGACGTGAAGCGGAAGCTTGCGGAACATCATTTAACGCTTTCGAAAAGAGCCAGCTACGGGGTAAAAATTGAGGGTTCCGAGGTGAATATTCGGTTTTGTTTCTCGAAATATCTGTTAAGTGATTCTGTAAGCCTACTTGTGAGCGAGGAGGAACAGACTTTCTTTGGTGAAATTGATCTGCGGAAAATCCAGACGATTATTTTGGCGAGCCTTGAACAATATAAAGTGCAAATGACCGATATGGCGATTAAAAATTTGATTATCCACGTCGCAATTGCTGTGCGCCGTATTAAAGGTGCGCAATATGTTCACCAAGGAGACCTTCAAGATTTGGAATTTAATATTCAAGAACTGCGCGCTTCGCAAAAAATCATTCGCGAAATTGAAACGCTTGAATCCATCAAGTTCCCAGAAAGCGAACTGACCTATATTTTGCTACATGTATGTTCGAAGCACGTTTTGCAAAGTTATAATGGTTACCGAGAAATCATCATCGTGAATAAAATGCTTGAGGAAATCAAACGCCAATACGGGTATGATTTTTCAGCGCATCAGCAATTTATAGCGAATTTAGCTTTGCACTTAAAGCCCGCAGTGAACCGGATTAAGTTTAATATGAATATTCATAATCCGTATCTTGAAAATATTAAAACGAATTACCCGCTCGCTTTTGAGTTAGGACTTGTCGCCCGAGAAGTTTTAGCACTCGAATTGGACCAGCCCATCAGCGAATCAGAAGTCGGCTATTTAGCGATTCATTTCCTATACGCGTTAAGCGATGCTTCGAAAGAACGAAAAAAACGCGTTTTACTCGTTTGCGCGTCCGGCATAGGCACAGCGAAATTATTAGAATCGAAAATCCAAAAAATATTTGCCGAAGAAATTGACATAATTGGCAGCTACTCACTGTACGAATATAAGACCGGCAACTGGCAAGCCGACTTTGTCATCTCGACCGTTCCGCTTGGCGACGCATTAGGCGAATACGTTCAGGTGACGCCGTTTTTATCCGAAATAGATATCCGCAACATTCAAAAGCGCCTCCCGAGTATAACTAGCAAAAATAACTTCGAGCAGTTCTTTTCCGCGAACTACTTTGAAATTTTGGAAGAAAAGTACAGTAAAGATCAGGTCCTAACATTGCTCGCGCAAAAATTCGAAGAGACGAGCAGCGACCAGAAAGCCTTCCTAGAGTCCGTCAAAGAACGCGAAGATATCGTGGCAACATACTTAGGAAATGGCCTAGCCGTACCGCATCCCATATTTGCCGAAGTAAGCGAAACTAAAATTGCCGTTTGTATCGCTAGAGAGCCCGTTGTGTGGAATGAAGATGGCGATGTGGCACAAATTATTTTCATGCTGGCGATTAAAAATAAGGAACAAGAACACCTTTCGCAAGTATACGAAATGATAAGCCAAGTCGTTGAAACGCCAAAGCTCGCGAAGGAAATAAAAAAAGCGACGAACTTCAATGAGTTTATCCAAATTTTAGCGCGACTGGAAACATGAGGGTGAAAAATGGCTCTCATGTTTTTTTGATTTCCGCTACTTGCCAGAGGTTGCGGAAAAAGACTGCATTTATTTCCAATAAAGAAAGCGCTATATTTAAGTTATAGGAGGGAATGCACATGAAAAAATTCATTGAAAAATTAACATGGCTATCACAAAAATTAGGCAATCAAATACACTTGAAATCAATGCGAGATGCTTTTGCCACAATTCTTCCATTTATTATGTTATCCGGTTTTATGGTTTTAATTAATAATGTCATCATTAAGCCAGACGGTTTTATGTCCAATATTATTAGTTCCGCCACCTTAACCAAATGGCAAGAGCTTGGGACGAGTATCGTGAACGGGACGCTAGGCATCATTACGTTACTTATCGGAGCTTCAGTTTCATACTTTTTGGCACAAAATCGGAAATTTGAAAATCCATTTGCGCCAGCGCTACAAACCATTGCTCTTATCGTTATTTTTATTCCACTCATGACTTCGGTTGTACCAGTTGGCGCAAAAGAAGCCGTTGAAGTTTCTGGCGTTATTCCGACAGCGCTTACAGGTTCTGCAGGCATGTTTGTCGGGATTGTCACGGCGCTACTCTCGACAGAAGTTTTTATTCGACTTTCAAAGAGCGAGAAAATGAAAATTCGCATTTCGGGGGAAAGCGTACCACCAGCAGTTATTAAATCGTTTAACGTTTTAATTCCAACAATGCTTACAGTATTATTATTCGCATTTATTTCGTTCATCGTTAACTTAATCTTTAGCTTAGATTTATATTCCATTATTAGCGCTGTCATTCAACAACCACTAACGTTCTTAGTGACAAGCGTACCTGGTTTCCTTACCTTAATGCTGATTTCGCAAATGTTATATTCCATTGGGATTGCAGGAAGCGGTATACTAGGCCCCATTATGGACCCCGTTTTACTCGCGAATATGCAAGAAAATATGACGGCATTTGCAGACGGCACAACAATTCCGCATATCATCAATACAACTTTCCGTGATATTTTCGGCGTCATGGGTGGCGGTGGTAACACAATTGCGCTGCTTATCGCCATCTTCATTTGGAGCAAACGAAAAGATTACCGCGAAATTGCCGGATTATCCGCTGCGCCGGGAATATTCAACATTAATGAACCAGTTGTTTTCGGTCTGCCGATAGTGTACAACCTGAGTTTGATGATTCCGTTTATCTTATCAACTCCGCTTTGTCTATTACTTGCTTACATCGCAACAAGTATCGGCATGATTTCCAAAGTCGTTGTACTCGTACCGTGGACGACACCACCAGTCATATCTGGCTTTTTAGCAACAGGTGGCGACTGGCGAGCGGCTGTTTTTCAAGTCTTCCTAATAGGTGTCTGTATCTTGCTATACCTACCATTCCTAAAAGCAAATGATAATTTAAAAGCGTAGGAGCTGATTTTGATGAAAAAATTGATGTTAATGTGTAACGCTGGAATGTCTACGAGCGTTTTAGTTAAAAAAATGCAAAAAAGTGCTGCTGAGCAAGGTATTGAAATTGAGATTTGGGCGATTTCGGAAACGGATTTTGAAAAAAATTGGCGCCATGCAGATGCGATTTTGCTTGGCCCGCAAGTAAGCTATATGAAAGACAAAGTTGCTGAAACCGTGGGTGACAAACCAGTGGACGTCATCGCAATTGTCGACTACGGTCGAATGAATGGTGAAAAAGTTCTAGAACAAGGACTTGGACTGTTAGCAAAATAATGCCAGAAAGGAGTGTTTCATGTGGCGACACAACCGATTTCTGAACGAGTGGAAGAACTTTTGCAAAAAATGACATTACGAGAAAAATGCGGACAACTAAATCAGCGCTTATATGGCTGGGAAACTTTCGCTTGGAATGAAAACGCTGAACTTGAATTGACGGATAAGTTTAAAGACGAAGTTGAAAGATTTGGTGGCATAGGCGCGTTGTATGGCTTATTTCGGGCAGATCCGTGGTCGAAAATGGACGAATCAACGGGGATTCCCCGCGCACAGTCTGCGAAGGCCGCAAATTTACTTCAAAAATATGTAATGGAAAACACGCGTCTTGGTATTCCAATGCTTCTTTCAGAAGAAGTGCCACATGGGCACCAGGCGGTCGAAAGTGAGTCGTATCCGGTCAATCTCGCGAAAGGGGCTTCATTTAATAAGGGGCTTCAAAAACGGACGGCGAGAGCCGTGGCGGAGGAAATTGCCTCGAAAGGCGTCCATCTAGCTTTAGCCTCAGCGCTTGATGTTTTACGTGACCCGAGATGGGGGCGTTCGGAGGAGTGTTTTGGCGAGGATCCGTATTTGGCGGGTGAGATGACGGAGGCGCTTGTTTCGGGCATGCAGGAAAATCAGCGAATTGCTGTCGTGCTGAAACACTTTGCGGCGCAAGGTGAGCCGGTTGGCGGGCACAATTCGGGGCCGGTTTCAATTGGGGAGCGCGAACTTAGAGAGATATTTTTACCGCCGATGGTTGCTGGGAAAGCGGCAAAGGGCGTCATGGCAGCGTACAATGAAATCGACGGCATCCCTTGTCATGCGAACGAGGCGCTCTTGACGGATATTTTGCGAACGGAAATTGGGTTTTCGGGTGTCGTTATGGCAGATGGCTGCGCACTCGACCGACTTTTGATGCTTGGTGGCACTGAAGAGGCGGCCGCTAAAATGGCGCTTTCAGCCGGGGTGGATTTAAGTTTGTGGGACGAAGTTTACCCGCACATTGAATCGGCTTTTCAACATGGTCTTTTGGAAGAAAAAATAATCGACCGAGCTGTGCGGCGGGTTCTCACCCTGAAATTTGAACTTGGCCTGTTTGACAATCCTTACGTAGATGAGGCAGTTCCGGAAGTTGATTTTCGGGAGATAAATTTGGAGGCAGCCAGAGAAAGTGTTTGCTTGCTGGAAAACCGAAATCAAACGCTGCCTTTTTCAAAAAAAGTAAAAAATATTGCGGTCGTCGGCCCGAACGCGGATGCGCTTTACAATCAGCTTGGCGATTATACGGCGCCGCAAAAAGCTGGGCGCGGTGTGACCGTTCTAGCTGGCATGCGGCAGGTGGCGCCTGATGATGTGGTGATTACGCATGAAAAAGGTGCTGAAATTCGCGAACGACTTCCAGAGAGTTTAAACCGCGCGCAAGAAGCGGCGGCGAATGCCGACCACATTGTGCTTGTGCTGGGCGGTTCAAGCGCGCGAAATTTCGATATGGAATTTCTGAAAAACGGCGCGGTTAGCTCAAAGGGGCCGAACATGGACGCTGGCGAAAACGTCGATGTGGCAAGCCTGGAACTCCCGGAATGTCAGATGGAGCTGTACCGAAAGATGCGCGAACTACACATTCCGCTCACCGTTGTTATCATTGCCGGTCGACCAAATGCAATCGCTGAAATCGCGGAAACTACAGACGCGCTACTTATGTCGTTTTATCCGGGCGCGCAAGGCGGCGTAGCAATCGCGGAAACGCTATTCGGACACAACAATCCGTCGGCAAAACTGCCTGTTAGCATTCCGCGCCAAACGGGACAACTGCCCGTGTACTACAACCAAAAGGACGTCGTCTACCAAGAAAACTACTTTGACGAAAGCGGCGCCGCACTATACCCATTCGGCTACGGAAAAAGCTACAGCACGTTTGAATATCAGTCGTTAACCACTGAAAAATCAATTCTTTCTGTAGAAAAACTTGAACAAGGCGAGACTTTTATTTTGAAAGTAGGCGTAGCAAACGTTTCAGCGCGCACTGGAAAAGAAGTCATCCAACTATACGTGCATGGCAGGACTGGTAGTATCACAAGGCGCAAACGCGAATTGAAAGCCTTTTGCAAAATGGAACTAAAAGCTAATGAACATCAAACGATGTGCTTTAAAATTGGAAAAAAAGAACTTGAAGTTTGGTCTAGTCAGAAAAAATACCAACTTGAACCCGGGAAAGTCGATATTTTCATTGGAAACGGCCGGGAAACTTTTTTAGAAACAGTGATAGAGATTGAGGAGGCTTAACTCATGGAAGGGATGGAATTAGCGTCGTTTGAAATTATTAGTTCAGTCGGCGCAGCTAGAAGTTGTATTATTGAAGCCATGCAGCTAGCGAGGCAGGGGAAGTTTAAAATCGCCTACGGGAAAATCGATGAGGCGAATCGCTATTTAAGTGATGGGCACAAGAAGCATGTTGAACTCATTCAAAAAGAATCTGAAGGCGACGAAGTGCCTGTTTCCATTCTTTTTATGCATGCAGAAGACCAATTTATGACCACATACTCATTGCGCGATGTTGCGTATGAAATGATTGCAATATGGGAAGAACTCAAATCAGAAAAAGTTTAAGCTATAGTTAGATTTTATTCTGTAAAAATAAAGAAGCATACATCTAGTGATAATGCCATCTTGGATAATGGTTTTCATTAGATGTATGCTTGTTTTTACGCTTAATAATCTTGAACTTCAATCACAACCGCAGTGCCAGATGCTGTGACCATCAGCATACCATTGTCAGCGCCGAGTACCTCATAATCGATGTCTACGCCGATAATCGCATTCGCTCCAAGTTGTTCAGCGCGGTTTTCCATTTCGCGAATCGCTTCTTCACGCGCCGCAATTAATTCGTCCTCATAGCCTTGCGAACGACCGCCGAAGAAATTCCGCAAACCAGCACCGATATCTTTGACGAAATTCACGCCTGTAATGACTTCACCGAATACAATTTTCTTATACTCAACGATTTTTTGCCCTTCAATATTTGGAGATGTTGTTGTAATCATATGTCAGCCTCCTTTATTTTTCTTTAGTGTACCTCGTTTTAAAAAGAAAATCAAAGAAGCTAGGAAAGTGATTCCTAGCTTCTTTACGTGGGTGTTGTTCAATTAAATTTCTTTCATTGCGTCACTTAAAACTTTTTTAAGTGTTTCAGCTGAGTTGCGCATTTGTTCTTTTTCTACGTCATTTAGTTTCATTTCAACAATGTGGCGCACGCCTTGGCGGTTAACGACCGCTGGAGCACCAATGTAGATATCGTTTAAGCCGTAGTGGCCATCTAAATAGACAGAAAGTGGCAAAATTGCGTTTTCGTTGTTTAAAATCGCTTTGGAAATACGTGCTAGAGCTGCTGCAATACCATAGAAAGTTGCGCCTTTTTTATTGATAATTTCATAGGCTGCATCACGCACGCTGATGAAAATCGTATCCATCGCACCTTGTTCATTTTCTGAAATCCATTCTGTGATAGGAAGTCCGCCGACAGTTGTGTGGCTCCACGCTGGGAACTCTGTGTCACCATGTTCGCCTAAAATGTACCCGTGTACATTACGCGCATCTACTTTTAAATAATCAGCAATAGACATACGGAAACGAGCAGTATCAAGACTTGTGCCAGAACCGATGACGCGTTCTTTAGGAAGTCCAGAGAATTTCCAAGTCGCATAAGTAAGGATATCAACTGGATTTGAGGCAATTAAGAAAATCCCGTCAAAGCCACTTGCCATAACTTCATCGACAATCCCTTTCATAATTTTTATATTACGATTAACAAGATCAAGACGTGTTTCGCCTGGTTTTTGAGCTGTACCAGCTGTGACAACTACTAAATCTGCATCGTGGCAATCGCTATAATTAGCGGAATAGATTTTTTTAGGTGCGGAAAAAGGAACAGCATGACTTAAATCGATAGCATCTCCGATAGTTCTGTCCTTATCGATATCGATAATACCGAATTCTTGGCCGATATTTAAATTTACACAAGCAAATGCGTAACTTGAACCAACAGCTCCATCACCGACTAAAATTATTTTTTGGTGGTCTTTCATAATTAAATTTCCTCCTTAGCAAACTTTTTACTAATACAGTATAACACTTTATTACACATTGTGAAACCCTGAACGTCCTTAATTTGGAAATTTGTACTAATAAATTTATGAAAACGCTGTAATACAGTTTGAAAGCTCTTCCATTCCAAATATTTCTATAATTAACGCAGTAATTTTTTGAGAAATACATCGGATTGCGCTAAAATTGAAGTATGATAACTAAATTTCACGCTAGTTTCTGTTTACCTTTTATGAAAGAAAATAAACCTTGTTTGCCGAAAAACTTGGTTTAAGGCGACTTTCTAATTGTTTTAACTTTTACTACTAGGGTAAAGATAGTTATTGTAGAATACAAAATGAATGAGTGGAGTGAATTTTTTATGGCAACTAATTTAGAAGTTCAAAAAAGAGATACGAAACAACATTCGCAAGTGACAGAAATCCGTGTGGCAGGTCGTATTCCAGGTATTATTTACGGTTATCAATCTGAGAATATTACGATTTCAGTTGATTCCCTTGAGTTAATTAAAACGATTCGAGAACATGGGCGTAATGCAGTATTCTCAGTAACTATTGATGGAAAAAAATTAAATGTTCTTTTACACGAATACCAAATAGATCCACTAAAAGACGAACTAATCCATGTCGATTTCTTAGCCGTGAACATGAGCGAAGAAGTTGAAGCAGATGTGCGTATTGATTTAGTAGGAGAATCTTCTGGGGTTAAAGAAGGCGGCGTCTTGCAACAAGTCCTTTATGAAGTGACGGTTGCCGCAACGCCAGATAAGCTTCCAGAAGCAATTGAAGTAGATATTACAAAATTAGCGATTGGTGACTCACTTGCAGTGGGTGATATTCCTAAAAATACCGATTTTGAAATTAAAACAGACGTGGAAGAAGCTGTAGTAACTGTTGCTGCACCACGTACCGAAGTTGAAACAACAGCCGGTGAAGAAGTTGCCGAACCAGAAGCAGCTCACGGGTCAGCAGAAGAGCCAGTTGAATAAATAAGAAAAAGCGCAAGGTTTTTGTTTTGAAAACCTTGCGCTTCATTTTTGTTTACGGAAATGAAGTAAGGGTTTAGAATGCAAACAGCGAATAAGTAATTTAAATGGGGTAAAGCTCATCAATAGAAGAAAGTATAGAATCACCAGATGAATTCTTGCTTAAAGGCTGCTCAACTTAATTGTTGAGTTTTTTATTTTATAGAAGTTAATATCAGGCATTGCAATGTCTATCTGCCCTTTTTTAGTTAACTGATATTTACATTCTGCTATATGAAAAACTTTCAAAACTCTAAATCGCATGTTATAATTTAGGCAATAACTTTCTAGTGAAACCAGTTCATTTATGAAGTGGTTTTCGTGTGCATAGGAGAATAAATGGATGAAGATGATTGTTGGACTGGGAAATCCAGGAAAAAAATATGAACGAACTAGGCACAATGTTGGGTTCATGGTAGTTGATGAACTTAGCTATCGTTTTAGAGCGCCTTGGAAAAGTTCGAAATTTAATGGCATGGTGAGTCAGCTCGTAATAAACGGCGAGAAAGTGTTGCTCGTAAAACCGCTGACGTTTATGAATGTATCTGGCGAGTGTGTTCGTCCGCTTATGGATTATTATCAAATTGATATAGAAGATTTAATCGTTGTATATGATGATTTGGATTTGCCAGTTGGGAAAATCAGGCTGCGGCAAAAAGGCAGTGCAGGTGGACATAACGGGATGCGTTCGTTGATTCAACATTTAAAAACACAAGATTTTAACCGAATTCGTGTAGGGATTGACCGACCGCCAAAAGGTGAAATCATTCATTACGTGCTCGGGGATTTTCAAAAAATAGAACAACCAGATATAATTGCGGCCATAAAAAAAAGCGCAGATGCCATTGAAGATGCGACTAAAATGCCGTTTCTAGATGTAATGAATCGCTATAACTAAGCGTGCTGAGCTAGTAAAAGTCTAACTTATGCGTGCTTAGTTGCTCGTGTTGGGAAGAAGGAATTTTCTGACAAATAAGCAATTGAAGATGGAAGAGGAGAGGTTGACTTTGAAAGGTTTAAAACAATTAATTTTTGAACAAAAAGAAATCCGCCAAATCATTAGTGCGGTTAACGATAAAAAAGAATCACAACTCGTAACAGGATTATCGGGCTCATCGCGCGCACTTTTTGCGAGCGTACTTGAAGGAGCGACACAAAAACAAACGTTGCTCGTCACACATAATTTGTATCACGCGCAAAAATTGTACGATGATTTGCTCACATTAATCGACTTCGACCGCCTATTTTTATACCCGGCAGACGAACTCATTTCCTCCGAACTAAGCGTATCAAGCCCCGAACTTCGCGGTCAGCGCGTAGAAGCACTCGACTTTCTTCTTTCGGAAAAACCGGGAATTTTAGTTGTCCCTGTAGCAGGGCTTCGAAAAATACTTCCGCCCGTTTCGTTATGGAAAAAATACAACCTGCAAATTGTTCAAGGTGAGGAAATTGATCCCGAACAGCTAAAAGAAAGCCTCGTGACAATGGGCTATACAATGAGTGGTATGGTCAATACGCCCGGAGAATTCAGCATTCGCGGTGGCATTATCGATGTCTATCCAATCACAGAAGAATTCCCCGTGCGCATTGAACTTTTTGATACAGAAATTGATTCGCTTCGCTATTTCGATGTTGAAACGCAGTGTTCGCATCAGAAACTTGCTGAATTTCGCATCTTGCCCGCAACGGAAATTTTGCTTGAGCAAGCTTATTTCCCAGATATTGTGACGCGCCTTGAAAAAGGTCTTGCTGCAACGTTAAAAAACATGAAAAACGAAGAAGACAAGCAAGGCTTAATGGAAAATATCGAAACGGATTTGGAACTGCTTCGTTCGGGAATAAAGCCGGATATGTTCTTTAAATATATTGGACTAGCCTACCCAGATCCCGCCTCGCTCCTTGACTATGCCGCACAAGATATGCTTTTCGTTTTAGACGAGTATGGACGCATTCAAGAAACCGACGAACGTTTAGAAAAAGAAGAAGCAGAATGGCATACGGAAACGCTCAGCCGGCTAGAAACCGTGCGCGATGTCAAATTGGGCCACCATTTTAAAGAGCTTATGGAAAGCGTGCGGACGCCGAAAATTTATTTGACGTTATTCCAAAAAGCACATAGCGCCATGCGCGTTTCGCAAACAACCAATTTAGTTTATAAACAAATGCAACAATTTCACGGACAAATGTCTGTTTTAAAAACGGAATTAGATAGTTGGCACAAAAATAATTATGCGGTCGTCATTTTGGCGCCTTCCATAGAACGGGCAACTAAAATGCAACAGACTTTGGCAGATTATGACATGGAAAGTGTCATTTTAACGCGCGAAGAAGATGTGCCAAAATACGGCGCTGTCCAATTTGTCATCGGTACCTTCCAAAACGGCTTTGAATTACCGCTTGCAAAAGTGGTCATCATTAGCGAAACGGAACTTTTTAATAAAAAGACGAAAAAAGTTAAAAAACGCCAGAAACTTTCAAATGCTGAACGAATTCAAAGTTATTCGGAACTTAAAGTTGGCGATTATGTCGTTCACGTCAACCACGGTATCGCACGCTACGTCGGCATGGAAACCCTTGAAATTAGCGGCGTTCATAAGGATTATTTGCTACTGGTTTACCAAGGTGAAGACAAATTATTTATCCCTGTGGAACAGCTCGATTTAGTCCAAAAATATGTAGGGGCTGAGGGGAAAGCACCGAAATTAAATAAGCTTGGCGGTTCAGAGTGGAAGCGCGTCAAAACAAAAGTGAAGGCGTCTGTGCAAGATATTGCGGATGATTTGATTAAGCTTTACGCAGAACGTGAGGCGGAGAAAGGCTTTGCGTTTAGTCCGGATAGCGATATGCAGCGCGAATTTGAGGATTCATTCCCGTATCAACCAACTGAAGACCAAATTCGTTCGATTCGGGAAATTAAGCATGACATGGAACGCATTCGCCCGATGGACCGGCTTCTCGTTGGAGATGTTGGTTACGGGAAAACGGAAGTTGCGCTTCGTGCGGCGTTTAAGGCGGTCATGGACGGCAAGCAAGTCGCATTTTTAGTACCGACGACCATTTTGGCGCAGCAACATTTTGAAACGATGAAAGAACGCTTCCAAGGTTTTCCAATTAATATTGGGCTATTAAGCCGTTTTAGAACGCGGAAACAACAAAACGAAACAATTTCCGGTTTGGCGTCTGGAACGGTGGACATTGTCGTCGGGACGCATCGCCTTCTTTCGAAAGACGTAAAATATCGCGACCTCGGCTTCCTAATTGTCGACGAGGAACAACGCTTTGGTGTGACGCACAAGGAAAAAATCAAACAAATCCGGTCTAAAATTGATGTTTTAACCTTGACGGCGACGCCGATTCCGCGGACGTTACACATGTCCATGCTCGGCGTGCGTGATTTGTCTGTCATTGAAACGCCACCGGCAAATAGATTTCCTGTGCAAACGTATGTTACAGAACAAAATAACGTTTTAGTTCGCGAGGCAATTGAGCGGGAACTAGCACGTGAGGGACAAGTGTATTATTTATATAATCGAGTCGAATCGATTTTGCAAAAAGCAGATGAAATTTCCATGCTCGTTCCAGATGCACGTGTGGCTGTAGCGCACGGTCAAATGACAGAATCCGAGTTAGAATCGGTCATCTTAAGCTTCCTTGAAGGGGAGTATGACGTGTTAGTGACGACGACGATTATTGAAACGGGCGTGGATATTCCAAACGTGAATACGCTGTTTGTTCAAAACGCCGATCATATGGGGCTCTCGCAGCTCTACCAATTACGTGGTCGGGTTGGGCGTTGGAACCGCATCGCCTATGCTTACTTTATGTATCAAAAGGATAAAATTCTACGTGAGGAAGCTGAAAAACGACTTCAAGCGATTAAGGAATTTACTGAACTAGGCTCTGGATTTAAAATTGCGATGCGCGATTTGTCTATCCGCGGCGCGGGTAATATACTAGGAGCGCAGCAACATGGCTTTATTGATTCAGTCGGATTTGACCTTTATTCGCAAATGCTTAAAGAAGCGATTGAAGCGCGCCGGCCGAAGGAAGAACAAGAACCCGTTGCACCAGTTGAAATCGACATTCAAGTTGATGCTTACATTCCAGAATATTATATTACGGACAGCAGACAGAAAATCGAAATGTATAAACGCTTCCGAAATGTCCTAGATGTGGAAGAACTTGAATCGCTGAAAAGCGATATGATGGATCGTTTTGGGGAATATCCAGAAGAAGTGGAGTACTTATTTACGGTGACAGAACTTCGTGTGCATGCGCTTCTTGTTGGTGTAGAGCTAATCAAGGAAGAAGCGAAAAAAATCACGATTCTCTTCTCGGAAAAAGGAACGGGAAATATTCGCGGCGACAAAGTGATGGAAGTGATTTCGGAATACGGGAGAAATGTTGGTGTTGGCATGGAAGGGACTTGCCTAAAACTCACGATGAATGTGCAAAACAAGAGTTTGCAGGAATGGCTGTATGCGGTGAAAGCCATCATCGAAAACTTGAAAACCGCTTTAAAAGAGCCGAGTGAGGTTGAAAACTAAAGGGGAAATGTAGCAGAAAGGCGGCATAGTATGTCAGAACGCTCGATTAAAAACTTAATGCGCGGCGCAATGTGGCTCACAATTGCCTCGCTAATTTCCAAAATTCTAAGCGCCATTTATCGTGTACCGTTCCAAAACATGGTCGGCGATGTCGGTTTTTATATTTTTCAACAAGTTTATCCGTTTTACGGGATTGCGATGACTTTTGCGCTAGGCGGCTTCCCAGTTGTCATTTCGAAAATGATGGCCGAAGCTGAAGGAAACACGAGGCGCCAACAAATTATTTTGCAATCCATTTACCGGACACTCCGAGTAGTGAGCATCTTACTGTTTCTATTTCTATTTGCCTTCGCGTACAGCATTGCAAATATGATGGGCGACTTGCAACTTGCACCGCTCATTCAAACCGTAAGTTTTGTTTTCCTGCTCACACCGCAACTCGCTTTTTTGCGCGGCTATTTCCAAGGCCAAGATGACATGATACCAACCGCCGTTTCACAAACCATCGAACAGCTCATTCGCGTCGGCATCATCATCGTCGGCGCATGGCTCGCAGTCAAAAGCGGCCAAAGTCTCTACACAGCAGGCAGTATGGCCATGAGCGGCGCCTTTTTCGGCGGACTTGCTGCCGTCTTAATATTAAGGCATTTTCATAAGAAAAGACTTTCCGAAGGTGGCTTAAAAGTTTGGGGAAGCTTCCCGAGCAAAACTGAAAAGCGAGGAATTGCTAAGGCGTTTCTCATTCAAAGTCTAGCCATTTGTACAGTTAGCGCCATGCTAATTATTTTCCAACTGCTCGATTCCTTTCAAGTCTATCGCCTAATGATTGAAGGTGGCATTCCAGATTTAGTAGCTAAATCGCTTAAAGGGGTATACGATAGAGGGCAGCCCATTTTACAGCTCGGTCTAGTCCTTTCAACCGGCCTTGCGCTTGCGCTTGTACCAATGATCACCGCGGCACGAGTGAGCGGCGAACGCAAAAAATTGGAACGCTCCGTGCTTCTCGGCATGAAACTCACACTCATTTTATCCGCCGCAGAAACAGTCGGACTTATCGTCATCATGCGCCCGCTAAACCAGATGCTCTTTGAAACGAGCGACGGCACGCTAGTCTTGCAGCTTTTTATGCCCGCCGTCTTTTTGAGCTCGCTTATCATTATGACAAGCAGCATTTTGCAAGGCTTCGGCAAGATTTCCGTTCCCGCAGTGGCCGTTTTAATTGGGGCAATAACAAAATGTGCAGCGAACGCATTTCTTGTCCCCCGTTACGCCACGCTCGGCGCGTCTTTAGCCACGTGTAGCGGTCTCTTTGTTATTTTAGTGGTTTGTTATTTTGCACTAAAGCAGAATGCCGACGTGCCATTTTTCGAACGGCAGACCATCTTCAATTTATGCGGCGCCCTTCTTGTGATGTGTGTGTTCCCAGTGTTGTGGGAGTGGCTTGCGCCCGCCGTAACAAGAACAGGCAGCGCCGTACAAGCAGTCCTAAGTGTAGCACTTGGCGGCGGCGTATTTTTAATCTTCGCGCTCCGCTACAAACTGCTCACTGCTCGTGATTTCACATACCTACCATTTGGCGCCAGATTATTATGGCTCAGTCAAAAGGTAGTAAAAAATAAATAAAGAGGTGTAAAAAAATGCGTTTAGATAAATTTTTAAAAGTTTCTAGATTAATAAAACGCCGTACAGTTGCAAAAGAAGTAGCTGAAAAAGGGCGAATTGCAATTAACGGAGTTGTTGCCAAACCAGGTACAAATGTAAAAGTAGGTGACGAGCTTGTTATTCGCTTTGGTCCAAAAACGGTGACAGCGAAAATCGACCGTTTAGAAGAAAATGCCAGAAAAGAAGCAGCTGCAGAAATGTATACGATTATAAGCGAAACGCGAAATGATGCTGAATAAAAAAAGCCCAAACCAAGTCGTTAATTGGTTTGGGCTTCTTTTTGTTTTGTAAAAGATGAGCGGACGTTTGTTATTGAAGAAAAGTCTTCATCTTCTTGCTCATATATAAGTGTATCGTCTAATAATTTGAACGTCGCTGAAATGTTTTCTTTTGTAAACTCGATATAATATTTATCATTTTTTTCGGTTTCTGTTATTTGACTTATATTTTTATTTTTTTTAAGACTATTTAAATGAGTAGGGATGCTCCCTCTATCGGAAGCGGTTTTATATGAATAGATTTTAAGTACTTTTACTTCGCCTGTTAACTCATATCCCTCTTTATCTTGGCGAGGTTTCGTCTGATACTTCGTGATAGTTGTTTCAACCATATTCTTAACCGTATGCTTCACTTCCCCGTTGGAAGAAATTTCGATATGTGTTTTGACATGGCTACCTTTCGCATCATAAGTCATAGGCTCCTCGTCGTCAAGAGTTACGGTCGATTCTTCAATATTCCAAGTCCCTACATACTGTTTGTCGATTTTGCTCCCACAACCACTGAGAAGTGCAAGGATTAAAATAAATAGAGTGCTAAAAATAAATTTTTTCATATAGTAATTCTCCTAAGTTAGTAAAGTTATTTTGTGAAAATGGAGGTACTTTTTGCATTTCCGTAATTTTTATTGAATTGAGTTTGGACAAGGGTCTTGTTTTTAAATTTTAAATTAATTCGGATGCCCGTAGAAAATTTTTGGGTATATTCGATACGGTACTCGCCATTTTTTTCTTTCCCCGAAACATCGCTAAGCTCTTCTGATGATTTCAAATCGGCAAGTGTACTTTTCGCAAATTCTTTATCTAAATCCGTTTTGTAAGGTAGGGTAATACTTTTTTTATAATCGCCCGTTAACCGATATTTTCCTTTTTCGTCCACAGGCTCAAGCTTATAGTCAGCTTTTGATTTGACATCACCATTGATGGTTTTTTCTTCGACTTTACCATTAGCGGAAATTTTTATATGGCCAACGGGTGTAATACTTCCTTTCCTTTCTTTACCATCGATAAGCAGAGTGAAATTTTTTAGCGACCACTTGCCAGCGTGTGCATCATCAACTACGTTACCGCAACCTCCGAGTAAAGTTAAAGGTAAAACAATTAACAAGCTAAAAATCATTTTTTTCATGTTGTATACTCCTTTTTATGTTTTGACAATTATCGTTTTAGTTTAACATAAAAAATTAACCAATGGGAAAAGAATTTTAAGCCTACGTAGTCATTGTTTTTTCAACGGTTTTTATTTTTGTAAAAAAATAGTCGATTTCACGGATACCAATAGACAAACAGAAAAAAAATTGTTATTATTTTAGATAGGAGAATCTTTTTACTTGACTAGGAGGTGCGATAGATGAAGAATGAAAAAAATGTGACGCGTATGCAGAATCGCTATATTAAAGACACGCAAACGTTGAAGAAAATTAAAAATCGTCGTCGCGTTGCCTTAGCTAGAAGGCTTACAGGCCTTGTAGTTGTTTTAGTCATTGTTTTCGGTGCGTTATTTTTCACTTATACAAAACAAGCATTATTGTTACAAGAGAAAAAAACTGAAAAAGTAAAAACAGAGCAAAAGCTCGCTGATTCAAAAAAGGAAGAAAAAGCTTTGAAGAGTCAAATCAATAAATTGCATGATGATGATTATATTGCGAAACTAGCTAGAAGCGAGTATTATCTTTCGAAGGAAGGCGAGATTATTTTTAATACGCCAACTGGAGATGATGAGAAAAAAACATCGTCAAATTAGTAGAGCAAACTATTTTGACATGGCTTTAAATAACGTTATAATAAATGTTGTAAAGAGTGATTTTTAAGGAGGAAGCTTTTTTTTATGTCGATCGAAGTAGGCAACAAGTTGCAAGGGAAAGTTACTGGGATTACTAATTTTGGAGCGTTTGTGGAGCTTGAAGGTGGCAAAACAGGTCTGGTCCATATTAGTGAGGTTGCAGATAATTATGTGAAAGATATTAATGATATTTTGACTGTTGGGGATGAAGTTACCGTTAAAATTATGAATGTTTCTGATGACGGGAAAATTGGTCTTTCAATTCGTAAAGCTGTAGATCGTCCAGAGCGTCCAGAACGCAATTACGATAAGAAGCCTAAATTCAATAAGAAGCCGGTAAGAAGTGCGAAGCCAGCGGAGAATTTTGAAGATATCATGGCTCAATTTTTAAAAGATAGTGAAGATCGTCTATCGACAATTAAACGTCAAACAGAATCAAAACGTGGTGGTCGTGGCGCTCGTCGCGGCTAAACCGATTATAGAAATAAATTAGGATGGGTGAAGCCCATCCTTGTTTTCTCATATAAAGATGGAAGAAAGGTCTTTTTTCATGGATGATTTTTTAAGACGTGTTGAAAATGAAATAGTGAAATATGACCTAATCCGGCCAAATGAAAAGTTGCTTGTCGCAGTTTCAGGTGGTCCGGATTCTTTGGCGTTGCTGCATTTCCTAATGAATCGCCAAGGCGCAAACAATCTAGTTGTTCTCCACGTGAATCATTTGCTTCGCGCTGAGTCAGACGAGGAAGCGGATTTCGTTCGCAGCTTTGCGGAGAGGCACAATCTTGCTTTTATCCAAAAGAAAGTAGACGTTCAGAGCTTGGCGGTTTCTGAAAAAAGAGGGATTGAAGAGACGGCGCGTCTTGTGAGGTATCGTTTTTTTGAGGAGTCGATGCTGGAGTCGGGGATTCAGAAAATTGCGCTTGCGCACCATGCTGATGATCAAATTGAAACGATTTTGATGCGTCTTGTTCGCGGAAGTTCGGGTACGGGGTTTTCTGGAATCCGTCCGATGCGTATGCTAGGTGAAGGTCATGTTATTCGTCCGTTTCTTTCCGTTTCGAAAAAAGATATTTTAGCCTATACGTCGGAACATAAGCTTCCATTTGTTGTCGATGCATCTAATGAAATGGATAATTTTACGCGGAATCGTTTTAGAAAACATATTGTTCCGCTACTTGAAAAGGAAAACGTTGGCATTGCTGAGCATTTTAAAAATTTTTCGGATGAAACGTGGGAGGATTTTCACTTTTTAGATGAAATGGCACTGTCCGAATTTGAGAAAATTGCTGTAAAAGAAGAGGGCTTTGTTAAAATAGAGCGAAATGCAGTAGAAAATATGGCGAATCCTTTACAACGGCGCATAATTCATTTACTATTAAAATATCTGTATAATAATGATATTCAAGATATTTCAAAGCGTCATATAGAAGCAATTTATGGTGTTATTCATGGAAATAATCCTTCTGCCACACTCAATTTGCCAAAAAACGTCATCTTTAGGCGTACATATGACCAACTAGAAGCATTTTTCTATAAAGAAGAGGTAAAGAAGGAATTTTATTATCAGATAGCTCCGAATGATCGGATTGAAATGTTAGACGGTTCTGTTTTTAAAATGCGACAAAAAAGCTCTGTCGTTCAAACAGCAGGCCTAAATGGCATTATTATAGATGCTGAGGCCGTTTCCTTACCCCTTGTTATTCGTAATCGCCTTCCGGGTGACAGAATGACACTCAAAGGGACTGGCGGGACGAAAAAATTAAAAGACATTTTTATCGATGCTAAAATCCCTAAATTCTTACGAGATACGATTCCTGTTGTAACAGATGATAATGGGAAAGTTTTGTGGGTGCCAGGTGTTAAGGAATCCTGTTATGTTGTAAAACCAAGTCGCGAAAAAAAGCAATTTATTATGAGGTATAGCAAGAATTTAGGAGGAAAGAAAAGCATGCATAACGATATTCAAAAGGTGCTAATTAGTGAAGAGGAAATTCAAAAGAAGATTCGTGAGCTTGGTGTTGAGTTAACGACAGAATATGAGGGACGTAATCCGCTAGTTATTGGCGTGTTAAAAGGTGCAACGCCGTTTATGACAGATTTAATTAAACGAGTCGACACCTACTTAGAAATGGATTTCATGGACGTTTCAAGTTACGGAAATGGCATGGTTTCGTCTGGTGAAGTCAAAATCATTAAAGATTTAAATACATCTGTTGAAGGACGAGATGTTTTAATTGTAGAAGATATTATTGATAGCGGACGTACACTTAGTTATTTAGTAGACTTGATTAAGTATCGAAAAGCAAAATCGGTGAAGCTCGTAACGTTACTCGATAAACCAGAAGGCCGAAATGTTGATATTGATGCCGACTATGTTGGGTTTATTGTCCCAAATGAATTTGTCGTTGGGTACGGACTTGATTTTGCTGAAAGATATCGTAACTTACCGTATATTGGTGTTTTAAAACCGGAAATTTATTCGGAGTGATAAAATTTCACTTTTGCCACGCTTTTTTGCTAAAATGTAAAGTATAAGTAAAAAGGTTGATAAAGTAAGTAGAAATTTTGCGAAATATGCAAATTAGTAGGCAACACGCCAGCGTTATGCTATTATTAATCTTAGTTTTTTAGCTCATAATACCTATTGGGGAATGACTTTACTAATAAATGAATCTTCGTGAGAGAAATTGAATTTCGGATGTGTTTTTTCGGAAAAATAGGGAAAAGTTTGTTGTTTCCTTGAAGCCAATTTTAAAAGTATAATCCAGGCTCTTACGTGGGAGGAGGTACGGAATGAACAGATTTTTTAGAAATGCAATATTTTATGTCATAATATTCCTAGTCATCATTGGAATTGTAGCTTCCTTTAACAATAATAAAGAGGCAGCCAAGGATATTAGTTATTCAGAGTTTATGACGAAACTGGAGGACGGGGATGTAAAATCATTTACTATCCAACCTGATCGCAGTGTTTATACAATTGAAGGTGAATTTAAATCTTCAGATAAATCATCAGAGGATGATAAGAAAGTATTAGGCCAAAATAAAAGTGATACGGCCTTCACAACTTATGCGCTTAGTAGTGATACGCTATTAACGGATATGCAAAAAGAAGCAGATAGCAATAAAACTAAATGGGAAGTTGTCCCAGCTAAACAAAATAATGGATGGGTTACCTTCCTTTCTTCCATTATTCCGTTCCTAATTATCATTATCCTGTTCTTCTTCTTAATGAGCCAGTCACAAGGTGGCGGCGGTGGTAAAGTGATGAGCTTTGGTAAGAGCAAAGCAAAACTTTACAATGACGATAAGAAGAAAGTGCGATTTACAGATGTTGCAGGAGCAGATGAGGAGAAACAAGAACTTGTTGAAGTGGTTGAGTTCTTGAAAGATCCGCGTAAATTTGCTGATTTAGGTGCACGTATTCCAAAAGGTGTGCTTTTAGTCGGACCACCGGGAACAGGTAAAACGTTACTTGCCCGTGCTGTAGCAGGAGAAGCGGGTGTGCCATTCTTCTCAATCAGTGGTTCTGACTTTGTAGAAATGTTTGTTGGTGTCGGTGCGAGCCGTGTTCGTGATTTGTTCGAAAATGCGAAGAAAAATGCGCCATGTATTATCTTTATCGATGAAATTGATGCTGTAGGTCGTCAGCGTGGTGCTGGCATGGGCGGTGGTCACGATGAACGTGAACAAACGCTTAACCAATTGCTCGTTGAAATGGATGGTTTCGGTGGTAATGAAGGTATTATCATTATCGCAGCAACGAACCGTGCAGATGTACTTGACCCAGCCCTTCTTCGTCCAGGCCGTTTCGACCGTCAAATTATGGTTGACCGCCCAGACGTAAAAGGCCGTGAAGCAGTATTACGCGTACACGCTAGAAACAAACCTTTAGCCAAAAGTGTTGATTTAAAAGCGATTGCGCAACGTACGCCTGGTTTCTCCGGGGCAGACCTAGAAAACTTACTAAATGAAGCGGCATTAGTTGCTGCTCGTGCTGATAAAAAGCAAATTGATATGAGTGATTTAGACGAAGCGAGCGACCGCGTTATTGCTGGTCCTGCTAAGAAAAATCGCGTTATTTCTAAAAAAGAACGCCGCACAGTTGCTTACCACGAAAGTGGACATACAGTTGTCGGTATGGTGCTTGATGAAGCCGAAACAGTTCATAAAGTAACCATTGTTCCACGTGGACAAGCCGGCGGTTACGCTGTCATGCTTCCGAAAGAAGACCGCTTCTTAATGACGAAAGCAGAACTTCTTGACCGAATTACGGGCTTGCTTGGTGGACGTGTTGCTGAAGAAATTACGTTCGGTGAAGTTACAACAGGCGCAAGTAATGACTTTGAACGCGCAACAGAAATTGCACGCCGCATGGTAACAGAATGGGGTATGAGTGATAAAATTGGACCGCTTCAATTCACATCAGGAAACGGTCAAGTGTTCATGGGTCGCGACTTCGGGAGCGATAAAGGATTCTCTGATAAGATTGCTTATGAAATTGACACAGAAGTTCAAAGCCTTATTCGCTACTGTTACGATCGCGCCAAAAATATTCTTTTAGAACATAAAGAGCAACATGTTCTAATCGCGGAAACACTTCTTGAAGTGGAAACGCTAGATGCTCGCCAAATTCGTTCGCTATTTGATGACGGTGTAATGCCTCCAGATGCGGATACATTAACGGTTGAAGAATATCCTTCCGAAAAAGATGATGAAGAACCAAAATCTTTTGATGAAGAAAAAGCGGAATTGAAGCACGAAGAAGCAACTGAAGAGAAAACGCAAGAAACGACATCAGAAGAAGCTGAAAGTGCAGAAGAAAAACCACAAGATAAAAAAGACAACGAATAATAATAGAAAGGACTAAGCATACGTGCTTAGTCCTTTCTTAGAACAAAAACGAGGTGTGAAAGCAATGATTTTAGTCATCGACGTAGGAAATACAAATTGCACGTTTGGGGTTTATGACGGTGAGGAGTTGAAGCGGACTTTTCGGATTGCGACAGATAAGGCGAGGACGGCAGATGAATTAGGGATGCTCGTATTAAGCTTTTTAAACCATGAAAAAATATTACCAGAACAAGTGACGGACGTTGTGATTTGTTCGGTAGTGCCACCCGTTATGCATGCTGTTCAAACGATGAGCACACGCTATTTCCAAGTTGAACCGCTCGTTGTCGGGCCAGGGATTAAAACGGGTTTGAATTTAAAAGTGGAAAATCCGCGGGAACTGGGTGCCGACAGAATTGTGAATGCGGTCGCGGCTCTTGAAGAATACAAAAGCCCGATTATTATTGTTGATTTTGGCACAGCCACAACATTTTGCTACATTGACGAAAAAGGCACCTATCAAGGCGGAGCAATTGCACCAGGCATCATGACGGCGACGGAAGCACTGTACAATCACGCCGCAAAACTACCTCGGGTGGATATAAAAGCTTCGCAAAACGTAATTGGCAAGACGACAGTGACCTCTATGCAGGCCGGCATTTTTTATGGCTTCATCGGCCAATGTGAAGGGATTATTTCGGTGATGAAAAAAGAAGCCGGAACAAACCCAATTGTTGTCGCGACTGGTGGTTTGGCGCGTCTGATTACTGAGAAATCGACACTTGTCGATGTGGTGGATCCCTTTTTAACATTAAAAGGATTGTACGTATTATATAAGCGAAATAAAGGAGAAAAGAAATGAACGATTATTTAGTGAAAGCTTTAGCATATGATGGTCGCGTGCGAATTTATGCAGCGATTACAACAGAAACAGTTAGCGAAGGGCAAAGGCGCCATGATACGTGGCCGGTAGCTTCCGCTGCGCTTGGCCGTACGATGACAGCGACGCTCTTTTTAGGTGCGATGCAAAAAGAAAATCAGAAAATCACAGCAAAAATTGAAGGAAATGGCCCAATCGGCGCAATTATTGCGGATAGTAATACGCAAGGTGGGGTCCGCGGTTACGTCACTAATCCGCACGTCAATTTTGCGGATTTAAATGAAGCCGGGAAACTAGATGTGCGCCGCGGCGTTGGGACAGAAGGAACGCTTTCTATTGTAAAAGACTTAGGTTTTGGCGAAAATTTTACTGGCCAAATTCCAATTGTATCAGGGGAAATTGCTGAGGACTTCACGTATTATTTGGCAAACTCCGAACAAATCAACTCATCTGTAGGTGTAGGCGTCCTTGTTAATCCCGATACGACAATCAAAGCGGCCGGCGGTTTTATGCTGCAACTTCTGCCAGGTGCTGATGACGCGCTAATTACCGAAATCGAAAAGAATTTGGCGAAATGCCCAACTGTTTCGCGCATGATTGATAGCGGGGAAACACCAGAAAGTATCATCGCGCTTCTTGCGGGTGGTGCTGAAAAAGTAAAAATTTTAGAAACGATTCCTGTCCGTTTTGAATGCAACTGTTCAAAAGAGCGCTTTAAAACAGCGATTATTTCATTAGGCAAAGACGAAATTCGTGCAATGATTGATGAAGAACACGGGGCGGAAACGGAATGCCATTTTTGCCGAAACCATTACCATTTTTCGGAAGAAGAGTTGGAAAGTTTATATGAAGAAGCGAAATAAAAAATCATCCGCGTTATGCGGATGATTTTTTATTTAATCACTCGTCGCCACCATTCTTACCATAAAAATACATTAGAAAGCTGTTTCAAACGATAAAGATTCCCAATCGATTTTTAAAATTGACAAAACAACTCGGAATTAGGTAAAGTAAAAGAAAAGCTATTTGGAGGAGTGTTGAAATGAAAATTGCGAATTCAATTACAGAATTAATTGGAAATACCCCTATTGTAAAGTTAAATCGCTTACCGGAAAAAGGTAGTGCGGACGTTTATGTGAAGTTAGAATTTCAAAATCCAGGTGGGAGCGTGAAAGATCGCATTGCAAATGCTATGATTGAAGCAGCTGAAAAAGAAGGTGTCTTGAAGCCTGGTGATACAATCATTGAGCCGACAAGTGGAAACACAGGAATTGGTCTTGCGATGGTAGCAGCTGCAAAAGGGTACCATGCAATTTTCGTTATGCCAGATACAATGAGCCTTGAAAGACGTAAACTTCTTCAAGCATACGGTGCAGAACTTGTGCTCACAAAAGGTGCAGACGGTATGAAAGGGGCCATTCAAAAAGCAGATGAACTTGCTAAAGAACATGGTTATTTTATCCCGCAACAATTTCACAACCCTGCAAACCCACAGGTTCATGAAAAAACGACTGGTCCAGAGATTGTCGAAGCTTTCGGTAAAGATGGGCTTGACGCGTTCATTTCCGGCGTAGGAACTGGTGGTACTGTTACTGGTGCAGGACACGTGTTACGAAAAAATTATCCGGATATTAAAATCTATGCTTTAGAACCAGAAGAATCGCCTGTATTAAGTGGTGGTGTTCCTTCGCCGCATAAAATCCAAGGCATTGGGGCTGGATTTGTTCCAGATACACTGGATACAAAAGTATATGATGGTGTCCTTAAAGTGGCTAGTGAAGATGCTCTAGTTACCGCGCGTGAAGTTGCGAAAAAAGAAGGGATTTTAGTTGGGATTTCTTCTGGAGCGACAATTAAAGCTGCTTTAGACCTTGCTAAGGAGCTTGGCGAAGGGAAAAAAGTGCTTGCAGTTGTGGCGAGCAACGGTGAACGCTATTTAAGCACTGCGTTATATAATTTTGATGAGTAATAGATAATAGAAGGAGATGAGTGTCGTCACTCATCTCTTTTTATGTATAGAAATAAAATTCTAATCTTTTTCTAATCTTCTACACAGTAGAAACACTTTTTTTGCGCGTATGATGCATTTATAAGCTAACAACAAACAAAACATTTTCATTTCTTTCCCTTTTTAGAATGAAAATCCAAAACTCCCTTTTGGACCAATGCGGTTTACTCCCTTTTTTCCGCATTGGTTTTTGTTTGCGTAAAATGAAAAAAAGAAAATGAAACTCTTAACAAACTTTCATTTTCCTCACAGAAGATTTTAGGGAAATCTGTTTATTATATAGTTATAAGCTAACAACAAACAAAACATTTTCATTTTCCCCTTTTAAATGAAAATCCCAAAACTCCCTTTTTTAGCCAGTGTGGTTACTCCCTTTTCCACACTGGTTTTTTATGTCTAAAAGAAAACGTATATTCGCAAAGATTTTGAAATCTGTTAAAATATAGTTGTATAAGAATTGTCATTGTGACACCCAAATACCCTAACTGGTCAGAGCTAGGGTATTTTTTATGGGTTCAGAAGTTTGTTGTCGTCTAATTTCCATTACGCCGACCTTCTAATATGTGTTTGAAAAGCGTAATTACGCAACCAACTACAATCGGCGCAATTAAACTGGTATATAGAATTGCCATGTGTGCACCTGCCCTCTAACGAAATTCGTCAAAGGTAGACAATCATTTTATTATACCTTTTCATTCAAGAGGTGGCTATAGAATCACTGATAAAGCTAGATTTGGCGAAGTTTTACTATCTTTATGGAATAAAAAATAGAATGAGAAGAAAAAAATTAATTTCTTAATGAACTTTCATTTTTCTCACAGTAGATTTTAGGGAAATCTGTTTATTATATAGTCATAAGCTAACAACAACAAAACATTTTCATTTCTCCCCTTTAAATGAAAATCCCAAAACTCCCTTTTTGACCAACGTGGTTTACTCCCTTTTCCACGTTGGTTTTTTATGTGCTTTAAAACAAAAGAGGCTGCTATGAGCTATTTTGATGCTATAATAATGAAGAGAGGTGAGGCTATTGGTTAAAAAATGGGAAAAGTCACAAACCAGTCTAGTGATGGGGATTTTAAATATTACACCAGATTCATTTTCAGATGGTGGCGCATATATGGACGTGCAGGAAGCTGTTTTACATGCTGAAAAGATGGTGCGAGATGGTGCTAGTATTATTGATGTTGGTGGTGTTTCCACTCGCCCGGGACATTCGGAGGTTTCGATTCATGAGGAAACAAACCGTGTTATTCCTGTTATTAAAGCTCTACGCAAGGCGCTGCCAAATACATATTTATCCATTGATACATGGCGCAGTGAGGTGGCGGAAGCAGCAGTGCTCGCTGGTGCCGATCTGTTAAATGATCAATGGGGCGCGAAAAAAGATTCTAAAATGGCGGCAATTGCTGCTAAATATGATATTCCGATTTGTTTGATGCATAACCGAATGGACCGGGATTATGAAAATTTTATGGAAGAAGTGAAGGCTGACTTAGAAGAAAGTGTTGCAATTTGTCGGCGGGCTGGCGTTAAAGATGAACATATTATTTTAGATCCGGGATTTGGATTTGCAAAATCGGTTGAGCAAAATTTGGAAGTCCTACGCCGCATTGACGAAATTGTCGCGCTAGGCTTTGAAGTTTTACTTGGAACGAGCCGTAAGTCAACAATCGGTCAAGTTTTAAACCTAGAAACAAACGATCGTATTGAAGGCACGGGAGCAACCGTCGTGTACGGTCTGGCGAAAGGCTGTCGTATTGTTCGTGTTCACGATGTGCTTGAAATAGCAAGAATGGTTAGAATGACAGATGCTATTATGGGACATATTGCTTTAAAAAACGAAAAAGGGTGAGAAAATGGATAAAATCTACTTAAATGAACTAAATTTCTATGGTTATCATGGTGTTTTGCCGCAAGAAAACCAGTTGGGGCAAGTTTTTCAAGTGTCTCTGGTGCTTCATTTATCGACGAAAGAAGCAGGGCGGACGGATAGCGTTGAGGATACGGTAAGTTATGCGGACGTTTACGAAACGGTGAAGGAAATTACTGAGGCGCGCGAGTTCAAATTGATTGAAGCACTTGCGGAAACAATTGCTACGGAAGTTTTGCGAGATTATGCAAAGCTTGAAGCCGTCACAGTGAAAGTCATTAAACCGAATCCGCCAATTCCGGGCCATTATCATTCTGTTGCGGTTGAAATTTATCGTGAGCGGAGTGTGGACTAAATGGCGCAAGCATTTTTATCTCTCGGTTCTAACATTGGTGAAAAGTTGGAAAATCTCACGCAAGCGGTTAAATTGCTGGCAGAAAATCCGAACATCACTGTTGAAAAAGTTTCCAGTGTTTACCAAACGGAGCCAGTTGGTTATGAGGATCAGGATATATTTTTTAACATTGCCGTTCAAATCGAGACAAGCCTCGCGCCAGAAGCGCTTCTCGATACATGTTTAAATGTTGAAAAGGAACTCGGTCGCGTGCGCTTGTTTAAATGGGGACCGCGGCTCATCGATGTAGATGTTTTGCTCTATGATGACATTCAAATCGATACCGAAAAACTCAAAATTCCACACCCTTTTATGCAGGAAAGAGCCTTTGTGATGTTGCCTCTTTCAGAAATTGCGGAGGAAGTCGCCAAAACTTACTTAGTTGAAAAATTAATCGAAAATCAAGGGATAAAACGGACAAATTTTCATCTAAAGTGGTAAAAAAAGCACTTGCGAAACTTTTAAACTGTGTTAACATAACACTAGCGTATGAAAAAGGAAAGAGGAAGGGGCTTTAAAAGCATGTTTCAAATTGGTGATGTGGAGATTAAAAACCGTGTAGTCGTTGCTCCGATGGCCGGAATATCAAACTCCGCTTTTAGACTTACAGTGAAAGAATTTGGTGCTGGCCTAGTGTGCTGCGAAATGATTAGCGGCAAAGGCATTGAGTACCGCAACCAAAAAACGATTGATATGCTCTATATAGATGAAAAAGAAAAGCCGTTAAGCTTACAAATTTTTGGCGGTGAGAAGGAAACGCTTGTGGAAGCTGCGAAATTTGTTGCAGAAAATACGACGGCGGACATTATCGACATTAACATGGGCTGTCCAGTTAATAAAATTATTAAATGTGAAGCGGGCGCCAAATGGTTGCTTGACCCGAACAAAGTGCACGATATGGTAAAAGCAGTCGTGGCGGCAATTGACAAGCCAGTTACCGTGAAAATGCGTATTGGCTGGGATGATGAGCATGTTTTTGCTGTAGAAAATGCCTTGGCTGCTGAAAGCGCTGGTGCCGCAGCAATTGCGATGCACGGGCGGACGCGTGTACAAATGTACGAAGGTGTCGCAAATTGGGATATCTTGCGCGATGTAAAAAAGGCTATCAAAATTCCGTTTATGGGAAACGGCGATGTGAAAACGCCAGAAGATGCCAAACGAATGCTTGAAGAAACGGGTGCTGACGGTGTCATGATTGGTCGTGCTGCACTTGGGAACCCGTGGATGATTTATCGTACGGTGAAATATTTGGAGACGGGCGAACTTATGCCAGAACCAGAACCGCGCGAAAAAATTGAAACGGCCTTGCTCCACTTAGACCGCTTAATCGCACTTAAAGGTGAAAATATTGCGGTTCGTGAGTTTCGTCAACATGCCGCTTACTATTTAAAAGGCGCGCGTGGGAGCACTCGAGCAAAAGTTGCGGTGAATCAAGCGACTGAAAAGGCAGAAATGGAAAAAATTCTACTTGATTTCGTTAATCAATATGAAGAGAAAAACCTGATTAAACCGTCTTAAATTCACTTTTAAAAGTTGGCACGCAAATTTGTGTCAACTTTTTCTATAATTAGGGTGGAAAAATAGTATATAAAAAGCGTATAATGAAATCATCTGTTTATAATGAAAAGAATAGGAGTGTCATGATATGACTCACGAAAACCACGAAGAATTAAATGATCAGTTAATCGTTCGCCGTGAAAAAGTTGATACTTTGCGGAATATCGGTGTAGATCCCTTTGGTGAAAAATTTGTCCGTTCCATTAGCCCGGAAGAAATGGAAGTAAAATACAAGGACAAATCAAAGGAAGACTTAGAAGAAGCAAATATCGAAGTTTCTGTCGCGGGACGAATCATGACAAAACGCGTAAAAGGGAAGGTTGGCTTCACGCACATTCAGGATCGTTTCCACCAAGTTCAAATATACATCCGCAAAGATAATATCGGTGAGGAAAAATACGATGTCTTTAAACTAGCGGATCTAGGCGATATCATTGGCATTAAAGGAACTGTTTTCCGCACAAACACTGGGGAACTTTCGGTTAAAGCAACGGATTTTATGATGCTGACAAAAGCGCTTCGCCCGCTTCCAGATAAATACCACGGCTTAAAAGATGTGGAGCAAAGATACCGTCAACGCTATTTAGATCTCATTACCAACGAAGAAAGCCAAAAGCGTTTTGTTATGCGTAGCAAAATTTTAAAATATACACGCGACTATTTAGATGATCACGGTTATTTAGAAGTCGAGACGCCGGTGTTGCACACTGTTGCCGGCGGAGCAGCCGCGAAACCATTTACAACGCACCACAACGCGCTTGATATGGACTTGTATTTGCGTATCGCACTAGAACTCCATTTAAAACGCCTTATCGTAGGAGGTATGGACAAAGTCTACGAAATCGGCCGAGTTTTCCGCAACGAAGGAATTTCAACTCGCCATAACCCAGAATTCACAATGCTTGAATCCTATGCTGCATATGAGGATTTTGAAGATGTGATGGACTTAGTCGAAGGGCTCGTATCCTACGTAGCGGAAAAAACTACAGGTGGAACAACGGTAACTTACGGCGAACACGAAGTAAAACTAGCACCAGGCTGGACGCGAATCCACATGGCAGACGCTGTCAAAGAATATGCAGGTGTTGATTTATGGAATGTCACAACTGAAGAAGCTCGCGAACTTGCGAAAAAACACAATGTCGAAATCACAGAACACATGACATATGGCCATATTCTAAACGAATTTTTCGAGACTTTCGTCGAAGAAAAGCTCATTCAACCAACATTCGTATATGGACACCCAGTTGAAATCTCTCCTCTGGCTAAAATGAGTAAAACTGACAGTCGTTTCACCGACCGTTTTGAACTCTTCATTGTCGGGCGCGAACACGCAAATGCCTTTTCGGAGCTAAACGACCCAATTGACCAACGCTCCCGTTTTGAATCCCAACTAATCGAACGCGAACAAGGAAATGACGAAGCCCACGAAATGGACGACGACTTCCTAGTAGCGCTTGAACAAGGCTTGCCCCCAACCGGCGGCTTAGGGATAGGCATGGACCGTTTGATTATGCTGCTTACAAATGCGCCATCAATTAGAGATGTATTGCTGTTCCCTACGATGAAACATAGAGACTAATAAAAAGCGTGTAGCATTTATAAATTGCTACACGCTTTTTTAAAAGTTAAACGGAGGATAATTTTCTGTAAAAAAACAATTTTTCCTAAGAGAAAAAACTTTTGTAAATATGCTTGCAAAGCCTTTTGAAACATGGTATATTTATAAACGTTCCAGCCAAATGTGTGGAGGTTGAAAAAGTTTTTTAGAAATAAAAAAAGTATTGACTTTACATACTGACTGGTGTAAGATATAAGAGTTGCTGAAAGAAGCAATGTGACCTTTGAAAACTGAACAAAACGAAGATGAAAAAGCGATGAAACAGATGTTTCACCAATCAATTCATAGGACAGGAAACAAAAAGATGTTTCCAAAAAAAGTAAGAAACAAGCTAGCAAAGTCAATTTGTGACGCTAAGGAAACTTATTCACGGTGTTGAATAAGTATTCAAATTCGATTTATTTTAAAGAGAGTTTGATCCTGGCTCAGGACGAACGCTG